>DWUX01000096.1 GCA_019120545.1 Candidatus Blautia stercoripullorum | reverse complement strand
TCCTATTGCAACTGTAGATCTGGATGTAGTGAAAAATGGGGGATATCCCACTGAAACTATGGTTATTGTGACAAGCGGGAATAAGATAGTGGAAAGAGTATCCTCTGATATGCCCGTAAATTCTGGTGACCAGCTTTTGAAGGTGCAATAGAGAAAATAGTGGGAAGCTGAACTATTCATAAAACGTATGGAGAACAATAATAGACAGGTATTAGACTTAGAAAGCAATCCATCTTACAATATACATGAAGACAGGAAGATATCTGTCAGATTGGAGGCATTAAGATGAAGATTGTAGTTCTGGAAGGAAGTCCCAATAAGCATGGTTCTTCCAACATGCTGGCGGAAAATTTTATCCGGGGAGCCGAAGAAGCCGGCCACAGTGTGAAGGTGATCGACGCTGCCCATGGAGATATCCATCCCTGCACAGGATGCATCCACTGTGGTTATGAAGGGCCATGTGTCCAGAAAGATGATGTGGAAGGATTCCGCAGGGATATCCTGGAGGCGGATATGATGGTGTTTGTAACACCTCTGTATTACTATGGAATGTCGGCACAGTTGAAAACACTGATCGACCGTTTCTGCGCATTTAACAGCAGTATACAGAGCAAAGGTATGAGATCCGCGCTTCTGACAGCTGCCTGGAACAGTGACAGCTGGACCTTTGACGCTCTGGAAGCTCATTATAAGACCCTGGTCCGTTACCTGAATCTGAAGGATATGGGAATGGTACTTGGAAAAGGCTGCGGGACTCCTTCTATGACCCGGCAGTCAAAATATCCAAAACAGGCCTATGAGCTTGGCAAAAAACTGAGATAAACAAGATGGAAAGGAAGTAATATCATGAAAAAGAATATCGGAAAGAGCATTGCACTTTATCCTACTCCTCTTGTAGTAGTAGGAACTATGGTAAATGGAAAACCTAATTATGTCCTGGTAGGACATGTGGGGATCATCGGTCATGACCGGATCATGGTCAGCCTTGCAAAACCCCATTATACCAATAAAGGGATCAAAGAAACCCGTGCATTGACTGTGAATATCGTAGATGAGGCGATGCTGAAAAAAGCAGACCGGGCAGGCTGTGTCAGCGGGAATAAAGTAGATAAATCAGAGATGTTCCAATTCCATACAGAAGGAACCGGAGCGCCGGTGATCGATGAGGCGCCGGTGGTCATGGACTGTACTGTGGATGATATCTATGAGACAGAAGGCTTTGAAAGCTTTATCTGTAAGATCGATGGCGTTTATGCAGAAGAGAATGTATTAAACGAAGAAGGAAAGATCAATTACCATGAGCTGAAACCGGTTCTTTTTGAGATGCCTACCTACGAGTATCTCCGCACCGGTGATGTGATCGGGAAATGTATGAATCTTGGCAAATAGCAGAAAGGCAGGAGGCCTATGAAAGCAAAGTTACTTAAAAGGATACTCTTTGCGGCACTTGCGGGAACCGCTGTTTTCTGCATGACAGCCTGCGGCGGCATAAACGGATCAGAAGGGACCGCCGCAGATCCGGCAGAAGAGAGCACAGATTCTCAGGAAACAGAGAAAACTGCAGATACAGAGCCGGCAGATAGTACAAAAGATGATGGAGAAAGCAGGGGAGGAGAGGGCAGTGCATTGATCGCTTATTTCTCCTGGTCAGGCAATACAGAAGCTGTAGCCCGGGAGATCCAGAGCCAGACAGGCGCAGATCTGTTTGAGATTGTTCCTGAGGAACCATATACAGAGGACTATGATGAACTTCTGGACATTGCCCGGGAGGAACAGAGCAGCGATGCCCGTCCGGCTATTGCAGACACAGTGGACCTGTCAGGATATGACACGGTCTATCTGGGATTCCCCAACTGGTGGGGCGATATGCCTATGATCCTCTATACATTTCTGGATGACTATGATCTTTCCGGAAAGACGATCGCTCCTTTTAATACCAGCGGGGGCAGCGGCTTTTCCGGTTCTCTTGATACTATTGAGGAAATGGAGCCTGAGGCGGAGCTTACAGAAGGGCTTTCCCTTGGAAGCAGCGAGGCAGAAAACTGTACAGAGGCGGTTTCTCAATGGCTGGAGGAGATCGGCATGGCACAATAGAAAAAACCTGGAGGTCACACATGTAAGATTTCTGTGACCTCCAGGTTTTTCTTATATTTTTCTATCATTTCTCATTTGCAGGATTTTAAGCTTCTGCGGCAGCCTTCAGATGATCTACCAGAAGGCTGCGGACTCCGGGATATTCTCCCAGGCCCTTTACCACAGGTTCTACCTGGAATCCTGCGGCTTTAAACTGGCTGTACCAGGATTCCGGATCATCTCCTGCCATATCATTTTTCGCATGATCTCCTGCCACGATCATAAAGGGTGCCAGAACTACTTTAGAAGGATTATATTCTTTTACCATTCTCATCAGACTTTCCATAGACGGATAAGCCTCTACGGTACCAAGGAAAATATTTTTGTAGCCTTTGTCCTTAAAGGTATAATCCAGGGCGGCATAAATAGAGTTGGCGTAATGGGTGGTGCCGTGGCCCATAAGCACCAGGACCTGATCCTGAGTAAGATCGGAAAATTCATCGGCGACCGCCTGGATCACTGCCAGGTTATCCTCTGCGCTGGTGAGAAGAGGATCTCCAAAAGAAATGGAATGGAAATCATCGCGGTAAGCCAGGGCGTCTTCCTTCATCAGATCATTTTCGATACCGTTGATCACATGGGTAGGCTGTACCAGAACATCCGTGATCCCGTCTTTTTTCATCTGTTCCATGGCCTCGCAGACGGTAAACACATGGACATTGTCCCGGTTTTTCAGCTTTTTAATGATCATTTTGCTGGTCCATGCCCGGTAAAGGTGATAGTCGGGAAAGGCCTCCTGCATATCTCTTTCAATAGCGTCAATGGTCACTTTTCTGGTGTCGTTGTGGCTGGTGCCGAAGCTTACTGCCAGAATGGCTTTCTTTGTTTCTGCTGTCAATGGTTTCTTTCCTCCGTAATGTGGGTTTAATTTTATTTCTTCTATATATTGCTCCAGGGTTTTTAAATTCCTGGGGATTTCCAGAGAAGCCTTCAGGATCCCTTTTCTGCACAGGCTTTCAAAAAGCTCCAGAACTGCAGGAGGCTCCAGGTTAGTCTGGCTCAGGATCCGTTTATTGGAAAAGACCTGGCTGGGTGATCCATGGAGCAAGACTTTTCCTTCGTGGAAAAGGATCACTTCATCTGCCCATTCATAGGCGTAATCTACGTCATGAGTGGCCATGAGGACAGTAATGCCTGCTTCTGTCATCTGATCTACGATATGGTTTACCATGAGGGTATGTTTCGGATCAAGAGCTGCTGCCGGCTCGTCCAGGATAATGATATCCGGGTGCATGACCAGGATATCTGCGATGGAAACCTGCTTTTTCTGTCCGCCGCTTAAGGCGTGAGTAGGCTTGTGACGGAAGGGAGTGATCTCCAGATAATCAATCACCTTCTCCACTTCCTTTTTGGCCTCTTCCGGGGCAACCCCCAGATTCAGGATCCCAAAGGAGATTTCCTGATAAACGCTGGCAGAGAAAAGCTGGTTGTCCGGATCCTGGAAGACAATACCTACTTTGCTCCTCAGGTCCAGAAGGCTTTTTTTGTCATAGGCATAGGGCTTTCCCTTAAAGAGCAGCTGTCCTTTCTGGGGCTTCAGGATTCCTGTACAGCAGAGAAAAAAAGTAGATTTTCCACTGCCGTTTGCCCCCATAAAGGCAACCTTCTGGCCTTTTTTTATTTCCAGAGACAGGCCGTTTAAAGAATGGCTGTTGTCATCATCATAAGAATAGTACAGGTTATCCGCTTTTAAAATTATTTCATCATTCATGAGAAAAATCTCCTCCATATAGCAAAAATAAAGAGCGCAGTGTCAAAGACTGCAATAGCGGCGATGATCTTTTTCCTGGGAGGCTGATTCTCCGACAATACCTGGATCCTGCCGTCATAGCATCTGGCTTCCATAGCGTCATAAAGCTTGTTAGACCGGGATATGGCCCGGATCATAAGTACAGAACCAAGAAGTCCGAAAGACTTTAAAGACGTCCGGTAATCCTTGTTTCCCAGACGGCAGTTCTGGGAGGTAGAGATAGCAGAGGCTGTGTCCAGAAGGATAAAAATAAAACGGTAGATCAAAAGCATCAGTTCAATAAGCAGCCCCGGACAGTGGAACTTGCGCAGGACCTCCAGGATATCCGGCATAGGAGTGGTAAAAGACAGAAAATACAGACAGGATACAGCGCCTAAAGCAGTGAGGATCAGCTGCAGGGCATAGAAAAAAGAGTCTGTACTGGCTGTTATATACCAGCTTCCCACCGGTATGGCAAAAAGATCCAGCGGAGCTTTTTTGATATTGAACATAATAGCGACAGTGCTCAGGAATAAAAATGCCAGGGGAACTGTGAGAAACCGCAGATAACGGGAAACAGGGATCCCGCCTTTCCACACGGCAAGAATCCCTGTCACAGCTAAAACAATACATGCCACTGCAATGGAACGACTCATTACACAGATACAAAGTGTAATCACTGCAAAGGCAAATTTTTCACCGGCATTTTCATAGCGAAGCTTTGAATGATAGCAGAGCTTATCTATGGTAATCACGGGAAACTCCTTCCTTTATACAGGACGGCAGGCGCTTTTATCCTGCAGCCTATTATTTTTCCTCTTTGTTCATCCATTTTCTCCGTTCCACGAACCGGCCCATGATAAAGGCGATGATCCCAACGCCGATACCGGTCTGTATACAGAAGAAAAGGCTTTCCACTTCTCCCGGAAGTTCTCCTCCGATGATCCTTTCCAGGATCGGAGTGGCCCAGGGTTCATAAGAAGAATCCACTTCTTCCACCACCTGGCTGCCTGCGTCGTCAGAGCCTCCGAATTCCGCATCTTTTAAGGCAAAGAGAGGAACCAGGGCAATTAAAAAGATCAAAAGGATCCCTAAAATAACTTTCTTTTTCATAGTTTACTTTGCCTCCTTTATAAATCCGATAGCTTTCAGTTCCGGTTTTGCGTAGGTCTCCAGACCCATAACGATCAGCACGGTAATGATCCCCTCAATGATGGCCAGAGGCACCTGGGTAGGAGCGAAAACTGCCAGGAATTTTACAAGAGCACCGCCGACAGTAGTATCTGCATGGTGAGCCAGTGCCATCTGGAGAGCGGTAACACAATAGGTGAACAGATCCCCTAAAGTGGCGGCGAGAAAGATTCCCGCCCGTTTGTTTACTCCGGCCTTTTTGCATAAGGTGTAGATTCCGTAGGAGACAAAAGGACCGGCGATGGCCATGGAAAAGGTGTTGGCGCCGATAGTAGTAAGGCCTCCGTGAGCCAGCAGGATAGCCTGGAATAAAAGAACGATCAGCCCCAGGATGGAGACTGCGGACGGACCGAACAAAATAGCGCCCAGTCCGGTTCCTGTCATGTGAGAACAGCTTCCTGTTGTTACTGAAGGGATCTTCAGGGAAGAGATCACGAAGATGAAAGCTCCGGACATAGCCAGAAGAGTGATCAGATTCCGGTGTTCGTTTAAAGTTTTCTTTATGGATAAAAATCCTGCGATCAAAAACGGCAGACACAAAACACCCCAGGCGATACAGAATCCTCCGGGAAGATAGCCCTCCATAATGTGCATGGCGCTTACATTGGGGACAATGCCGAAGGTAAGGGCGAAAGCGGCTGCCAGAGCCAGAATACGTTTTTCCTGTTTACTTAGTTTACTCATTTTCTTCTCCTTTCTGATCTGAAAAAATCCTGTCATAAAGACAATAAAAAAACCTGAAGGGAAATCCCCACAGGCTACCAGAAGAACAAGAGGTATAGCCAATAGAATTGAACAGCTATGAGCCAACCTGTTCTTACACTAGGCCATCGTTCGTAACCTGTGTAAATTTCGTGTACAAGGCAGGTCTTCTGACTCAGGTATCATCACCGTATTTCAACCTTCCCAGGAAAATTCCCAGTGGCGCAGATCGTAAAGATCTTTTCAGAAATACAGTTCCACCCATACAGCGGCGTGACCGTGTGAGCTTTTCACTCAACTTTCCTATTCTCCCGCAGAAACTGCAGGCACCTTTGTACATTCAATTCTGGATTTATTGTAGCATATCCCGGAATTTTGTCAATAAGAATCAATGATTGCACCTGAAGAAATTCTATGCTAAGATGAGAAAAGATTGAGTGGAGAAAGTCCATTCATATTCTGAAGAGAAAGAGAATAGGGGAGAGCAAACAACATGAGTATTTCCATGATCGGAATCGACTACAAAAAAGCATCGGTAGATGTCCGTGCCCAGTTTTCATTTACAAAGAAGAATGCAGCTGCAGCCCTGGAAAATCTGAAAAAGGAACCGGGAATCCTGGGCTGTATTATTCTGTCTACCTGTAACCGTATGGAGATCTGGGCCAGTACGGGGGAGGACTGGAAAGGTTCTCTCTATGAATTTTTATGCAAGGAGAAAGAGAAAGATCCCCGGGAATTTGAAAAATATTTTGTAAAAAGGGAAGAAGAGGAGGCCGTAGAACATTTATTTTATCTCACCAGCGGCCTGAAATCCCAGATCCTTGCGGAAGATCAGATCATTACCCAGGTAAAGGACGCCCTGGCCCTTTCCAGAGAGGCTTACTGTACGGACAACGTACTGGAAGTGCTGTTCCGCATGGCTGTCACCGCGGCTAAAAAAGTAAAGACCCAGGTAAGCTTTTCCAGAGCCAACAGTTCTGTGATCCACCAGGCCATAGAACGGCTGGAAGATCAGGGATTTTCTATTCAGGGAAAAACCTGTATGGTCATCGGGAACGGAGAAATGGGAAAGGTTACGGCTCTGGCCCTGAAAGAGGCAGGGGCAGATGTAACGGTTACTGTGCGTCAGTACAGAAGCGGGATCGTTACCATACCTCAGGGCTGCGACAGGATCAATTATGGAGAGAGACTGGAGTTTTTGCCAAAGTGCGATCTGGTGGTCAGCGCCACGGCAAGTCCCAATTATACGCTGACTATGGAGCAGATCGAAAATGCCAAGATCCCCGGCCATGTGGTCCTGATCGACCTGGCAGTGCCCAGGGATATTGAGCCTTCTGCAGGAACTTTAAATAACGTTACTTTATACGACATCGACAGCTTTAAGATCGACGCTGTATCCCCGAAACTTCAGGCCAGTCTTGATCAGGCAGGAGAAATCCTGCGGGAACAGCAGGAGGAGTTTTATAACTGGTATAACGGCAGAGACCTGATCCCCAGGATCCAGGAGATCAAGGCGGACGCTGTAGAGGATCTGAACCTGCGGATCATAAAGATCCTGCGGAAAACCCCTATGGAAGACAGTGACCGGGAGAATCTGTTAAAGGCTATTGATACAGCCGCGGGAAAAGTAGTCAATAAAATGATGTTCGGTCTGAAGGACTTTATGAAAGAAGAAGAATTTATCAACTGCGTGGAAGGGCTGGAAAAACTTTATGAAGAGTAAAGAGAAAAAAATGTTTCCCCTTTTTGTAGATCTGACAGAAAAGAAGATCCTGGTGGTGGGCGCCGGAAAGATCGCTTCCAGAAGAGTGAAGACCCTTCTTCCCTTTGCGGGAGAGATAACAGTGGAGGCTCCC
Organism: Candidatus Blautia stercoripullorum; assembly: GCA_019120545.1. Taxonomy (GTDB): domain Bacteria; phylum Bacillota; class Clostridia; order Lachnospirales; family Lachnospiraceae; genus Blautia; species Blautia stercoripullorum. The sequence goes on along the minus strand of DWUX01000096.1, from coordinate 7,626 downwards.
GAAGCCGCAGAAGAGCTCCTGGATCTGGCGGAGAAAGGAGAGATCCTTTACCGGAAGAAAGCCTATGCCAGGGAAGATCTTTATGACGCGGATATGGTCATTGCCGCAACAGACAGCCGGGAGGTAAACGAAGATATCTACAGTGCCTGTAAATGTCTGGGTATCCAGGTAAATGTAGCCAGTGATCAGAACAAATGTGATTTCCATTTTCCCGGGATCCTTGAATACGACGGAGTGGTCATGGGATTTAACGGAAGCGGCAGAGACCACAGAAAAGTACGGCAGGTCCGGGAAAAGGTCCAGGAAGCCCTGCTGGGAGATAATGGGGAGGTATAAGATGAGAAAAGTTGTGATCGGCAGCCGTGAAAGCCGGCTGGCAGTGATCCAGAGTGAGATCGTAAAAAAACATATAGAAGAACAGAATCCGGATATCCAGGTGGAGATCCTTACTATGAAAACCACGGGAGATATCATCCTGGACAGAACTTTGGATAAAGTGGGAGGAAAAGGTCTTTTCGTAAAAGAGCTGGATAAGGCTCTGATGGATAAGCGAAGCGATATTTCTGTACACAGTCTGAAGGATATGCCTATGGAAGTGCCGGCCAAACTCCCTCTGGCAGCTTACTCTAAAAGAGAAGATCCCAGAGATGCGCTGGTCCTTCCCAAAGGCCGGGAAACTATGGATAAAACAAAGCCTATCGGCTGTTCCAGTCTCCGAAGGATCCTTCAGTTAAAGGAGATCTTTCCGGATATGGAATTTAAAAGCGTCCGGGGAAATGTGCTGACCAGGCTGAAAAAGCTGGATGAGGGCGAGTACGGCGCCCTGGTCCTGGCGGCGGCAGGTCTTAAGAGACTGGGACTGGAGGATCGGATCAGCCGTTATTTTACTGTTTCGGAGATCATCCCGGCAGCAGGCCAGGGGATCCTGGCAGTCCAGGGAAGAGCCGGTGAGGATTTTTCTTATCTGGCCGGTTTTCAGGATCCGGAAGCTGCCTGGGCAGCCACAGCAGAGAGAGCCTTTGTCCGGTATCTGGATGGAGGCTGTTCTTCACCGGTAGCCGCTCACGGACAGGTACAGGGAGACGAACTGTATCTCCTGGGCTTATACTATGATGAAGAGACAGGAAAATACAAAAGAGGCAGTAAAAAGGGCAGTGTTTCTATGGCGGAAGAGCTGGGGATCTCCCTGGCCCGGGAACTGCGGGAAGCCTGCCAGAAAGAAAATCAGCAGTAAAGGAGCAGATAGATATGAGTAAAGGCAAGGTCTGGCTGGTAGGAGCCGGCCCGGGGGATCCGGGACTTTTTACAGTAAAAGGAAAGGAAATCCTGAGCAGCGCAGAAGTTGTGGTCTATGACAGCCTGGTGGGCCAGGGAGTACTGTCCCAGATCCCAAAAGAAGCAAAGGCTATTAACGTGGGAAAACGGGCTTCCCATCATACAATGCCCCAGGAAAAGATCAATCAGGTCCTGGTGGAGGAAGCCAAGAAAGGCTATCGGGTAGTCCGCCTGAAGGGAGGAGATCCGTTTCTTTTCGGAAGAGGCGGCGAGGAACTGGAGCTTCTGACAAAAGAAGGTATCCCCTATGAGGTAGTGCCGGGAGTGACTTCTCCTATCGCAGTGCCTGCCTATAACGGGATCCCGGTGACCCATCGGGACTATACCTCTTCCCTGCATATCATCACCGGTCATAAACGGCAGGGAGAGACTTATGATATTGATTTTAAAGCCCTGGTAGATACCAAGGGAACGCTGGTATTCCTTATGGGTGTCACGGCCCTTCCGGATATCTGCGCGTCCCTTCTGGCGGCAGGAATGGATCCGGATATGCCTGCCGCGGTGCTCCAGCAGGGAACCACCGCAGGACAAAAAAGGATCGTTTCCACAGTAGAAAAGCTTCCTGAGGAAGTAAAACGACAGGGAGTGGAAACTCCGGCTATTATTGTTGTAGGACGGGTCTGCACTCTGGCTGATGAGTTTGCCTGGTATGAAAAACTTCCTCTGGCAGGCCGTAAGATCCTGGTGACCAGGCCAAAAGATCTGGTTTCCACAATGTCCGCAAAACTGAGAACCCTGGGAGCAGAAGTCCTGGAACTGCCGGCTATACGGACGGAACCCCTGGAAGATCAGACGGATCTGTATCAGGCTTTTAAGGAACTGGATACTTATGACTGGGCTGCATTTACCAGCCCTACAGGAGTTAAAGTCTTTTTCGATGAGATGATGAAGACCGGAACCGATATCCGGAAGCTGGCCGGACTTAAGATCGCAGCTATCGGGAAAGGAACCCAGAAATCGCTGAAAGAAAGAGGATTGATCCCGGATCTGGTGCCGGAGGTCTATGACGGGGCGTCCTTGGGCAAAGCCCTGAGAGAAGCCTGCGAGGGCGGAGAGCGGATCCTGATCCCCCGGGCGAAGATAGGAAATCACCAGATCCTGGAGGAACTGGAAAAGAAACCGGATCTTCGGATCTCTGATATTGCCACTTATGATACTCTTTATGAAAATCAGGGGATCATTGATGAGAAAAAAGAATTTGAACAGGGAAAGATCCACTGCGCGGTATTTACCAGCGCTTCTACGGTAAAAGGCTTTGTAAAAGCCTGCCCGGATCTGGACTATACCAAGGTGACTGCAGCCTGTATCGGAAAACAGACGAAAGCCGCGGCTGACGCCTGGGGAATGAAGACCTATATGGCCGAAAAGGCTACTATAGACAGTGTACTGGAACTGGTACAGAAAATACTTTGATACCAGCAGGGTTTTGGAACCCGCCGGAACATAAATAAGCAATTATGTATGAACCCTTCAGGGGAAAGAAAAGGAGTGTTGACAAAATGGATATGACTATCAGACCCAGAAGACTTAGAGGAGGAGAGACCATCCGGAAAATGGTAAGAGAGACCAGAATGGATAAAAGTTCTCTTATCTATCCCCTTTTTGTAATGGAAGGAGAAAATCTGAAAGAAGAAATCCCTACTATGCCGGGACAGTTCCGCTACAGTCTGGACCGTATGCCGGAAAAACTGGAAGAGTTAAAAAAGGCCGGAGTAGACAAGGTGATGTTCTTCGGTATCCCGGATCATAAGGATGAAGTAGGAAGCCAGGCGTATGCAGAGGATGGGATCGTTCAGAAAGCCCTCAGAAAGGCAAGAGAAGAATTTAATGAGGAGCTTTATCTGATCACCGATGTGTGTATGTGTGAATATACTTCCCATGGACACTGCGGGATCCTCCGGGGTCATGATGTGGATAATGATAAAACTCTGGATTATCTGGCAAAGACGGCTCTGTCACATGTGGAGGCAGGAGCAGATATGGTAGCTCCTTCCGATATGATGGACGGCAGAGTACGGGCTATCCGGACTATCCTGGACGAGAACGGCCACAGGGATATCCCTATCATGTCCTATGCAGTAAAATATGCATCTGCTTTTTACGGTCCTTTCCGTGACGCCGCAGGTTCTGCGCCGGCATTCGGCGATAGAAAGAGCTATCAGATGGACTTCCATAACCGGAGAGAGGCTATAAAAGAAGCTCTTCTGGATGTGGAAGAAGGGGCGGACATCATTATGGTGAAGCCTGCTATGAATTATCTGGATATTATCCGGGAGGTCAAGGATCAGATCCATCTTCCGGTAGCCTCTTATTCTGTCAGCGGAGAGTATGCCATGGTAAAAGCCGGAGCGAAGCTGGGATACATAGAGGAAGACCGGATCATCTGTGAGATGGCGGTCAGCGCTTTCCGTGCGGGAACAGATATTTATCTCACCTATTTTGCAGAAGAAATCGCCAGATTCATGGACGAAGGGAGGATCGGATAATGACAAGATCAGAAGAGTTATTTCAGAGAGCAGTAAAAAGGATCCCGGGAGGAGTAAACAGCCCGGTCAGAGCGTTCGGTTCTGTAGATGAGGCCCCCAGATTTATCCAGGGGGCAGTTGGAAGCAAGATCTTTGATGTAGACGGAAACACCTATACAGATTATATTGGTTCCTGGGGACCGATGATCCTGGGACACAATGATGAGCGGGTAAAAGAAGCGGTGATCCGTGCCAGCGAGAATGGTTTGAGCTTTGGCTGCGCCACTGAGCGGGAAGTGGAGATGGCGGAATTTATCTGCGAGAGGATCCCTCATGTGGAAATGATCCGTATGGTCAATTCCGGAACAGAAGCAGTTATGAGCGCTATCCGCACGGCCAGAGGATTTACGGGAAAGAATAAGATCATTAAATTTGCCGGCTGCTATCACGGCCATACAGACGCTATGCTGGTAAGCGCAGGAAGCGGTGTTATGACCAGCGGCGTACCGGACAGCGCCGGAGTGCCAAAGGGCTGTACCCAGGACACTATGATCGCCGTTTACAACGATCTGTCCAGTGTGGAAAAACTTATGGAGGAAAGCCAGGATCAGGTAGCGGCAGTGATCGTAGAGCCGGTGGCTGCCAACATGGGCGTAGTTCCTCCAAAGGACGGTTTTCTCCAGGGACTGAGGGATCTGTGCGATAAACACAAAGCTCTGCTGATCTTTGACGAGGTTATTACCGGTTTTCGTTTAAAATTTGGAGGAGCCGCAGAATATTTTGGAGTCACTCCCGATATGGTCACCTACGGAAAGATCATTGGCGCAGGCATGCCGGTAGGTGCTTACGGGGGAAGAAAAGAGATCATGGAAATGGTAGCCCCCAGCGGACCTGTTTATCAGGCGGGAACTTTAAGCGGCAATCCTATTGCCATGGCGGCAGGTCTGACCCAGCTTAAGATCCTCTGGGAAGATCAGGATATCTATAAACGTCTTTTCCAGAAAGGGGAGATGCTCTTTGAAGGGATCCGGAAGCTCTTTACAGAGAAAGGGATCGGATATCAGGTAAACTCCGTATCTTCCCTTGGAAGCATTTTCTTTACAGAAACGCCTGTCACAGATTATCAGTCAGCAAAAACATCGGATACAAAGGCCTTCTCAAAATACTTTGAGTATATGCTGGAGCATGGGGTCCATCTGGCGCCTTCTCAGTTTGAAGCCATCTTCCTTTCTGACGCTCACACAGAGGAAGATATCCGTCAGTTCCTGGAACTGATCGATCAGTATTTTTAGGTGAACTATGTATAACGATACGGTGATCGGACTTGGAGTGATCCTTCTTTTTCTGGCAGGAGCCGGTCTTTTGAATTTCTATGAAAAAAGAAAAGGCCGGAGACTTTTTCTGGAAAAAATGATGGCTTCCTGGGGAAAGATCCCCCAGCGGGAATACAGCTATGAAGAGCTGGATCATATTTCCCAGTTTTTCCGGCAGAGAGAAAAAGAAGGATTTTATATTGATGACATTACCTGGAATGATCTGGATATGGACCGGATCTATGCCCTGATCAATCAGAGCGTTTCTCCGGTTGGGGACGAATGCCTCTATGACCTTCTGAGAAAACCGGTCTTCAGGGAAGAAGAGCTGAAAGAAAGAGAGAGACTTCTGGAGTTTTTCAAAGTCCGGGAAAAAGAAAGACACCGGATACAGGCTCTTCTTGCCGGGATCCGGAAACCGGGAAACGTCAGTGTTTTTGAAGCCGTGAATATCACAAAAGAAGTAGAGATCCAGGGAAGAGGTTTTCAGATCGCCATGTGCTTAGCCTTCTTCCTGTCTCTCTTGTTTTTTATGCTCATGCCTTCTCCGGGGATATTCTGTTTCCTGGGGATCTGTATCCTGAATATCATCACATACTTTATGAGAAAGCAGGATATCGATCTTTATCTCAACAGTTTCCGCTGTGTGATCCAGCTTCTGGAGGCTCAGAAAGGACTGGAAAAATTAAAGATCCCGGAACTGGAGCCTTACAGGGAAGAGAGCAGGAAATACCGGGAATGCCTGAGAACCTTTCAGAAAGGCTCTTTCCTGGTCCTGGACCAGAGCAGTACAGGGGGAGGACTGGAAGGGCTGGTCATGGATTATATCCGTATGCTGACCCATATCGATCTGATCAAGTTTTCTGCTATGATGAAAGCTATGCAGAAGTATCAGAAGGAGATCCAGGGACTGATGAAGATCTTCGGATATCTGGATTCTATGATCTCGATTGCTTCTTTCAGAGAAAGTCTGCCTTATTACAGCCTGCCTGAACTAAAGGAGGAGAAGAGGGCGTATCTGAAAGTGGAGAATCTGTATCATCCGCTCCTTTCTCATCCTGTGGCCAACAGTATAGAGGCAAAAAAAGGAATTCTGGTAACTGGGTCCAATGCATCTGGAAAATCCACTTTTCTGAAAAATATTGCAGTGAATACCATTCTGGCACAGACTGCATATACAGCGACAGCCTCTGAATATCAGGCTCCGTATTTTAAAGTTATGACTTCTATGGCTCTTCGGGATGACCTGGAAAGGGGCGAAAGCTACTTTATCGTAGAGATCCGTTCTCTGAAAAGGATTCTGGAGGAAGCGGAAAAAGAAGAGTGTCTTCTGTGTATCATAGATGAGGTTCTGAGAGGCACTAATACGATTGAGCGGATCGGTGCTTCTTCCAGGATACTGGCGGATCTGGAAAGAGACCATGTCCTTCCTTTTGCGGCCACTCATGATATTGAACTGTCTTATATACTGGAAGATTTGTACGAAAACTACCATTTTGAGGAAGAAGTAAAGGAACATGAAGTGGTCTTTAACTATCTTTTGAAAAAGGGAAGAGTGACGACCAGAAATGCTATCCGTCTCCTTGAAATGACAGGATATAAGACAAGTCTGTCAGAAGGCGCAAGAAAAGCTGTAAAGGATTTCGAAGAGACGGGGATTTGGAAAAAGATAGGAGAAATCTGGAAGCCCATGTAAATAAAAACGAGAAAAGAAAGGAATATACAGGAAACCGTCAGACAGTTTTTCTTGACGGGAAGCTGGGATATTGTATAATAGAAGATGTCAGAAGACAATGTTGTCTTTTCTTTTTACTTTTTGTTTTTATTTCTTCAATCAGCGTTTCTGCTGGAAACTCAAAGACTAATGAATCATTCGCTGTGAGAAAACAGAAGATGGGAGTGATAAAGGAAAAAAGAACCCGTTCTGAATCTGCGTCGGCAGACATATCTTGTTTATCGCAGCAGTGCATAAACGTCTAATTTCATAACCATGGAAAGCACAGTCTTTGAGTTTGCCATTGGGTTAAGGGATGCCGCAGGGCATCCCTTATTTACGTTATTTTAGCAGAATCCGTTTCCGCCGCATCCGCACAGAAGCAGTAAGATCAGAATCAGACAGCTGCAGTCACCGCATCCGTCGTTTCCGCCAAAGGTATTGCCGTTTCCACAGCAGCACATTAAAAGCAGGATCCAGATGATGCAGCTGCATCCGCCGCCGAACAATCCCCGGCTCATACCTCCTCCACAGTTATCGTCACAACCGCAACCACAATTTGTAGCAGCTAAGTCACTCATGAATCGTTCCTCCAAAAATCTTGATTACACTTACATACTATGCAACAGTCAGAAAAGGGTGCAGGAAAATCAGGGAGAGGTCAATGATGCAAATACCTGATATACATCCAGGGTGCCATAGCCCCATTCCCGGTTTGGATATAGATAATCCCCACGTCTGTTGGCGCCCCGGATCAGGAGAGTCTTCATTTCTGCATTATTAAAGATCCTGGAAGGCG
>DWUX01000095.1 GCA_019120545.1 Candidatus Blautia stercoripullorum | reverse complement strand
TTTATGGAATGGTCTCTTTTGTCTCTATCTTATTCCATTACCTTCAGCCGCTCCACCACCGGCTGTTTTTCTGTCTTCCTGTACATAGACAGGGGCAGTGCCCCGCAGAGGAAAAACAGAAGAATCAGGCAGAGTGCCAGAGACAGTGTCGGATATTGGAAAACAAAGTAGGCAAGTCTCTGTTTTATGAGAATCCCTTCTGCCCACAAAAGAAGACTTCCAACAGTCAGCACTCCCAGGGTGACGAGGAGGGCAGTGAAGATTCCTTCCAGCAGGAGCATTTTGCGGAGCTGTCTTCTGGTAAGGCCCAGGCTTTCCAATACTGCCAGCTCCCGTCTTCGCATAGCCAGGCTGGTCATGGTCACATTGAAATAATTGGCGATTCCCATCATGAGAAGAAGGGTACACAGAGCTCCCATAACGATCCTGCTGGAGGTGATATAGTCTCTCGCTGCCGCCAGTTCATCAGATTTTGCATTATAGATTAAGGCTTCTGAATTCAATGCCATTTCTTCCGTCTCTGCCATAACTCCCCTCTTTTTGTTAAACCTGGAAATCATGTCAGCAATCTCCCCTTTCAGCAAAGGTTCCTTCTCTTCCTCTACCTCCAGCTCTACCCGGAAAACCTGTTCCGGCAATCCCAGTTTCTGAAATCCCTTTTCACTTGTCAGAAAATAAAGAATTCCTCCTCCGTTCCATGTGGTAGCCATCCGGTCAAGGCCCTTCTCCCAATAGTCCAGATATCCTGCAAACTTCATAGCCGTAGAGTGCTCTCCTGCCAGATCTGTAACCCTGAATTCCTTTCCCACATTTTCTTTTCCTTTTTCCTCCTGGATTCTGGAAAGTGTATGATAATGGAAAAGAATCAGGCCATTTCCCTGCCGGACACTTTCCGGATCGATATATAGATCTTTTTCTTTTTTCAGTTTTTCCAGGTTTTTCAGCCACTGGTCACTGACTGCCTGGACTACAACCGCATAGTCTCCATTTCTGTTTTCCATATCTCCCGTATATACCTGGAGGGCTTCTTCTCCTAAATCTACCTTTCCATAGCCTCCCCATGCGGTGTCATTTTCCACCACCCCTTTCAGATTGATGAATTTTTCCCGCAGTTCTGGTGGAAAAAACACTTCATCTGCCGGATAATTTTCTACAATACCTGTATTCATCTGGCATTGGATCATAAAATCCGGACGGCTCTGGTTAATCTTATTAGTCTGGTCTGTTCCTGCAGAAAGGACCACAGCCCCCAGAGAGATCAGGATCCCCAGGCTGAGGGAAAAAAGGGTGATCACAAAACGCTTTTTAAGCCGGAAAAGATTCCGCCAGGCCATCGCCGGGATTCCCCTGGAATATCCCCATGATTTTTCCTTTTTCCCAAGCTGAAAATCCTCCCGGTCCTGTCTGGCTCCTCCCTTTTTTCCTCTATGGCTTCTCTGTCCTCGGCTTCTCTTTTTTCCTCCATTTTTTACATTTTGTCCCGTGTATTTTACCGCCTCCACCGGCGACATCTTTACTACCCGGTTCATGGCCCAAAGAGAACTTAGCAGAGTCACAAGTCCCCCGAAGACAACAGCCAGAGCCAGGATCCAGGGACGAAAGGCGATCATTGCAGAAGCTTCTCCCCTACCCTGCAGATACATCCCGGAAAGGAGCCGGGGGATCACGGTTACTGTGATCAGGATTCCTGCCGCCCCTCCAAGGACACAGCCTCCTGTCAGGAGCCTGCCGGTCTGGCGAAGGACGATAGATCTTAACTGTTTCTTCGTAGTTCCCATAGTCTTCAGCAGTCCGTACTGCCGGATATCCCGGCTAAGAGAAATGTACATGACATTGTAAAGGAGCATGGCCGCTCCAAACAGGATCAGCCCTGCCATAAGAACGGCTGTATCAAAGCCTCCGGCCAGGTCATAGACCGACTGCCTGTAAACTGAAATACCTCCGAAAAACTGCTGGCTGTCATCCCGCATTTCCACGTCCCGGTACAGCATATCCTCAATAGCTTCCTCATCAATGTTATCCTTCTGCTGAATGAGCAGAGTGGTATTTTCCTCTTTCTCCATAGTCAGACCCTGGAGAAATTCCTGGGAAAAGTAGCCTGCCGGCCTGTATATAGCAGGATCCAGATAGTCTGTATAATATCCGGACAGGATGAAGGTCTTCTCCAGCTTTCCTCCTTCTGTAAGAGTAATGCTGGCCGGAATTTCCATACCAAGTTCTGGCTCATGGATCCCTATCTCTTCCAGAGCCCGGACAGGAAGCATGATCTCCTCTGCCTTTTGTGGATATGCTCCATGGATATCCGAATAGGCAGGAGCCGTCATTTTCTCCCATCCGGTTTCGTCCAGTACTTCACAGCTATATTCTTCTGTATTTCCTATATATACACTGCTTCCTACAGCCTTAATATAGGGAAGGGCCTCTATTTTCTCCTGCTGCTCCTTGCTCCCCCGCTCCAGGGTAGTAGAAGCCGCTGTGCCGCTGTTCCGCATATACAAAAGGATATCTGTTTCCAGCTTCCCCACTGCCAGACTGAAAACCCCGAAAAGCATCATAACGGTAAGGGCCACAGCGGCAGTCAGGATCC
>DWUX01000094.1 GCA_019120545.1 Candidatus Blautia stercoripullorum | reverse complement strand
GTGGGTGTATGCTCGTGTGGGTTCAAGTCCCATCTCCCGCAGTTTAAAATCCCCTTTTAGAAAGGGGATTTTGTTGTTTTAAGTATTGAAAACAGAAAACGAGGTATTTTGCATATATGACATTTTAAAGAACTGATACAAGAACAGAAAAATTTCTGCTTTTGTATCGGTTCTTTATTTTTTAACGCAAAGGAGGAAAAGAATGTTAACCATAGGCTGTCATTTATCGTCCGCCAAAGGCTATGAAGCTATGGCGAAAGAAGCAGAAAAGATAAAGGCGAATACTTTCCAGTTTTTCACAAGAAATCCCAGAGGAGGCAAGGCAAAAGCGATTGATCTTAAGGATATAGAGAAGTTTCTCTCTAAAGCCTCTGATCTTGAGATATATAAAATTCTGGCTCATGCGCCCTATACTTTGAATCCATGTTCGCCAGATGAAAAGGTCCGGGAGTTTGCCTATCAAATCATGACAGATGATTTGGAAAGAATGGAATATATTCCGGGAAATTTTTATAATTTCCATCCGGGAAGCCATGTGAAACAAGGAGTGGAAAAGGGAATTGATCTGATCGGAGAGATGCTTAATAAAGTTTTACGGCCGGAACAAAGTACTACAGTACTGTTGGAAACCATGGCTGGAAAGGGCAGCGAAATAGGAAGAAATTTTGAGGAACTTCGGGAAATTTTGGATAGGGTAGAACTTCAGGAAAAAGTAGGTGTCTGTCTGGATACCTGTCATGTTTTTGACGGGGGTTATGATATAGTAAATGATCTGGACGGCGTGCTGAACAAATTTGATCAGGTAATCGGACTTTCACGGCTGAAAACGATTCATCTTAATGACAGTATTTTTGGCCTTGGAAGCCGCAAGGACCGGCATGCCAGAATCGGAGAAGGAAAAATAGGAAGAGAAGGAATTGTCAGGATCATTAATCATCCGGCCCTCAGAAATCTTCCTTTTTATCTGGAAACCCCTAACGATCTTGAAGGATATGGAAAAGAGATTTCTTTTTTACGGGAGGCCTGGATAGAACCGTAAAAAGGGTTATATTGAGAGAAGATCCTGCATTTGCTGGAATTTTTTGAAAAGAAAAGAAGGAAATCTGCGGAAAAACGGTAATATAATTAATGAGAGATTCTCAGTACTGAATAGTTCAGAAAAGAAAGTCGGGTGACCGGAGATGAATATTCGAGAAGAAATGGAAGCAAGGGAAGCAGAGTTTCTCAGTCCATATGCTTCCTGCAGTGCCAATTCCAGGGGGAGAGAAAGGGAAGAAATAGAATGTGATATCCGGACGGTTTATCAGCGTGACAGGGACCGGATACTTCACAGTAAGTCCTTTCGAAGGATGAAAGATAAGACCCAGGTTTTTTTGGCTGCTCAGGGGGATCATTATCGAAACAGACTGACGCATACCTTGGAGGTATCTCAGATAGCAAGAACCATTGCCAAGGCCTTATATCTGAATATGGATCTGGTAGAAGCCATTGCTCTGGGACATGATCTGGGACATACTCCATTTGGACATGCTGGAGAAAGAGTTCTGGATAAGGTATGTCCGCTGGGTTTTTCCCATGTAAAACAAAGTCTGAGAGTAGTAGAGCGGTTGGAGAAAAATGGAAGAGGGCTGAATCTTACATGGGAAGTCCGGGATGGAATCCTGAATCACAGAACAAACGGAACTCCCCATACTCTGGAGGGGCAGGTGGTCCGTTATAGTGACAAAATTTCTTATATCCATCATGATATGGATGATGCTCAGCGCGCAGGCCTGCTTACAGAGGATAATATCCCTATTACACTGAGGATGCTTTTAGGAGGCAATACAAAAGAGAGACTGAACACGTTTGTTCATGATATTGTAGAAAATAGCCGGGGAAAAAATAAAATCGCCATGTCTGAGGAAATAGAGGAGGGACTTCATGATCTGCGGGAACTTATGTTTCAAGATGTATATCTGAATCCAGCGGCAAAAAGTGAAGAAAAAAAGGCTGAGCATGTGATCGAAGAATTATATACATATTATAGGAAATATCCGGAAAAAATGTCAGAAGAATACCAAAGACTGCTTGCAGATGGTGAGCCTGAAGAACGGGTGGTCTGTGATTATATTTCAGGTATGACAGACCAATATTCCCTGGAAAAATTTAAAGACATTTTTATTCCTAAAAGATGGAGAGGACGGGAAAAGAGATAGTGGAAAAGAGGAATCAGAATGTATTACTCAGATGATATTATTGAAGAAGTCCGCATGAAAAATGATATTGTAGATGTGATCTCCGGATATGTGAAGCTTCAGCGGAAAGGCAGTTCCTATTTTGGTCTCTGCCCTTTTCATAATGAAAAGTCACCTTCTTTTTCCGTAAGCCCGGGAAAACAGATGTATTATTGTTTTGGCTGCGGAGCCGGAGGAAATGTATTTACCTTTCTGATGGAGTATGAAAATTTTACTTTTGTGGAGGCTGTGAAATACCTGGCCGACCGGGCAGGAGTACGCCTTCCAGAAACAGAGTATTCCCCTGAGGCCAGGCGGGCGGCGGATTTAAAATCCCGTCTTTTGGAGATTAATAAGAAGGCGGCAGCTTTCTATTATTATCAGCTGAAAAGTGAAAAAGGAAAACAGGGTATGGAATACCTGAAGAAAAGAGAATTGTCTGATGAGACTATTAAGAAGTTTGGTCTTGGATGTTCTCCCCGGTATTCAGGAGCTCTGTATAAATATCTGAAAGGTCAGGGATATTCTGATCAGCTGCTAAAGGAGTCTGGTCTCTTTAATGTAGATGAGCGCCGGGGAATGCAGGATCGTTTCTGGAACCGCGTGATGTTTCCGATTATGGACGTCAACAGCCGGGTCATTGGCTTTGGAGGCCGGGTCATGGGACAGGGCGAGCCGAAATATCTCAACTCTCCGGAAACAAAGATTTTCGATAAAAGCCGTAATCTTTACGGATTGAATGTGGCCAGGACTTCCAGAAAGCCTTATCTGATCATCTGTGAAGGATATATGGATGTGATTTCCATGCATCAGGCAGGATTTACCAATGCGGTAGCCTCTTTAGGAACCGCTTTGACATCGGGACATGCCAGTCTTATGAGCCGATATACCAAGGAAGTCCTTCTTACTTATGACAGTGATGAGGCGGGACAAAAAGCCGCTCTAAGAGGAATTCCCATTTTAAGGGCGGCAGGAATACGGCCAAGAGTGGTAAACCTGGCTCCATATAAAGATCCTGATGAATTTATAAAGGCAGAGGGCCGGGAGGCTTTCGAAAAACGTCTGGAGGAGGCAATGAATTATTTTCTTTTCCAGGTCAAGGTATTGGAAAAGAAATATAATCTGTCAGATCCCGAGGAAAAGACGCAGTTTTTCAGGGAAATCGCCGGGATGCTTCTGGAATTTCCAGAAGAACTGGAGCGGAATAACTACATGGAAACAATTTCCGGGATATACCAGATCCAGTTTGAGGATTTACGGAAAATGGTGAACAATATGGCTTTGACTCCCAGGAAGTCTTCAGCTCCTGTGCGGCCAGAGGGACCCAGAAAGAAAAAAGAAAACAGGGAGGAAGGCGGACAGGCTGCACAAAAACTGATGCTCACCTGGCTGGCTTCTTACCCTAAAATGTTTGATACTATAGCCGGATATATCGGACCGGAGGACTTTATCACGCCGCTGTATCATCAGGTGGCTCAGATGGTTTTTGATCAGCATGCAGAAGGAGCGGTAAATCCCGCAAAACTGCTGAACCGGTTCTCAGATCCGGAAGAGCAGCGGGTGGTAACTTCACTTTTTCATGCATCTCTCCACCTGGAAAACCAGGAAGATGCCAAAAAAGCAGTATTGGAGACAGTCTGCAGAATAAAGAGGGATAGTATCGCCTGGCAGAATCAGCATTTGGCCCCTACTGATCTTGCAGGACTGCAAAAGATCGTAGAAGCCAGGAAAAGATTGGAAGATCTGGAAAGAGGCAGAGTAACACTGCATATTTCCTTTGATTGAGGATACCATATAATTAAGAATTGAG
>DWUX01000093.1 GCA_019120545.1 Candidatus Blautia stercoripullorum | reverse complement strand
TACTGGTAAGCAGGCATAAACTATCCGGTATATTCACTTGAAAACTGTTAAAGGCCCTTAGTGGGTTTTTAGCTGCTACGGTGATAGGGCGGATACGTTTATGCTTTTCTTTTTGTCAGTAGAAGAAAGCTATAAGAAAAACAAGGAATTCTTAGAAGATGTATCAGATTATCAAGGTATTAAATAACAATGCGATCCTGGCCTATCACAACGAAAATGAAAGGATACTTTTAGGAAAAGGAATCGGATTTGGGAAAAAACCGGGAGAGTGTTTTGAAAAAATCCTGGGAGCTAAAGTTTATGCCTTAGAGGCAGGAGAAAAGCAAAGTTCCGCAGTAAATGCAGTAAATGTCATTGAACCCGTGTATCTGGAGGCTGTGGGAAGGATCATAGATGAGGCGGAAATGGTGTTTGATTCCATCAACAGAGGAATTCTTCTTCCTCTGGCAGACCATATTGCCTTTGCTGTCCGAAGGGAGAAAGAAGAAAATATATACATACCCAATCCCTTTATTCCGGATATCAAGCTTTTGTTTGATAAAGAATACGCCGTAGCCTTAAAAGGTAGAGAGATCATTGAAGAAATGACCGGCTGCAGGATATCGGAAGATGAGGTGGGATTTATAGCTTTATATATCCACTCAGGTCTTTCGAATGAGCATGTATCCGAAACGCTGAAGACTACCCGGATCATTGACGAGAGCATGAAGATCATAGAGGAGCAGATGGGACAGAAACTGAAGAAGGATTCTCTTTCCTGTACCCGGCTTGTCAGTCATCTTTATTATATGCTGGTCCGTGCAAGAACCGGGGAAGGCGTCAATATCGATCTGAATGAGTTTATGGAAGCCAGTTATCCACGGGCAAACGAGACTGCCGGGATGGTATGTGCGTATATGGAGGAGACAATGGGGAAACCTATTGCAAAGGAAGAGATCGGTTTCCTGGCTGTACACATTCAGAGAGCAGCGGTTTGAAAGTCTGCAGAAGCAAAATTTCAGAAAATATCCCATAGAAATATGGGCTATTGCGTATCGTCTCAGACGAACGCAGATAAATTTAAATCAACATGAAGGGAGATTTTTAAAAATGAAAAACTTTGAGTACACAATTAAGGACGAACTGGGAATCCATGCAAGACCGGCAGGAATGCTTGTAAAAGAGGCTAAAAAATATCAGAGCAAGATCACTATCACAAAAGAAGGAAAATCAGCGGAAGCTTCTAAGCTTATGGCGGTTATGTCCTTAGGAGTAAAATGCGGTCAGACTGTACAGATCGCTGTAGAAGGACCGGATGAGGAAGAGGCAGCTGCCGGCATCCAGGCTTTCTTTGAGGGAAATCTGTAAGGCTAAGGAGTAATGAGGTATGGAACGTCTGAAAGGCAAATCAGTTTATAAAGGAATTGCCTTGGGGAAGATTTCTGTTTTGAAGAAAGACGACTACGTGGTAAAACGTGTAAAAGTGGAAGATCCGGAAGCAGAGATTGAAAGAGTTTCCCAGGCAAAAGAAAAAGCAAGGGAACAGCTTCAGAAACTGTATGATAAAGCAGTGAAGGAAGTTGGAGAAGCCAGCGCGGCCATTTTCGAGGTGCATCAGATGATGCTGGATGATGATGATTATAATGAATCCATCGAGAATATCATCCGTACCCAGGAGGTAAATGCAGAGTACGCTGTGGCTACTACAGGGGATAATTTTTCCCAGATGTTTGCCAGCATGGATGACGATTATATGAAAGCCCGTGCAGCAGATGTTAAAGATATTTCTGAGCGTCTTGTAAGAAATCTTTACGGCGGAGACGGAGGAGATATGGAGTTTGATCAGCCGGTGATCATTGTAGCCGATGATCTTTCTCCAAGCGAGACGGTCCAGATGGATAAAGAAAAGATCCTGGCTTTCGTTACGGTTCACGGTTCTACAAACTCCCATACAGCTATATTAGCCCGTATGATGAATATTCCCGCGCTGATAGGTGTCGATATGGATCTGGAAAAACTGAAATCCGGCATGGAAGCTGTTGTAGATGGTTTTTCAGCAGAGGTGATCTTTGACCCGGACGAAGAGGTCCGGATGGAGGCCAGAAAGAGGATCCAGGAAGAAGAAGAAAAGACGAAGCTTTTATTAGAGCTGAAAGGAAAAGAGAACATTACAAAGAGCGGACATAAGATCAATATTTATGCAAATATCGGCAGTGTGGGAGATATGGGCTATGTACTGGAAAATGATGCCGGAGGCATCGGACTGTTCAGAAGTGAGTTCTTATATATCGGCAGAAACGAACTGCCCAGTGAGGAAGAACAGTTCCAGGTCTACAAACAGGTCGCTCAGACCATGGCCGGCAAAAAGGTGATCATCCGTACTTTGGATATCGGTGCAGATAAGCAGGCGGATTATCTGGGGCTGGGTAAGGAAGACAATCCAGCTCTGGGATATAGAGCCATTCGTATCTGCCTTACACAGCCGGAGATTTTCAAAACTCAGCTGAGAGCTCTTTTCAGGGCAGCGGTATACGGAAATATTTCTATTATGTATCCTATGATCACTTCTGTAGAAGAGGTCCTGGAGATTAAAAAGATCGTTAAAGAAGTTAAAGAGGAACTGGAAGCAGAAGGAACTCCTTATAAAGATAATGTGGAAGAAGGAATCATGATCGAGACCCCTGCATCAGTGATCATCAGTGATGATCTGGCGAAAGAAGTTGACTTCTTCAGTATAGGAACCAACGATCTGACCCAGTATACCCTGGCGATTGACCGTCAGAATGAGAAGCTGGATAGATTTTATAATCCGCATCATAAAGCAATCCTGAGAATGATCCAGACAGTGGTGGATAATGCTCATAAAGAAGGAAAATGGGCAGGAATCTGCGGCGAGCTGGGAGCTGATACAGAGCTTACTGAGACCTTTGTAAAGATGGGTATTGATGAGCTTTCTGTTGCTCCGTCTATGATTTTGAAGCTTAGAAAAATCGTAAGAGAGATGCCGTGAAAGTGAGCGGATATGAAAGAAAGACAAAGGCTAAAAGACATAGATTTTAAAGAAATGGCCGAGGCTTTTCTGGAGGGAGCCGGGGGATGTGAGAATATAATCAGCTGTTATAACTGCATTACCAGACTGCGTCTGAAAGTAAAAAACCAGGCCGCGGTGGATGAAGAAAAAATAAAAAAATCCGGAGCTGCGGCAGTGTTTTGGCCGGAGCCTGATCTTGTCCATATTGTGATAGGCCCCCAGGTATTTGATATAGCCAGGGAACTGAAAAAGCTTTTGAAAGTTTAAAAATCAAAGAAAAAAAGGAATACTTCTGTTCAGATCCTTATGATCTTATAAACAGAAATATTCCTTTTTGTATTATTTACGGTATATAAAGTCAGGAAGACCGGAAGTATCCAGAGGCACATTTACAGTTCCCTGGATCAGAGGAAGCGCATAGGTGATAAAGTCCTGGGTAATGTCGGAACCATCTTCAGATATCCATTCCAGAGGAACGGTTTTTTCTTTATTGCAGATCAGATTTACATCCTCAAGTCCCAGATGCATGCGGTAGGGAATACTGCTGTCCCTTATATAGCATACCATTTTTCCTGTCTCTCCCTTTAATGCACAACGAACGCCGAACTGTCCTGCAGCTATAGCTTCTTTTTGGTCTGTAGCTGAGATCAAAGAAGC
Source organism: Candidatus Blautia stercoripullorum (assembly GCA_019120545.1). Lineage (GTDB taxonomy): Bacteria > Bacillota > Clostridia > Lachnospirales > Lachnospiraceae > Blautia > Blautia stercoripullorum. The sequence continues at coordinate 1,055 of DWUX01000093.1, read as the reverse complement.
TGAACAGCGCTGGCTGACATTTAATTCTACAGAACGAGCCTTTACTCCAAGACGGTTGCGTACCAGATTTTCCAGATATTTGCCGCAGCCTGCCAGCATTTTATGACCAAAAGTGTCTGTTCCTACAGCGTTGTCGTACTCACATATAAAAGTTCCATTATCATCATGAATTCCTTCGGAAACACAGACGATCACATTGGAATTTACTTTAAAGCATTCCTGGACTTTGGAGAGAAATGCTTCCTGATCAAATGCCGTTTCAGGGAGATAAATAAGGAGAGGATTGTCTCCCGTATACTTTCTGGCAAGGGCACCTGCGGCTGTAAGCCAGCCGGCATGACGTCCCATGATTTCTACAATGGTTACAGATTTAGCTTCATAGACACTGGCATCAGTAACGATTTCTCTCACTGCAGAAGCGACAAATCTGGCAGCGCTTCCAAAGCCGGGAGTATGGTCTGTGAGGACCAGATCATTGTCTACGGTTTTCGGTTCTCCGATCACCCGGACGGGACTGTTTATCTTTTCCGCATATCGGGAAAGTTTGCTTACAGTATCCATGGAATCATTGCCGCCTATATAAAAGAAACAGCCGATATCCAGCTCTTCAAACTTCTGAAACAGCTTTGGATATACCGGATCATTCAGATCCTCCGGAAGCTTATAACGACAGGAACCAAGATAGGCTCCGGGAGTAGTTTTCAGCTTTTCCAGATCATTTCCGTGAAATACTTTCTGGAAGTCCAGAACTTTTCCTGCAAGAAACCCTTCGATGCCGTTTATCATTCCATATACATGGCCGACAGAATCCTGAGTAAGGCCCTCAGAGACCACTCCGTAAAGGCTGCTGTTGATCACGGCAGTAGGGCCGCCGGACTGACCTACGATTATATTTTTTCTGTTCAATGTTTAGATTTGTATGGACAGAACTTTGCCCATACCCTCCTTTCTTAGGTTTTTTTTCTGGAATTCTGGCATTTATTATAGCATGGTTTTGGTAAAATTGCATTAAGAAATACTTGCCTGAAAGGGAAAATGTGATATAATAGTTTTAG
>DWUX01000092.1 GCA_019120545.1 Candidatus Blautia stercoripullorum | reverse complement strand
ATCCATACTGGCTGCCGTCCGGCTTTGTCAGCTGTTTTGCAACCTCTACCAGCTTGTCCCAGGTCCATGTCTCGTCCGGATAAGGGATTCCGGCTTCGTCGAACATGGTCTTGTTATACCAGAGGGCAATGGTATCTACGTCCTTTGGAACTGCGTACATCTTGTCTTCATATGTATACAGGTTCTTAATGTCTTCCGGATACTTGCTGACATCAATCAGGTCACTCTCTGCGATCTTATCGGTGAGATCCAGAAGCATATCGTTGGACATATATCTCTCAGACTCATTGGAATGCATCCAGAATACATCCGGCATATCGCCGCCCTGAGCTCCTGCTTCAAGAAGGGTCCAGTACTCGTTCCATGGCACTACCTGGATTTCAGCGCCAATACCTGTCTCTTCTGTAAAGTCTGCCAGGATTTCTTTCAGTCCGGCTTCCTGGTAGGTATCCCAGATCATAACGGACAGGTCGCCTCCGCTGCCGCTTCCACCTCCGTCACCGCTTCCGCCGCCGCAGGCGCTTAACGAAAATACCATAGTCCCTGCCATAGCTAATGCTGCAACTCTCTTTAATTTCATAGTCTCTCCTCCTTTAATTGGTCATTTTGCTTCCATTGCTTTAATTATCAATGTATTGTTTATTATAATTTTACATAGAAAAATATTAAATGGAGTTATGTTTTTACTATATGTCATAATGTTGTTTTTTCATTTAAATGCACATAAAACGCTCTGATTTCTCCCTTTACAATAGACAATTTAACAATATTTTTTCACTTTCCTCCTTTGATTTTTCCTGTTTCTTTTAATTTTCTTTCTGTTTTCTCTTTCATTTTTGCTGTTTTTCATATTATTTTTTCAGGTATCTATTATTTTTTTTTAATTTCTCCATAGTAATTTTCCATATTCAATGTTACCCTTTACCATATATTCATCTTTTATTAAAATGGTATATTCTGTATAGAAAGGAAACCTAGCATGAATCTTTTTAATGAAAATAATCTTCTTAATATCGGCTTAAATAAAATAGGAGATGTAATCGTATGCAATCTTCTCTTTATCCTTTGCTGTATTCCAATTTTTACCATCGGTCCGGCGCTCACCGCCCTATATCACTGTATGCTGCGCAGCGTTAAAGGAAATCTCAATGGAGCAGCCAAAACTTTTTTCCGCTCTTTTAAGGAAAACTTTCTTCAGTCCCTGGCCGCTTGGCTGCTGTTTCTCCTTTTGTTGTTCATATTACTCCAAAATATCCGTTTTCTCTCTTTGCAGGGTATCGGTATCTCTCAGGTTTTTCTTTATCTGTCTGAAGGCGCAGCCGTTTTACTTGTTATCGGAGGTCTTTATATCTTTCCCGTGATCGCCGCCTTCTCTAATACCCTGAGAAATCTGGTGAAAAATTCTTATATTTTTGCTTTCATGCATTTTCCTTCTACCCTGTTGCTGGCTGTGATCACTATTCTTCCCATGTTTATGACCTATCAGGACCTCACCCTTTTGCCTCTGTATGCCTGCTGCTGGTTTTTCTTCGGCTTTAGTCTGACTGCCCTGATAAACGCTCATATTCTATATCGTTTTTTCAAAAAATATCTGAACAGTGAAAATGGTTAAGAGAAGGGCGCGCATTCTGAAAAAACACTTTCTGGGCAGAAAAAGGACGGCTAAGATCCAGCCGTCCTTTTTCTGCCCTATCTTTATGATTCTATTTTATGTCCTTATGACAGATCCTGGGAAATCTCCTTTAGCACATAAACCAGAGAAGCAAAATCTCCTCCCCGCCTGTCCAGTTCCCTTCTGTCCACTGGAATACCTGCGTACATCAACTCATCTCCATAGGCCTTGTACTCTTTATGCTGTGCGCCTTCCAGAGTCACCTGGTAAACGGCATCTTCCTTTAATCCCTTCAGTTTCAGCCGCAACCAGGAACCATTGACCTTGTTCAGCCTCTGATAAAACATGGCAATGGATTTCTTCTTGTCCTGAGATACCACCTGCCATGCGGTTTCATTTCCCTCAAAAGGACTCTGGATCCGGTAAAAATCCCCATCAATTTGGATCAGATCCCGGTATTCCTTCATAAAGGCTACCTGGCGCTTCACTTCTTCCATCTCCTGATCAGAAAGAAGGTTCAGATCCAATTCATAACCAAAGGTTCCAAAATAAGCGATATTCGCTCTGCTCTCAATAGGTGTTGTACGGAATACCTGATGGTTTGGAACCGCAGATACGTGAGAACCCATAGCAACTATAGGGTAAACATAGGAAGTTCCATACTGGATCTTAGTTCTCTCATTGGCGTCGGTGTCATCGCTGGTCCAAGTCTGAGGAGCAAAGTACAGCATGCCTGGATCAAATCTGGCTCCTCCGCTGGCGCAGGATTCAAAAAGAATCTCCGGAAATTCTGTAGTCAGACGGGTATACAAATCATAGACGCCCAACATATACCTATGCATAGTCTCGCCCTGGCGATCCGGATCAGCCGTCCGGCTGTAAGGCTCTGTCATATACCTGTTCATATCCCATTTGATGTAGGAAATGGAAGACTCTCTGATAATCACCGAGATCATTTCATAAATGTAATCTACAACTTCCTTTCTGGAGAAATCCAGCACATGCTGATGTCTTGCATGACTTTCAAACCTGCCCGGTGCAGAAATCAGCCAATCCGGATGCCGCCGGTAAAGGTCACTGTCTTTATTTACCATTTCCAGTTCTACCCACAGGCCAAACTTCAGTCCCATATCTTCAATCTTTCTGGACAATCCGGCAATACCTTCCGGCAATTTTTCAAGATTGGCATACCAGTCTCCCAGACCTCTGTAATCATCATTTCTGGCTCCGAACCAGCCGTCATCCAGAACAAAAAGCTCTGCGCCGGCTTCCTTTGCCTTTTTGGCAATGTTCAGGATCTTTTCCTCATTAAAGTCAAAATAGGTGGCTTCCCAGTTATTCAGCAGGATAGGACGGGCTTGATCTCTCCAGACTCCTCGCATAAGCCGTTTTCTGTACAGCCGATGATATATCTGGCTCATCTTGTTCAAGCCATGGTCGCTGTATACCATAACTGTTTCCGGAGTCTGAAAGCTTTCTCCTTTTTTGAGAACCCAAGAAAAGCTCTGAGGATGAACGCCCACCAGCACTCTGGTCATATCAAAGGTAGACACCTCTGTCTGGATCAGAAAATTACCGCTGTAGACAAAACTAAATCCGTAAACTTCCCCGTTATCCTCTCCTGAGCCAGGACGCTTTAAAGCTATAAATGGATTGTGCTCCGCTCCGCTGCAGGTACCGTTCAATCCGTAGACTGACTGAATCCCCATTTCCACAGGACGGGACTTCACATACCTTTCTCTTCCCCAGGCTCCGGAAAGTTGAAGCATTTCAAAGTCCATATCTGGGAACTCAACGCAGGCGCTCATAGCATTTTCCAGGACAATGTCCGTCTCTCCATTATGAAAAAATCTTGTATTTCTTGTGATCACCGGATAATCGCTGAAAATCGTATAAGACAATACCAGATCGGTATCGATCTTATCATCATAAAGAACAAGTTCCAGGGTATCCGCCTCTGTTTCCTCCTCTACATAGACAGCAGGCAGTGGTGCAAGGGAAGGCTTTCCCTTACGGATCTTATAACCTTTGTAAACAAAGTCCGTGATCCTGCTTCCATCCTCCTGGCGGATACAAAGGGCAGGTGTTTTATAATCTCCCGTGCCGTACACCGGGTATTCCTGTCGGGTATAATGCATAGACAAAAGTCCCGGCTCCGGAACGCAGACGGACATCTGGGATCTCATCAGTTCCTCATGAAAATGAGAAAAGTCTTCCCGGTCATGGATCGCCTTTCCATAATACAGGTTCTCCATCTGGCCATTCTCCATAATACGGATAATATAACTTACTTCGCTGTTAAATAAATGAAACTGTCTGGTTTCCTCATGAAAAATAACAGGCATGGCGTCCTCCTTTTTCCTTCCGCTTCTTAAATAATTTATTTTTACTACCTTTTATTATATCCTTCCGTCTTTTTTTTGTCTTTCTTATTTGTTTTTTAAAATTGTTAATTTGTTGCATTTATCCGTTTCACTGCTGTAAACTTATATTTTCAGATAATTTGTCTATTTTTCTTTTTGTTCTAACAAATTCATCTAAATCCCATCCAATATTTGATTTCAAAAATGTCAACCTTTTTTCTATCTTTTTCCACAAAAAAAGCAGTTTTATAACAACTGAACAAAACTTATGTTCTTTATTTCATTATATAAATCAAAGAAATCCACACTTTTTTTTGTGGACAATGTGGATAACTCGGTGTATAACTCCTGTTTTCCACTGTTTTCCACCATTTTTTGTGTGGATAACTTTGAGGATAAAATGTGGGGAACTTTCCACCCTCGACATTTTTTGTACATTTTTTACAATCGTGAATATTCTGAAAATAAAAGGCTATATGGCCTCCGTTTCCGGATGATCCATACAGCCTTTGTCTTCTGTGCAGAAAATCAAATCGCCTTGATCCCGCCAACCTGACGTACTTTCAATACATGGCAGGAGCCTTTTCCGAATATATGGTCAATGGCTTTCCTGTACTCTTCCACAAAACTGTTTTCTACAAATACCTGTATCGTACCTGCGAATCCTCCTCCGTGCACACGGCTTACTCCATGTTCCTGAAGGATACTTTCACTAACTCCCAGAGCAATAGACATGGATTGATTCTGTTCGTCCCGGTTGATATAAATATTCTGGAGATATTTAAAAGAAGAGTTTCCTGACTCTTTTACCAGCTCCAGGAATCTTTGGAAATCTCCTTCTTCCAATGCTTCCACCTGTTTTTCCACACGCTTTTCCTCTTCAAAGAAATGAAGAGCCCTAAGCACCGGGCGGTCTCCCAGAATACTTCTCAACCCTGGAATCTGTTCAAAAAATTCCTTTTCTTCTACTTCCCTCAGCACATTTTTCTTGAAAAATGCCGCTACTTTTTTCATTTCTTCAGGAATCTTTGCATAGTCATCTGTGAGATTTGCGTGAGAAGCCTTTGTATCCACGATACACAGACTGTACTGGTAAGCCTGAAAATCAGAAGGAACCTTTTTTACAGAAGGCGCCTGAGTGTCTTTAAAATCAATATGTATCAGGCCCCCTACGGAGCTTGCCATCTGGTCCATAAGGCCGCAGGGTTTTCCGAAATAAATATTTTCCGCGAACTGTCCGGCCTTAGCGATCTCCACAGGATCGATTTTCATATCATTATAAAGTCCGGAAAGAATCGTTCCCAAAAGAACCTCAAAGGCTGCTGAAGAAGAAAGTCCGGCGCCGATCAGTACATCGCTGGTAATGTATGCCTGAAATCCTCCTACCTTATATCCTTTCTCCGCCAGAGACGCTGCCACTCCTCTGATCAGAGCCGCTGTGGTCCCCTCTTCTTCATATTTGGCTTCCAGATCTTTGGTATCTACCTCTATCATATCATATCCTTCTGAAACTACCTGCATTACAGAAGAGTCTCCTGGACTTACTACTGCGATAGCATCCAGATTAATAGAGGTGGCCAGTACCATCCCGTGCTGATGGTCCGTATGATTTCCTCCTACTTCGCTTCTTCCGGGAGCGCTGTAGATCTCTACCTGTTTTTCCCCGAAAAGCTCTTCAAACTTTTCGATTGCCTGGGCATATCTGCCGTTCTGTGCTTCTGTCCCTGCCCTGTCCTGATAAATGTCCTGGAAAAGCTCTTGGTATTTTCCCTGTAAAAGTTCTTCTTTTAATGTTCTGGAGTTTTCCATAATCTTATCCCTCCTGCTTTATTTGCCATGATACCTTTTATATTTCTCCGGTATCTTCCTCTCCATCATAGCATACTTTTCCAAGAAAATACACATACCCTTTTTCTTTTTTCATAAACTGTAAAGAAGTCCTGAGATTGAGAGGGTTCCTATTGAAAAAATTATTGGGTGGAAAATTAAAATACCTCATTATCTTTGCCGTACTTGGGACAGCAGGTCTTTCTATATTTCTGGCAAAAAGCTGTCTGTCCGGATCAGAAAATACCAGATTTGAAAAATATATTGATAAAATTTTTTATCAGGAAATAAGCTCCAATACATTGAATCTTCACTATACTCTGGCTTATCCCGAGGACTATGGGATCAGGGACTATCAGATCAGCCTGGGAACTTTTGAGCCGAAGGCCCTGGAAGATGATCTGATACGGACAGAAAAACTGAATAAAGAGCTGGAAAGGTTTGACTCCGCCAGGCTTTCTCAAGAAAACCGGATCATCTACGATATCCTTTCTCTGGAATTTTCCTCCCGGCTTTCTCTTGGCCAAAATTATCTCCTCCAGGAGCCCCTGGGGCCAAATCTTGGCATTCAGGCACAGCTTCCTGTTCTTCTGGCGGAATATGCCTTCCGCACTTCCGCAGATATCAAAGATTACTTTTCTCTTCTGGCTTCAGTTCCTGAATATTTTGAAGAAATCCTGGACTTTGAAAGAAAGAAGTCTGAAGAAGGATTGTTTATGAGCGATGCCAGCGCAGACAGGATCATCCTCCAATGTGAAAGTTTTCTGGAAACAAGCAAAGACAATTACCTGTACGGAACGTTCAATGAGCGGATAGAAGAATTATTAAACGCTAAGCGGATCAGCCGCCATCAGGCGGATTCTTTCATAGAGATGCATGATAAACTTATGGATCAGTATATTTTTCCAGCATACCGTTCTCTTGCTGAGGGGCTGGAGAATCTGAAAGGCAGCGGAAAAAATGCTCAGGGACTGGCTAACTGGGAAGGCGGGAAAGAATATTATGAATATCTTCTGAAAAGCAATGTAGGAGATTATCGTTCTGTGAATGAAATTCTGGAGGATCTCTTCCGGCAGTTTCAGGCTGACTACGGCCGGGTACAGGACCTTCTCGCAGAAAATCCTCAGATCATCTCCCAGGCATCTCACCTCCCAGACTCAGACCTTTCTCCTGAACAGATGCTGGAATACCTGCAGCATATTATCACCGATGATTTTCCGGACCTTTCTGTTAAAGAATATGAAGTAAAATATGTGCCGGAGTCTATGGAGGATTTCTCGAGTCCTGCGTTTTATCTCACCCCGCCTGTAGACACCCTCTCTCCCAATACTATATACATCAATTCCTCCAGCCAGGTATCCCAGGCGGAACTTTTTACCACCCTTGCCCATGAAGGCTTTCCAGGCCACCTATACCAGACTGTTTATTTTTCCAGTCAGGATCATCACCCTGTGCGGGAGCTTTTAAGCTGCAGCGGGTATACAGAAGGATGGGCCACTTATGTGGAATCCCTTGCTTATGGGTATGCCTCTCCTCTTCTGGATATTGATGCCGAGACAATGGAATTGCTCTGTCTGAACCGTTCTATCAGCCTGTGCCTCTATTCTATCCTTGATATGGGCATTCACTGCCAGGGCTGGAACTCCGATACCGTATCCGATACTCTGGCTTCATTTGGAATCACGAATCAGGAGACCGGAAGGGAAATCTTCCAGTATATCATAGAAAATCCCGCCAACTATCTGAAATATTATCTTGGATATCTGAACTTCATATCCCTGAGGAATCAAGTCCAAAGCCTGGAGGGAAACAGCTTCCAGCTGAAAGACTTTCATGAAAATCTTCTGAAAATCGGGCCTGGCCCCTTTCCCGTAGTTAAAAAATACCTTCTTGCTCAATACCAGTAAAAAAACGGAGCTGCCGCATCAGTCATACGTCAGCTCCGTTTTCTCACTTAGGTTTACGGTAAGAATCAAAAAAAGTTCTCAGGTTCAGCAGAGATTTTACAAGAATCTTCTGCTGTTCCTCATCCAGATCTTTCAGCACAGCCTGTATCATTCCATCATGAAATTTCATATGGTGTGCATTGGCCTTCCGGCCTTTCTCTGTAAGAGAGATAAGGACTACTCTCCTGTCCTCCTCACTCCGCTCTCTGTGTACATATCCCTTTTTTACCAGGCTGTTAATAGCAATGGTGAGGGTTCCTACAGTAACCGACATGATCTTCGCTACAGAAGACATGTTCTTAGGTTCCTTCTCACCAATCGCTTCAATAATATGCATATCATTAACAGAAATATCCTTAAATTCTGGAGTAATCAATGCTTTGCTCTCAATATCCAGGACTTCCTGAAAAAGCTTTACGAGAATGTCATGCAGTACATCGTAATTGCTCACGCCATCACTCCTCTCAGCTGTCTGCGGGCTGTTTCATTGATGGTTTTATTATATCCGATTCAAGTATTAATTACAATCAAATTTTTTGATAATCAAAATATTTTTACAAAACCTTTTCATACAAGCCTCTGATCATAGAAAAAAGAGACTGTCGCATTAATGCGGCAGCCTCTTTCTTCAAAATACGATCTTTATTTCACGATCATTTCGCCGTAGCATTCTTTTCCTGGTGCTAAAGCATTAGATTCATCTGTATCAATATGAGCAGCTGTAGCATAAGATGCGCTTACACGGACAACCACATCACCAAAAGTCAGAGAACGTCCATTTGGAGATTCAATAGCAAGGCTTACGATCTGTTTGTCTTTTACTCCTGCAGCTTCAGCATCTTCCGGTGTCATATGTACGTGACGTTTTGCTGCGATAACTCCTTCTTTCAGCTCTACCTCTCCGGCAGGTCCGATCAGCTTACATGATCCTGATCCTGCAATGTCTCCTGACTCACGGATAGGAGCTGTAACGCCCAGACTTCTTGCGTCTGTCAGAGAAACCTCAACCTGTGTATCTTTTCTCACCGGGCCAAGTACAGACATTTTCTGGCTGCCTTTTGTTCCTACAACTTCTACTTTTTCTTCACAGGCAAACTGTCCCGGCTGGCTTAACATTTTTTTCACTGTCAGCTCATGGCCTTTTCCAAACAGGATCTCCAGATGCTCCTGTGACAAATGTACGTGTCTTGCAGATGTTTCTACTAATACTTTCATTTTGAAATCCTCCACTTGATAATTGTAAATAATCATTCATTACCTATAATTATAGCTTTTTCCATAAGCTTGTCAACGCATATAGGGGGATTTCTTCCTTGGTTTTTTGCATTTTTCAGGATACATGGTGCTCTGATATTTCTGCCTGAGAGCAGAAAAACCAGAAGTCCCGCTGCCCTTTTCAGTCAGCTCCCGCTTCTGGTTCTTTCTCTTTTTCATTTTCTGTAAATTTGTTTTTCAGATACTGATACTCTTCCACAATACCTCTGGTAATCTCGTCTTCCTCCTGTTCATCATCAGGATGATAGATCCGAAGCAGAGCGAAATATCTTTTATCCAGCTCTTCCACTGTCTTCAGTCCCTTGAAATAACGGCCTCCTGCCTCGCTTTCCTCCGTGTCTTTTCCTTTGTATCCGCCGTCAAATGTGGACCACTGAAAATCTGGTCTTTTGTAAAAGGCCTTCCAGTTCTTAAAATTTCCCATATAAAACCGCCATATCCAGCTGCAGGCTGCCTCCAGGACTACCATTACCAGACCTACGCCGGCAACAGGAACATAAATCAGGCCTCCTGCCACACAGATTGTCAGAACAATAGCAGCAACGCCAGGGCCGTTTCCCTGAATCTGAAGGAAAATTTCCATCAATGCTGCCAAAGATACTACTACTGAGGATAGTATGCAAACAAAAGAAACCACGGTTCCGGAAATTTTTAGAAAGTACTGTACACAGCGAATCAGAATAAAAGCTGCTGCCAGAGGAATCGCAAGAATCACCTTTAAAATGATCAGTAAAATCTTTAGTATACGTCTGCCGTCAATCTTCTCCATCTTTTTACCTGCATTTCTAAAAACATTCATAATCCGCC
>DWUX01000091.1 GCA_019120545.1 Candidatus Blautia stercoripullorum | reverse complement strand
AAAAAATATGAAAAAAACAGATATAGAAAGGGATGCAGATCATGGCAGCGGGAAGAATTCATACAGACCTGGCATTGGAGACAAAGGAAAAATTTGAAGAAGATCATATTGAAATCAGAGGGGTGGAAATTCAGGAGGATTATGATCAGGAAAAAGACATCCGAAAGACTGTGGTGAAGATTAAAACAGAAAACGGAGCCAGAGCTATGGGAAGGCCTCAGGGGATTTATATCACTTTGGAAGCTCCCAATATGTCTGTGCCCGATGAAGACTATCACAGAGAAATATCTGAAGAATTATCCAGACATTTGAGAGAACTTCTTCCTGCAAAGGAAGATATGAAAGTTCTTGTGGTTGGTCTTGGAAACAGGGAGATTACCCCGGATGCGTTGGGACCTGATGTGGTAGCGAATCTTCATATTACCAGACATATTATAAAAGAATATGGTATCCAGGGAATGGGGGAAGAACATGCTGATAGTGTCAGCGGGATTGCCCCCGGTGTTATGGCGCAGACCGGGATGGAGACCATGGAGATCATACGGGGAGTGATAGAGGAAACAGAACCGGATGTGATCATCGCTGTTGATGCTTTAGCGGCCAGAAGCGTCAGACGGCTGAACCGGACGATACAGATCACAGATACAGGTATCCATCCGGGATCAGGGGTGGGCAATCACAGATCGGGACTTACAGAAGAGACTCTGGGAATAAAGGTAATCGGTATTGGAGTGCCTACAGTCGTAGATGGAGCCACTATCGTGCACGATGCAATGGCTCATCTTCTGGACACTCTTGAGGAAACAGAAAAGAAAGAATTCTTAGAAGAAATGATAGCTCCGTCTCTCCACAGTATGTTTGTGACGCCTAAGGATGTAGATGAGACCGTTAAACGTCTGGCCTATACAATTTCGGAAGGGCTAAATATGACCTTTACTTCAGGAAAGGCATAAATAGAAAGGTTTGTCTCATATATAGATATGAGGTGATTGGGTGAAAAAAAAGGAAGCCGGAAAGACAATTTCTGCTGTGATATGGATATTTTTACTAGCTTTGGCCGCATATATAGTGATAAAAGGACTGTCTTTAGATAAAGGAACATTAGAGACCATTATGTTGAATATACAGCAGCAGGCGATTGAAACCTATTTCCCGGGATTAACCCGATCAGATAGAGAAGAAATTTCTCCGTCATCATGGCTTTTAGAGAAAACCAGGCAGCAGATTCCCGGGATGGATATACTCGATAATAAAGAACAAGCAGAGGAAGACGAAAAGACTAGCGAGAAAATCGTAGAGGAAAACCAGGAGTTTTTGGAAGCAAGGCTTATTGAAGAAAACCAAGAAGCCGGACCTGATTCATCAGGGCTGGAAATTACTGGAGGGGCAGAGGGAAGGGCCGGTGAAAATGAGACACAGAGTGCTTCTGCGGCTCCGGCGCGTGTTCCGGTAACTGATATTTCACTGGAGCAGTTTCAGGATTTCGATTTTGTGATCCGGAATTTTTATACTGTGGACAGTACTACCAGCATTACCAGTGAACAGCTGAATGCTCCGGCACTGGTACAGATGGATCTTCGGATGAAAACAGGGAATGATCAGCCTCAGATACTGATCTACCATACCCATTCACAGGAAGAATTTATTGATTCTGTTTCAGGGGACGCCTCCACTACAATTGTGGGGGTGGGAAGCTATCTTGCACAGATCCTTAAAGAAGATTATGGATATAATGTAATCCATGTGACAGATACCTTTGATATCGTAGACGGAAAACTGGACAGAAATCAGGCTTATAGTTATGCGCAGGAACGAATCAGCCAGGTTCTAGAGGAAAATCCAAGTATAGAAGTAATCATTGATCTTCACAGGGACGGAGTGGCAGACGATCAGAGGCTTGTAACTGACTTGAATGGAAAGCAGACAGCAAAAGTCATGTTTTTTAACGGATTAAGCAGAACCAGACAGAACGGAGAAATTTCATATCTGCCAAATCCCTATATTCAGGATAATCTGGCTTTTTCTCTGCAGATGATGCTGGCCTGTGAAAAATATTATCCGGATTTTGCAAGAACAATTTATTTAAGAGGGTACCGGTATAACCTTCATCTGCGTCCAAAGACCCTGCTTGTGGAATGCGGCGCTCAGACTAATACAGTGGAAGAAGAAATGAATGCTATGGAGCCTTTGGCAGACGTATTAAACAAGGTTTTGACAGGAACATAAAAAGAGCCGTCTGGCGATAACTGGCAAATACAGAAAAAGTGTGTTATAGTAAAAAGACAGACTTTTATTTTGGGTGTTTTTCAGAATCTGTCGGAGGTCTTTATGATAAAAGCTTTTTTATATAACACAAAGGATACACAAAAAACAGCCTATATTTGGAATACTTGGGCGGCAATGCTGAATTCTTTTCAGTCTGTGCTGATCCTAATGGTTATTTCAAGAATTGATCCGGTAACAGACGCAGGTGTATTTACCATTGCTTTTGCTATTGGAAATCTTATGCTGACAATCGGACAGTACGGGATCCGTCAGTTCCAGGTTTCAGATGTCCAGGAAAAATATACTTTCAGAGAGTATATTGCCGCAAGGACGATTACCAGTTTCCTGATGATCGTTGTTTCGCTGATCTATGTAGGCATCCATTTTTATGCAGGATCCTATGATTTCGAAAAGAGCGCCGCAGTTTTTTTGATCTGCCTTGCAAAGGCCGTGGACTCTGTGGAAGATGTTTTTCATGGACGGCTTCAGCAGAAAGAAAGGCTGGATATAGGAGCTAAGGCAATGACAGTGAGACTTTTGGGTTATATCCTTACATTTATTGCCGTATATGTGATATGGGAAAATTTGATCCTGGCTTCTCTGCTGGCCTTCTTAATTTCCCTGATTTTCTGTCTGATCCTGAATTTTGCGGCGGTGAAGAATTTTGAGAGTACCGTTACTGACTTAAAGATCAGAAACATAAAGGATATGTTTATAGAATGTTTTCCTTTATTTTTGGCCGCTTACCTGGTTATATATATTGGAAATGCACCGAAGTATGCTATTGATGCCGTGCTTACCAGCCAGGAACAGGCTTGTTTTAACTATATTTTTATGCCGGTATTTGTGATCGGCCTGCTCAGCCGATTTATTTATCAGCCGCTGATCGGAAAAATGGCCCTTCTCTGGCATAAAGGAGAGCTGTCAGAGTTTATGTCCATGATCTTAAAACAGAGCGGGATTATGATAGGGCTTACTCTATTTGTGCTGGCAGGGGGATTTATACTTGGTATTCCTGCATTGTCTATTGTGTACGGGGTAGACCTGGACGGCTATAAGGCAGAACTGATGGTGCTGCTTTTAGGCGGCGGCTTTCTGGCTTATACCAGCTTTTATCAGATGATTTTAACGGTTATCAGAAAACAGAACTGGCTGATTGCCGGATATCTGCTGGGATATGTGATTTTTTTGCTTTTAGGAAGAAAAATTGTAGAATATGGAGGAATTCTGGGAATTTCAATCTTTTACACCATAGTTGTTGCACTGATCGCCATTTATTTTGTGCTGGCAATTTTGGAGGGATATAAAGCAAGGAAAAAACAAGCGGAAAATCTTGAAGAGAACGGGGAAAACAAGTAATATTTTGAATTGAAAAGCCTATGAGCATGTGCTATAATCATAAAGATATATTACAGAGAAATATCCAGAGTATTACGAAGGAGTAAACGGAAATGAAGCTTATTATTCAGATTCCCTGTTATAATGAAGCAGAGACTTTAGAGATTGCCCTTAATGATCTTCCAAAGCATATAGACGGGATAGATCAGATTGAATATTTGATCATTAATGACGGAAGTACTGATAATACCGTGGAAGTGGCAAAAAAATGGGGCGTCCATTATGTTGTGAATTTCAAGTCTAATAAAGGGCTTGCAAGAGGATTTATGGCGGGCTTAGACGCCTGTCTGAGAAACGGAGCGGATATCATCGTTAATACAGATGCAGATAATCAGTATTGCGGTGCAGACATAGAAAAATTAGTCCGTCCGATCCTGGAAGGAAAATCAGATATTGTTATAGGCGAAAGACCTATTGATCAGACGGAACATTTTTCACCGCTGAAAAAGAAACTGCAGCATATAGGAAGCTGGACAGTGCGGATTGCTTCCAATACAGATATCCCTGATGCGCCCAGCGGTTTTCGGGCTTTGAGCAGAGCCGCGGCATTAAAAATGAATGTTGTAAATGAATATACGTATACATTAGAAACCATTGTCCAGGCAGGAAGAAATAAGATGGCTATCACATCTGTACCGATCAGAACGAATCCTGAGCTCAGAAAGTCCAGATTGTTCAACAGTATGTTTGGCTATATAAAAAAATCAGTTTTAACTATCATAAGAGCTTTTATGATGTACAAGCCGTTAAGATTTTTCAGCATTATCGGAGGGGTGGTCTTTGGCGTAGGGCTTATTTTAGGACTGCGTTTTCTGATTTATTTATTCATGGGAAACAGTGCGGGACATGTTCAGTCGCTGATCCTGGCCAGCACATTAATGATTTTAGGTTTTCAGACCATTATTTCAGGTCTTCTGGCAGATCTGATCGCTTCAAACAGGAAACTTCTGGAAGATACCCAGGAGAGAGTGCGCAGATTAGATTATGGTGAAGAAAAGCACTGGAAAGAACAGAGCAGCAGAAGACGAAGCAGTAAAGCAAAATCAGGTCTGAGTGAGGATACCAATGTTTGAAGAGCTGAAAAATAAAAAAATTCTTTTTATTACTACTAAAAATTTAGATTACTTAAGAAATACCCAAGAAATCCGTCAACTGAAAGAAAAGACGGATTTTCTTTCGGTTATAGGGAGTAAGGATAAAAGCTATCCCAAGCGCCTTTTAAAAGTATATTGGAAATTGCTTCGGACTTCCTGTCAAAAATATGATTGGATATTCGTAGGATTCGCTCCCCAGCTTATAGTTCCCTTTTTTAATTGGAAGTTCAGAAAGAACAAATTGTATATAGACTTTTTTATTTCTATGTACGACACATTAGCTTTTGATCGGAAAAAAGTAAAGCCGGAATCTTTTTTGGGAAGGATGCTGGCCTGGATCGACAGGAAAACTCTGAAAGCGGCGGATGCTGTGATCGCAGATACAAAAGCTCATGCAGAATATTTTTCAGAGGAGTTTGGCGCGGATCCCCGGAAAATCCAGGTGATGTACCTGGAGGCAGACAAAAGTATTTATTATCCTCATAAGGTGGAAAAGCCGGAAGAGGCAAAAGGAAAATTCACAGTGCTGTATTTCGGCAGTATTCTTCCTCTACAGGGAGTGGATATTGTGCTGGAGGCTGCAAATCATTTAAAGAAAATTGAAGATATCTGCTTCTATATTATCGGACCGATCGGAGAAAAAATGAAAAAACCATTGGATCCCAATATTCATTATATCCAATGGCTCAGCCAGGAAAAACTTTCAGATTACATTGCGTTTTCTGATCTGTGTCTGGCAGGACATTTTAATAAGAATATCAATAAAGCCAGGAGAACGATCCCGGGAAAAGCGTATATCTATCATGCTATGGAAAAACCAATGATTTTAGGTGATAATCCTGCAAACCATGAACTGTATTCAGAAAAGGATCCGGGGATCAGTTTCGTGGAAATGGGAAGCGGGGAAAAACTGGCGGATAAGATTCTAGAGCATATGACTGTGTGGAGTAAGAATAATGGGAGATAAAAAAGCTAAAAAATTTTTGAAGAAATATGGGGTTATGTTTATTGGAATCCTTTGCACGATTCTGTTTCTATATTCAGATTGTATCTTTGGAGATTATCAGATATCTTTTACAAACTTAATGTATCAAAGTGCCCCATGGGATACTCTTGACGTAAAGACAGCAGGGCCGGTGCTTTCTGATGTAATCGATTCTTTTACACCGGAGTTGTATACAACAATTACGGATAGAACTATAGGGGGACTGTGGGATCCCGAAATAGCATTGGGAGCGGAAAGCAATATATCCAGCTGGATGTATCCTTTGAATTACCTATACCTTCTGCCCTTGAATATCGCTACAATTTTAAGAATCACGATGGAATTTGCCATTGGATTTTTTGGAATGTATCTTTTTCTCAGAAGCCTGAACTGCAGAAAATTTCCATCAGCGATCGCGGGAGTAACCTATTGCTTTTCTTCAGTTATCGTTATGTGGCTTGGATGGCAGCACAGCGATGTTGCCGCATTTGCTCCTCTGGCTTTTTTCTTTTTTGAGAGATTTTTACAGTCTATAAAGATTAAATATTGTTTTGGCATTACGATTACCGTTTATTTGATGCTGGTAGCCGGAATGCCTACATATGCAGCATACTTCCTTTACCTTTTAGCCGCTTATGTATTTTTCAGAACTATTTGGATATACAGAAAAGAAAAGAGAAAAATTTTTATTATTTTTGCCGCTACATTTCTTGCGGTTCTTTTGGGCGTGGTCTGCAGCCTTCCCTATACCGGAAATCTGTTATCCAGCGTAGGGGGAAACGGATATGCAGAATCCCGGTCAGGAAGAGCTTCCAATGTATTGCCATGGGAATATATAGCCTCTTTGTTTTTACCCTATGTGCGGATAGAAACAGGACTGCATATGAATGAATCTACTATATATATAGGACTTGCGGCAATCCTTCTTCTTTTTTTCAGCTTTCTGAATTTTAAGAAAAAGAAAAATTCGAAATTCTGGCTGATATCTTTGGTGATTGTTTCTCTGCTTATTTTTACACATGTTTTTGATAAGATCTATGCAGTATTGCCTGCTATAAATACGTCTTCTAAGACAAGGATCATCACACTTTTTAATTTTGTTGCAGTGATCATAATGGGACTTAATTTAGGAGATCTGACAGAAAATAGGGAATATTATCTGAAGAGAAAAATAAAATATATTTTTGCCTTAATTCTTGGAAGCGGAGCTTTGGCTGTTGGATTTTTCTGGATATCGTCTGTGAAAAATGGACAGAGATATGAGGAAGACTTTTTAACATACCTTATTACAGCAGGAATTATTATTGCGGCACTGCTGTTGTTCCTTATAAAAAAGATTCCGTCAAATGTCGTTATGGGGTTATTATGTGCAGTGGTCATTTTTAATATGGCATCCTTTGCAAAAGGTTATTTTCCTTTGGTGGAAAAGGGAGCAGAAGATATACCAGAGGCAACAGATACTATAGAATATCTTCAGGATAATACGGAATACGAACGTGTAGCGGCTACCGGAATGTGGACATTATTTCCCAATACGTATGTTTATTATGGACTGAATGATGTAAGAGGACATAATTTTGTGCTTACAAACGAAGATATGAAGACTTATTACACCGCTCTTTCCGGAGAAGATAATGGGTTCCACAGTGCCACCAGATTTGCCCTTCTTACAGATGTTAACGAAAATCTGCTGAAATATTTAGGCACAAAATACCTGGTAGAAACGAATATTAATTCGGGGGATTATATGGTCCCAGGACCTGTTTATGAAGGCGTTCAGCTTGTGCAGGAGATCACTTTGGATGAAGATTCTCCGAAAGCGATTTCTATGACTCTGGCAACCTACCAGAATGTGTATCGGAAAGGCGACTGCTGTTATCTTACCGTAACAGAAAAGAGCACAGGAGAAGAGGTATATCTGGCTCAGTATGACATGAGAGAATTTAAAGATAATTCCTCTTATACTATGCAGTTAGAGGGCAATACTCTGAAAAAGGACGTTCCTTATCTTTTTACTTTCACTACGAACACGCCGGCAGACAGGGGAATGACTTTTAATCTGGATAAAAGCAGCAGTCAGAAAAAAAAGGCTTTCTATAACGGCTCTGATACAGAAGCTGTTTTGACATTACAGATCATTGAACAAGAGGATCGGGTTATGGAGGATGGCCTGACGATCCACGAGTTAGAAAACTATACAGACAGAGCTGAGCTGGCAGATTCAGTGGAAATCTATAAAAATGAAGAACAAATCTTAGAGCGGATGGAAGACTCTTATGATAAAAATACAGTTTTTGTTGAAGAATCGGAAGCTGAAAAGCTCTCTTCTCTACAAGATATCCGTCCTCTTACAAAGCAGGACCGTGTAGATATTACAAAACACACGGATGATTCTGTTACAGTTGAAGTGACAGCGGAAAGCCCTAAAATTTTGATGCTGAATGAATATTATGATTCTGACTGGAAGGTATATATAGACGGAGAAGAGCAGGAACTGATAAAATGTAATTATCTTTTCAGAGGCGTAGAAATCCCTGAAGGAACAAGTATAGTAGAGTTTCGATATGAACCTGTTAATTTGTATATTTTATTTGCGGTATGCTTCGGAGGAGGAGCTGTTGTAGTGGTATTGGCTGTATTTTCAGGAAAAATACAGAAAAAAATAGACAGGAAAAAAACTAAGAGAGGATGAGAAAAATGAAAATAACGGTAGCAGGAACAGGATATGTGGGGCTGGTCACAGGGGTGTGTCTGGCAGAAAAAGGACATCAGGTGACTTGTGTCGATGTGGATGAAAAGAAGATAAATTTAATGCGGCAGGGAATTTCTCCTATTTATGAAGAAGGCCTTCCCGAATTGATGAAAAAAAATATGGAGAGGCTGACTTTTACAATAGACTACAAGAAAGCATATGCGGATGCAGAAGTGATATTCATCGGTGTTGGAACCCCTGAAAAAGTAGATGGATCTGCAAATCTGAAGTTCGTCTATACAGTAGCAAGGCAGATTGCAGAATCTGTAGAACAGGATTGTGTAGTTGTAGTAAAATCTACGGTTCCTATAGGAACAAATGATAAAATCGAAAACTATATCAGAGAACATTTAAAAAAGCCGGTAAAGATTAATTGTGTGTCTAATCCGGAATTTCTTTCTCAGGGAACCGCAGTAAGAGATACTCTTCATGCGGCCAGAATTATTATCGGGGCAGAAGAGAAAAAAGCCGGTGAGGTTTTAATGAAAGTATATGAAAATTTTGAAGCTCCCAAGATCCTTACAAACAGGCGGAGCGCAGAGATGATCAAATATGCTTCCAATGATTTTCTTGCCTTGAAAATTTCTTATATTAATGAGATAGCTAATTTCTGTGAGACAGTAGGAGCTGATATTGAAGATGTAGCCAAAGGAATGGGGTTGGATGCAAGAATCGGAAATAAATTCTTAAAAGCAGGGATCGGATATGGGGGATCTTGCTTCCCGAAGGATACAAAAGCCCTTCATTGGCTGGGAAATTATTATGATAATGA
>DWUX01000090.1 GCA_019120545.1 Candidatus Blautia stercoripullorum | reverse complement strand
TAGGAATCCCGTTTAAAGTAATGTAGGTTCAAAATTAATGGGAGCGTCGAACACCCCAGGACTTTTTCTATTTTCATTATACTCTAGTATATGGATTATTTCAACAAAAATGCGCTGCTTCTCAAGGAAAACTTAACCAGAATTTAACGATGCCTTTTCAGGCGCCATTTTTACTCACATATTCCAGGCAGATCTTTCTGACTTCTTCCATAGCCTTCCTTGTATCCTCTCTCTGATATTCCATGCGGCCGAGACATTTGTTTATATAATCATGCTCCTGGATAAATCGGAAACTGGAGGAAAAATTCAGATCAAAAATAAAAGCCATATAGGAAATCCACATGTCCAGATGGGTCCTTCTTTCATCCCGGAACACACATCTGTGATCTCTTACCGCCTGGAGCACATTCTCTGAAACAGTTTCTTTCTCGATCTCTTTCTGAGGAACATCAAAATGAGCTTCCAGGCTATCCACAGACTTTACCCGAAAATTATCCAATTTATCTGCATCTCTGATAATCCTGCATTGCAAAAAAGCCGAAGGATCCTCTATTTCCGGCAGCCTGTACAAGGAATGAAAGGCTATAGCCTGACGGATGATCTCGTCATACTCTCTATCGGCAATAAATTTCCGGATCTCACCTTCTTCAAAAAGCAGTTTTACCCCAAACCGTGCATGATCAAACTGATTGTCATCATAGCTGTTAAAGACCTTCAGCTGCTCAAATCTTCCGATATCATGGAGAAGGGCAATGAGAAGAGCCAGATCCCTGTCTTCCTGTTTCAGGCCTTCTCTTCTGCCGATGTAATCCGCTGCCTTCACTACCCCGTAAGTATGAACTCTCTTTAGCTGGATCTTGGGATTGTTCAGATCAAAAGTGCTGAGATAATTTTCAAATTCTGTTTTGGCATGGTTAAAATCAATCTGTGCCATAAGATGCCTCCTTCTTCAGTCCAAAAGGATCCTGTCAGGAAATCTGAAGGATTTCTTTAACCACCTTCGGCATATCCGCTGCTTCTGCTACTGTATTATGACGGACAGGAGCTGTGCGGATCTCTTCTATTGCTTTGGGAATTTTTACTCCGGATATTCTTTCCAGTTCATCTGCCAGAGCAAAGTCTTCCATATCCTCATACTTTTTATCAATAGCTGTCATCACACTTCTGGTAAATTTATAAGGACTTGCCGTCGATGCGATCACAGCCGGTCTGCTGTCTTTTTTCTCGTCCATATATTTCCTATAGACATCTACTGCGACTGCTGTATGGGTATCCAGAACATATTGATTCTTTTCAAAAAATTCCCGGATCGTATCTGCAGTCTCCTCTTCCGTAGCATAATTTCCATAAAATTCTTTTAAGCCTTCTTCCATTTCCGGAGTGATCTGATAGGAGCCCTTCTCTGTCAAATCTTTCATCAGTTCCTTATTCTTTTCGCTGTCATCTCCCGCAACACGGTAGATCAGTCTCTCCAAATTGCTGGAAATAAGGATATCCATGGAAGGAGAAGATGTAAGGATAAATTCACGGTTCCGGTCATAGCAGCCTGTACGGAAAAAGTCAAACAATACCTTATTCTCATTAGATGCGCAGATAAATTTTCCATAGGGAACTCCCATCTGTTTCGCATAATAAGCCGCCAGTATATTGCCGAAATTTCCTGTAGGCACTACCGCATTGATCTCGTCGCCTTTCCGGATCTCGCCTCTCTCCATCAGTTTTACATAAGCGTATACATAATATGCCACCTGAGGAACCAGACGCCCGATGTTAATAGAATTAGCTGAAGAAAACTGATATCCGGCCTGAGCCAGTTCCTGAGCCAGTTCTTTATCATTGAACATCCTTTTCACTCCGGTCTGGGCATCGTCAAAGTTTCCGGTAATTCCTACTACATAGGTATTATCTCCCTTTTGGGTCACCATCTGCTTTTCCTGTACAGGGCTGACTCCGTTTTTAGGATAAAAAACAATGATTTTTGTCCCGGGTACATCTGCAAACCCGGCCATAGCTGCCTTTCCGGTATCTCCTGACGTAGCCGTAAGAATCACAATCTCATTTTTGACATGATTCTTTTTAGCCGCTGTAGTAAGAAGATAGGGAAGAATCGAAAGAGCCATATCTTTAAATGCTATCGTCGGTCCGTGGAAAAGTTCCATAATAAAGGCATTTCCCTTTTTAACTAAAGGTACGATCTCTTTTGTATCAAATTTGCTGTCATAGGCTTTATTTATACATTCTTTCAGTTCTTCTTCTGTAAAATCTGTAAAAAAGCGGCTCATCACTTCATAAGCAATCTCCTGATAAGTCATTTTTGAAAGAGTTTCCAGATCAATATCCAATTTCGGAATATTATCTGGTACAAACAATCCTCCATCATCAGACAGCCCCTTCAGGATCGCCTGTGACGCTGTAATTTTATCTCCGTTTCCTCTTGTGCTCTTATATAATATCTGCATGTCGTATATCCTTTCTTCAGGGGTATGTATAAAAAGTATGTGCCCCATATTTAAATAAATATTTCAAATCTCTTTTAAACCAGGCTACATTTTCCTGATCCGCAACAGATTCTTCTACAAAAAACAGTGCGCCTCTGGAGTAATCTTCTCCATCAATAGCTCTGTCCACAGCCTCTCTCGTTTCCTCAGAAATCTTAACCTTATAAATCCTGCCGTCCACAGTGGGAGAAAATTGAGGGATCCCATCTTCATTCTGCCACACTACCTCTGTCACAGTAGAAGGGAAATCAGGATTTTCCATACGATTAAAGATTACATTTGCCACCAGGATTTTTCCTACGATATCTTCTCCTCCAGCCTCAGCTTCCACAATTTTCAGAAGAGTCTCGTAATCCTGATCGGACATAGTAAGATGACGCTCAGAAAAACCGATATACTCTTTTTTCAAAAGTCTCAGATTTTCTGACCCTTCTTCTCCGAAATCAAGACGAGAATCCAGACCTTTTTTGCTTACCCGCTGGCCTACAAGAACTATCTCAAAGGAAGTCCCCACTTTGGTTGACTCTGACTGAGCTTCATGTCCAGCCAGAAGTCCCTGGATAATAGAGCCCAGTCCATAAATCTCTTCTTCTGATAAGTCACTATTCTCATTCTGGATTTCCTGATCCTGAGAGGACTCGTTCTTACTCTTTCCATGGGCATGAACACTACTGCAGGAAAAAGCCACGGCCGCTACTGCAATAGTTCCTATTACATAAACAGCCTTATCCCGCCTGCTCCTTTTTGATACTTTCCGTCTCCCTGCCCACTCTGTTACACGCCCCAGCAGACAGCGGATACCGGTTAAAATTGTACAAATAAGATTCATACTCTTTATTCCTTTTGTTTTTCTATTGTCAAAATATCTCTAATTGAAGAAAATTATACGTTACTCCCTGTGTCCTCGTCAAGCAGAAAGTAGGTTTTTTAGGAATTATGCACAGTTTTTCCACATGTTTTTTGTCTTATATCTACAAAAAAGGAAATCTTCTCTCGGTTTGCATTCCTGGAAGATTTCCTTTTTTATTATTCAAGATAAGTACTTTTATACTCCTCCCGCACCTCCGGCGGCACCAGACTTCCTCCGGTGGCCCACAGGATATGGGAAGCTTTTCCCATTTTTTTCTCTAAGTCATGCTTTCTGATATACTCCTGGAGTTTCTCGCTTTCCATCAGCTTTACCGGCCCCTGGACAGCCGCGCAGGCGCTGGGCTCCAGGAAAATATCTTCTGTCTGGAGCAGATCCCGCATATATTCATAGAGTCTGCCGTCCCTGACGGTCATTTCTCCGCTGAGGAAAGGCTTCATAACCCCTCCCACGAAGCCGGATGGCCTTCCTACTGCCAGACCGTCTGCATGGGTCTGACCTGTCAGTCCGATATCCTGGACAGAAATAGCATTGTTCAAACCGGTTGCCATGCCAAGGAGCATACACGGAGCCTGGACCGGCTCCACAAAAAAGCAGTGGACATTGTCTTTAAATACCTGTTTCAGCCCAAAGGTGATGCCTCCGGGAGCTCCGCCTACTCCGCAGGGAATATATACAAAAGCCGGATGTTCCCGATCAATTTTTATTCCAAGTTCCTGAAGCTGGGCCGGCAGTCTTCTGGCGGCTACCGCGTATCCGAGGAACAGATTTCTGGAATTTTCATCATCTACAAAATAGCTTTTCGGATCCTGATCAGACATTTTTCTTCCCTGTTTTACTGCTTCACTGTAATCTGATTCGTATTCGATCACTTCCACTCCCCTGCTTCTGAGGAGATCTTTTTTCCACTGTCTTGCATCTGCAGACATGTGAACGATCACCTGATACCCTACTGCCGCACTCATGATCCCGATACTCATTCCCAGATTTCCCGTAGATCCTACCTGGACCTTGTAATTCCGGAAAAAATCTCTTGCCTCCTGATCTGCCAGTTTCTCATAGCTTTCTCCCGGTTTTAGAATGCCTGCTTCAAGAGCCAGATCTTCCGTATGTTTCAGTACCTCATAGATTCCTCCTCTGGCCTTTACGGAACCGGCGATAGCAAGATGACTGTCCTGTTTCAAAAGAAGATTTCCCTCCAGGCCGGCTCCATATTTGTCTCTCAGTAAAGCTTTCATTTCCGGAACAGGAGTCAGCACAGACTCGATCAGACCCTTTCTGTCTTTTGTTTCAGGAAAACATTTCATGATAAAAGGCGCAAAACGTTCCAGTCTTTTCTCCGCATCTTCAATATCTGCCATAGTCAGTTCCGTATTTTTTTCAGCTGTTTCAAAAGGACACAGATCCGGATTGATCCAAACAACCTCTTCACCTCTCTGCATTTTCTGCAAAAGAGGAGACTTTTTAATTAAATCATCATAATTTTTCTTCTCCATTTTCAGTTCCTTTCTCTGCTAAATCTATCGCTGTTCTGCTTCCGTTTTTCTTCATATAAGCCGCCGGCGTCATTCCCGTATACTGTTTAAAATACTTGTAAAAATGATTCAGGTTCTGGTAGCCTGCTCTTTCTGCCGCTTCTTTTACAGAAAGCCCTTCTTCTTTTAACATATGACGGCTTTTCTCGATCCGGATTTTATGAACGAAAGATACAACAGTCATCCCCGTATATTTTTTTAAACTTCTGGCCAGATGACTTTCTGAACAAAAAATCTGTCTGGCCAGTGTTTCCAGATCTATTTTATCATTATAATGTTCATAGAGATACGCAAGGATCTGATCGACCACTTCATTTCCGGTAAAATTCCAGCCTACAGCCCTGGCAATAGCCTGGCGAAGCTGCTGAAAGTCAATAGGCTTCAATATAATATCAACAGCCCCCAGCCGGAGAGCTTTCTGGGCATATTCAAAGGAATCATAGGCAGTGATAATGATCACCTTGCTGTCTTTCATTTTCTGTATGATTTCAAATCCATTCATATAGGGCATATGGATATCCATAAATACCAGATCCGGCTTTTCTCTCTGTATCAGATTCCAGGCATCTCTTCCGTTCTCTGCCGTGCCTGCGATCTCTATAGGAAGCATTTCCGCCTCTATAAAATGCCGGATAATATTTAAAGCTGCTTTTTCATCATCACAAATCACCGCGCGTATCATTTTCGCTCCTTTCCAGCCGCTCTCAGAACTGTGGGAAGCCCTATAAAAAAGCAGGTATATCCTTCTCTTTCACCTATCCGGAATGAAAATTCCTCTCCATATGCCGCGAGAAGCTTATTATAGATCATAGATAATCCATGAGAAGTATTACTCAGGATTCCCTGATTCACCGCATAACGCGTCTGAGGGCTTAAAGGCTTTCCTGTATTGCTGACCCGGATTTCCAGCCGATCCCGATCCATCTCTATTTCCAGTCTGATCTTTTTCCTGATGGATTCTGAAAATCCGTGGACAAAAGCATTTTCCAGAATAGGCTGGAGGAAATTAAAAGGCACCTGGCACTCTAAAGCCTCCTCCTGGATTTCATACATGATCTCCAGATCATCTCCATACCGGAGTTTCTGGAGCTGAAGATATGCCTTTACATAATCGACTTCTTTTCTGAGACTGACTACAGAATTCTGGGTCCTTAAAGTGTAATGAAACATTTTTGCCAGATCCACAATGGACTGATAAAGAGGCATCTGTCCCCCATCCAGAGCCATGGAAGCCATACTGTTGAGGGTATTAAAAAGAAAGTGATTATTGATCTTCAGATCTGTTACCGCATATTGGGCGTCCTTGAGATCTTTCATAAGGATTCTCTGCGCTTCCTCATGGGAGGAGATACACAGTTCCTTTTCCACAAGATTTCTCCTAAACTGTTCAAACTCACAGTAATTTTTTACAGCCTTTACAATCCTCCGAAGTAAAGACTTTATCCCTGCCACCACACTTTCCGGAACATCATAAACATTTTCTATTTTATTATCAGCCCCTCCTGCATGACGGACATAGCCGCTTTGGATATACCCCAAAAACCTGTTTCGGAAAAATATGGGATAATAAAAAACCTCCATTCCATACCGGCAGTGATAGCTTTGTTCCCGAAACATATCCTGTTTCTGCAGCTGGTGCATACACGGACAGGCACCGGGATTTGCAGCCGGCCTGCAGCAGTTTACGCAATATTCCGGGTAAAAATCACTTTGCAGCACCAGGTTTTCCTGGGCGTCAAAAATCGCATAGGCATAATGGAGGGTCTCCAGAAACTGTGTTCGGATGGCTTCGATGGCCACATAGATCAGATCCGGAGACACCTCAATATCATCCAGCACCCCCTCTTCCCCTGGAAAGACCTGTTCTGCGCTGTCTGCATAGGGATTGGAGATCAGCAAATGCTGAAAAGGACCGCTGCCGATATTATACACCTGATGTTCCACTCCCGCCTTCCAATGAAGAAAATCTCCAGCTGACAGAACGCTCTCTTCACCATTGATAATAGAACGGGCCTGTCCCCGGACCACATAGATCACCTGCTCGTCATAGTGGATATGTCTTGCCTGATTTTTTCCCGGAAACAGACTGACAATTCCTACCTGAAGCCCCTGAAGGGGCAGTATTTCACGGTTCTCTGCAAGCCATAAGATCTGCCCCCAGTCTGTATTCTGTTTTATCATCTGCTCCTCTCCTTCCTTTTCTTAAACTTTAAAAGAAGAATCGGAAAATGTCAAACTCAGTCGTCAAAAGCTCCTGCCGGATACAGAGGGAATCTGGAGATCAAAGCTTCTGCCTGAGCCCTGCATTCTGCCAGGTTTTTCTCATCTTCCGGAGCATCTGCCACCTTGTTCATAATTGCTGCGATCTCTCTAATCTCGGGCTCTTTCAGGCCTCTCTGAGTTACAGCAGTAAGGCCGATACGCACACCGCTGGTAACAGACGGTTTTTCCGGATCAAAGGGAATCATATTTTTATTTACCGTAATTCCTACAGAATCTAAGGCATCCTGAAACAGCTTTCCGGTAATGTTCTTTCCTCTCAGGTCCGCAACCAGAAGATGATTATCTGTTCCGCCGCTTACGATCCGGAATCCGTACTTTTTAAGTTCTTCTGCCAGGCATTTTGCATTTTTTACCACCTGTTCCATGATCGCCCTGAACTCATCGGAAGCAGCATATTTAAAGGACCAGCATTTTGCCGCCATAGTATGAAGCTGGATAGAACCTAACGCTCCCGGGAAGGTTCCTTTATCAAGAAGTTTTGCATGTTCTGCTTTACAGAAAACCATACCGCTTCTGGCGCTGCAGAAGGTCTTTGTAGTAGAAGATGTAACAAAATCTGCATAAGGAATAGGACTGGGAATAACTTTAGCCGCAACCAGACCGGCAATGTGAGCCATATCTACCATAAAGTAAGCGCCAACCTCTTTTGCAGTTTTGGCAATTCTCTCATAATCGATCAATCTGGAGTAAGAGCTTGCTCCTGCAACGATCAGTTTTGGTCTATATTCTTTTGCCTTCGCATCCAGGGCGTCATAATCGATCAGCTCTGTCTCCGGATCCATGGCATAAAATTCAAAATGATAGATCTTGCTTACCCAGTTTGCCGGTGAACCATGAGTCAGATGACCTCCCTGGTCCAGGCGCATACTCAGCACCTTATCTCCGGGATTGAGTATGGAGGCATATACACTGTAATTTGCTGTAGACCCTGAATATGACTGGATATTGGCATGGTCTGCTCCAAAAAGTTCTCTGGCTCTCTGACAGGCCAGTTCTTCTACCTTATCTGCAATATGGGAACCTGCCTGGAATCTTTTTCCCGGATATCCCTCCAGGGTTTTGTTTGTAAACACGCTTCCTGTCAGTTCCATGACCGCCAGAGGTGCCGTGCTTTCCGAAGCGATCATCTCGATATTGTGTTCCTGTCTCTTTAATTCCTCATTTACCAGCTCTGCTAATACAGGATCTGTTGCTCTTGTTACTTTTAACATATTATTTTTCCTCACTTTCTTGATTTACTTTCCATATTCCTTCAGAATCATCAATGCCAAACTGTTCCGGATGAAATACCGGATCCAGGCCCTGTTTCTTCTGTTTTTCATAATCTTTGAAGATTGCGAAAGCCTTCTTTGACAATAAAGCTACCGCAAAAATGTTCAGCCAGGTCATCAGGCCTGCGCCTGTATCCCCCATGGTCCATATAATGTCCGCATTCACCAGGACACCTGAAAAAGTAGACAGGATAAAAATCCCCCGTATCAACCATACAGCAGCTTTTTTCCCTTTAAACAGGTAGTTCACATTACTTTCTGCCTGATATTCGTATCCGATCAGACTGGTAAATACAAACAGTACAATGATAATGGCAAAAAGCTTCCCGCCCAGCAGAGATCCATAGGTGGATTCCAGAATATCCTGCGTCCAGCCCACACCATACTGGCTTCCCGGCAGATACTCTGTGATCATCTGCCCGGTAGTCTCATTCAGTACATTGTAGGAATTACTCAGCAGCAGTATCACTGCCGTAGATGTACAGACCACAAAAGAAACGATATATACAGACAGGGCCTGGACTAATCCCTGTTTTGCCGGATGGCTGACCTCTGCTGCCGCAGAAACGATAGCGCCGGATCCCTGTCCTGCTTCTGTGGAATAAACGCCTCTTTTTACACCCCATGCAATAGCAGATCCCAGGATCCCGCCATACACAGCATTCTGCCCAAAAGCAGAGGAAATGATCGTCCCGATCACTCCGGGAATATTTTTGTAGTAGATCACCACGATTCCAATAGCCATCAACATATAGATCAGACACATGATAGGCGCCGCTTTTTCGGAAAATTCCCCGATCCTTTTTACACCGCCAAAGACTACCACGGCCAGAAATACACAAAGGATAATTCCTCCTGCGATCATGCTGGTGCCGAAAGACCGCTGAAAAGTACTTGCTACAGAATTAGCATGGAGTCCTGGCATAAGGATACCCGGTCCCAGTATAGTAGCCAGAGCAAATAGTACCGCATACACCTTGATCCCCAGTCCTCTCTCAATAAAAAGAGCCGGACCGCCTATGTATTCGCCGTTGATCTTTGTCTTATAAGCCTGTGCCAGAGTGGATTCCATCAAAGCCGTGCCTGCTCCCAGAAGTCCCAGGACCCACATCCAGAACACTGCTCCCGGTCCGCCGAAATAGATTCCGGTAGCCACGCCGGCAACACTTCCCATACCTACACGGGAACCTACCGTAGTGGCAAAAGCCTGGAAAGGAGTGATCCCGCTTTGACTGTTGGGATCTGCTTTCAGCAGCAGACGTATCATCTCTTTAAACATACGGATCTGTGGAAATTTCAGCCGCGCAGAGAAATAAATACCTGCTACCAGACAGATAACAACCAGCACATTACTCCAGACAATGGAATTGACCCAGGTGATCGCCTCATTAAATAATTCCATTTTCTTTCTCCTTATTGTGATTTTTATTGTGCACAACTTTTATGTGCTTATTATCTCAAATACAAAAAGGCAATACTATTACAGATCTTGACTCAGATTTTATCAATTTTGACTGATCGGCGGATTTTACCCAAAAATAATACTATAAAAAAATTGATTTCAGGGGTTGCAAAATACCTCCATAGGGTATATATTATAGGCGAAGACAAAAATACCCCCTCGGGGTTTATGAAAGGAGTATAGATTTGGAAGAGAAAAAAACATGTGCAGGATGCAAGCACAGGACAAAAGAACGCTCAGAAAAAGAACGGCGGGATATGTTAAACCGCCTAAGCCGTATCGAAGGCCAGGTAAGAGGGGTCCGGAAAATGGTAGAGGAGGATGTGTACTGTCCGGATATCCTGATCCAGGTATCTGCCATCAACGCCGCCCTTAACAGCTTTAATAAAGTCCTTCTGGCCGAGCATATCCGGTCCTGTGTGGCAGATGATATCCGGGAGGGCAAAGACGAAACCATTGATGAACTGGTAGGTGTCCTCCAGAAACTGATGAAATAACAGACTGATATAAGGAGGTTTTTGTATGAAACAATATAATGTAACAGGCATGAGCTGCGCGGCATGCAGCGCCCGGGTAGAAAAAGCCGTCTCGAAAGTGCCAGGCGTCACTTCCTGTTCCGTCAGCCTTCTGACCAACTCCATGGGTGTGGAAGGGACTGCTTCTGCAGATGCTATTATTTCTGCTGTAGAAGAAGCAGGTTACGGCGCCAGCGAAAAAGGCCATGCATCTGATCATACCCAGGGACAAAGCCTTTCTATAGCGGAAGAGGCAGATTCCTTAAAAGACAGAGAGACTCCCAAAATGAAGCGGAGACTCATAGCTTCCCTGTGCTTCTGGATTCCGCTGATGTACCTCTCCATGGGACATATGATGTGGAACTGGCCGATCCCTTCTGCCCTGGCAGAAAACCATATGGCCATTGGCCTGGTGGAACTGCTGCTGACTACTATGATCATGGTCATCAACCAGAAGTTCTTTATCAGCGGATTTAAGGGGCTGATCCACAAAGCGCCTAATATGGACACCCTGGTAGCTCTGGGAGCAGGCGCTTCCTATGTTTACAGCCTTTATGCTCTTTTTGCCATGTCCGCTGCCCTGACCCGTCAGGATATGGCAGGGGCTATGTCTTATATGCATGAATTCTATTTTGAATCCGCAGCTACGATCCTGACTCTGATCACTGTAGGGAAACTTCTGGAGGCGATCTCCAAAGGCCGCACCACAGACGCCCTGAAAAGTCTGATGAAACTGGCCCCTAAAACTGCTACTGTGATAAGAAACGGCGTGGAAGAAGTTGTATCTATAGAACAGGTACGCAAAGGGGACATCTTTGTTGTAAAGCCTGGAGAAAACATTCCGGTAGACGGTATAGTGCTGGAGGGGACCAGCGCAGTCAACGAGTCTGCCCTGACCGGCGAAAGTATCCCGGTAGACAAAAATATCGGCGACTCTGTATCGGCGGCCACCTTAAACCAGTCCGGCTATCTCCGGTGTGAAGCCTCCCGGGTTGGAGAAGATACCACCCTTTCTCAGATCATCCAGATGGTCAGCGACGCCGCAGCTACTAAAGCTCCTATCGCCAAAATCGCCGACCGGGTCTCCGGCGTTTTTGTACCGGCAGTGATCGGGATCGCTCTGATTACTCTGGCAGTCTGGCTCATAGCCGGCCAGACCATTGGTTTTGCTCTTTCCAGGGCAATCTCCGTACTGGTGATCAGCTGTCCCTGCGCCCTTGGACTTGCCACACCGGTAGCTATTATGGTAGGAAACGGTATGGGGGCTAAAAACGGCATTATGTTTAAAACTGCTGTTTCTCTGGAAGAGACTGGAAAAACTCAGATCGTTGCCCTTGACAAAACAGGAACCATCACCAGCGGAGAACCGAAAGTAACGGATATGTTCCCTGCAGATGGGATCACCGAGCAGGAACTTCTGACAATTGCCTGGGCTCTGGAAAAGAAAAGCGAACACCCTCTGGCTCACGCTATCCTGGTAAAGGCTGAAGAAACTCCTTCCTTAGAGAAATTTGACACAGAAGATTTCCAGGCAGTACCCGGCAACGGACTTTCCGGCAAAGTAAACGGGTCTCTGATCTGTGGCGGAAATCTGAACTTCATCAGCCAGAATGCAGAAATATCTGATAAAATAAAAGAAACCGCCGAAAGACTTGCGGAAGAAGGAAAAACCCCTCTGTTCTTCAGCAGAGACCGGAAGCTGATCGGTATTATTGCTGTGGCAGACGTTATAAAAGAGGATAGCCCTGAAGCTATCAGAGAGCTGCAGAACATGGGTATCCATGTGGTCATGCTTACCGGTGATAATGAACGTACCGCCAGGGCTATCGGCGCCCAGGCCGGTGTAGATGAAGTCATCGCCGGCGTACTTCCGGATGGAAAGGAAAGCGTGATCCGCTCCCTGAAGAAAAAAGGAAAAGTGGCTATGGTAGGGGATGGCATCAACGATGCTCCGGCTCTTACCAGAGCTGATATGGGAATCGCCATCGGTGCAGGTACAGATATAGCCATCGACGCAGCAGATGTAGTTCTGATGAAGAGCAGGCTCACTGATGTGCCTGCGGCCATCCGCTTAAGCCGGGCCACACTCCGGAATATCCATGAAAATCTGTTCTGGGCATTCTTTTACAATGTGATCGGTATTCCTCTGGCTGCCGGTGTATGGATCCCGCTTTTCGGATGGCAGTTAAATCCTATGTTCGGAGCTGCGGCCATGAGCCTTTCCAGCTTCTGCGTAGTGAGCAATGCATTGCGTCTTAACTGGTTCAAAATGTATGATCCCAGTAAAGATAGAAAAATCAAAATTAAGAAAACAAACAAGGAGGACAAAACAATGACAAAAACAATAAAAATCGAAGGTATGATGTGCGGACACTGTGAAGCTACCGTAAAGAAGGCCCTGGAGGCCCTGAGCCAGGTAGACAGCGCTGAAGTAAGCCACGAAGCCGGCACAGCTGTAGTCACCCTGAATTCTGATGTCAGCGATGACGTTCTGAAAAAAGCGGTAGAGGATAAGGATTACAAAGTAACTGAAATCACAGCATGATCCATCTTTAGACAGACCTTTAAGCTGTAATCGAAAAAGCCCCGGAACCCGGCAGCATCCGCCGCCAGGTTCCAGGGCTTTTCTGATATAATCATGTTAAAAATCACTTATCTGTTGTTGATAGCTGTAACCAGCGCATCAATAGACGCCCGGATAATATCCGGATCCACTCCTGCGCCCCATGCCAGGCTTCCATCAGGCTTTTTGATCCCAACATAAGCGATGGCCTTGGAACTGGAGCTCTGTTCCAGAGCATGTTCCTGATAAGTCACCAGGTCATACTGGAAATCGTAAGCTTTCTTCAGAGCGTTGCTTACTGCGTTGAGACGGCCGTTTCCGGTAGCCTCTGTGGTGATGGATCTTCCATTAAACTCAGAGGTTACCTGAGTGGTAATACCGCCGTCTTTTTGCTGGAAATGAACTTCTGTGATATCCAGAGGAGATTTTACATTCTCAAAGGTCTTCTTAAACAGCTCAAAGATTTCCTCCGGTTTCAGTTCCTTCTGGGTATGATCAGATACTGCCTTGGCTGTGTAGCCCATAGCTTCTCTCATCTTAGCCGGCAGATTCAGACCGAACTTGGTCTCCAGGATATATCCTACGCCGCCCTTACCGGACTGGCTGTTGATACGGATCACGTCTGCGTCATAGTTTCTTCCCAGATCCTTAGGATCAATAGGCAGATATGGCACTGTCCAGTGGTCCGGTTTTTTCTCTTCCAGCCAGTGCATGCCTTTTGCAATGGCATCCTGATGGGAACCGGAGAATGCGGCAAATACCAGAGCGCCGCTGTATGGGCTTCTCTCGTTGATCTTCATACCGGTAAATTCTTCGTATTTCTCACTGATCTGGGTCATATGGCTGAAATCCAGATTGGGCTCTACGCCCTGAGAATACATATTCAGGGCCAGGGTAATGATGTCCACATTTCCGGTCCGCTCTCCGTTTCCGAAAAGTGTACCCTCGATCCTGTCAGCCCCTGCCAGAAGCCCCATCTCGGAATCTGCCACACCGCAGCCCCGATCATTATGAGGATGAAGGGATACTACCACATTGTCCCTGTATTTCAGATTCTTGCACATGTACTCTACCTGGCTGGCATAAACATGAGGCATAGAATGCTCCACAGTAACCGGAAGGTTAATGATCGCCTTTCTGTCCGCTGTAGGCTGCCAGATATCCAGCACAGCGTTACATACCTCCAGCGCGTATTCCGGCTCTGTACCTGTAAAGCTTTCCGGGCTGTATTCAAAACGATAGTCTGCCCCAGCCTCATCAGTAAGCTGCTTCAAGAGGATTGCTCCATCTACAGCGATCTTTTTGATCTCTTCTTTGGATTTCTTAAATACCTGTTCTCTCTGAGCCAGGGAAGTGGAGTTATATACATGTACAATTACATTTTTTGCTCCCTTAACTGCCTCAAAGGTTTTCTTGATAATATGCTCTCTGGCCTGAGTCAGTACCTGGATCGTCACATCATCAGGGATCAGGTTTTCTTCAATCAGGGTGCGGAGGAAAGTATATTCCGTTTCGGAAGCGGCAGGGAATCCCACCTCAATTTCCTTAAATCCGATCTTCACCAGCATTTTGAAGAACTCGATCTTCTGTTCCAGGTTCATAGGGATCACCAGCGCCTGGTTTCCGTCACGCAGGTCCACGCTGCACCAGATCGGCGCATGATCCACATAATCTTTCTCAGCCCAGTCCATACATTTCACCGGGGGGAGAAAATACTGCCTTTTGTATTTACTGCAATTTTTCATTCTTCAATTCCTCCCATTCCAATTTACAATAGCTTCCTATTAACATAACATTTTCCGGTGAAAACGTCAATTCTTTTACTTCAATTTATGTGGAGGAATTTACTCAGTTTACCCTGGCTTTCCGAAGGCCAAGGGCCCCTGCCAGATACAGAACCCCTCCTGCAATCAGACCGGCCAGAAGCTGCAGGGGCATAGCGGTTTGCAAAATTTTCCCCGCCCCATAGTGAAACCAGGAGGTCTGTACAACCTTAGGCAGGGCAATCGCCAGCAAAAGCCACATAAAGACCAGGAACCAGGGGCCTCTTGTTCTGAACCTGTGGACAAAAGCTCCTCCCGCGCAGGATAATCCGGTGATCAGCAGGGCATATACCGGCATCCAGGGAAGAGATACATACCCGGAAAAAATTTTTACTGCCATCTCTAACTGCCTGGTTGCCCCGGGACCATCAAAAAGGCTGTGAGAGATCAACATCTCCAACTCCAGAAATATCCTCAGCAGGATTACCATAGCCAGACTTTGGAAAAAGGCCACCACACCGGAAGAAACGAAAAATTCCTTTCTGGTATGACAAAACCGCAGGAAAAAATCATATCCGTAAAATACATCTGTTCCAAAACCGATCACACACATGATCACGCCCCCAAAGACAGACAGCATAGTCGCAAAAGGCAGGACTTCCGGAAGCTGGGCCCCGGCCTTCATGGCTCCGGAAATCAGATTTCCAAAGATCCACATAATGGCGGTCATAGAAAGATAAAGAAAAAATTCCTTTTTTCTGATCTCCCAGATAGCTTTTACATTTTTCCACATCATAAGCACCTCCTATATGCGGACCTCCAGATTCTTCAGCAGTTTCCAGGAAAAATACCCCATAAGGCAGTAAGCTGCTGCAGAAACTGTCAGCCAGAGCAGGGGATTTTCCTGCAAAAACAGGAAGGAAATCTGTATCCCTGAAAAATCATTTTCATTTATGAGCGCCGTAGTATTATAGCCTACAAATCCCCCTATGGCAGCGCAGGCAGCCACTATGGCGATCAGTACGATCCACTGTTTCCTGGTCTTCAGATAAAGGATGGTCAGCAGCTCCTCAATTCCCTGCGTCAGCATCATCAGCACAAATCCCCAGAAAACCATACTCAGATCCTTCCATATCGTCAAAGACCATCTTCCAAACACCATAGCCCCTCCGGAAATAAGAGCTACGAAAAGAGCGCTGAGCAGCTTTACAAGCTGCATATCCCAAAACACTCCTTTTCTGGTATATCCCATAAAGATCTTCAGCGGTTCGTATGCGCTGTATCTGGAATAGATCATAAGGGTCAAGGTAGCTGCCGACACAAGAATCAGGCTGTCCGGAAAGGAAGAAGCCGCCAGTTCTCTCAGTCTTTCCAGGTTCCACTGAGAGGAACGGATAAATTGTGCCGCGCACAGGACCAGGACCAGGCCTAAGCCCACCCAAAGATCTTCCCATACCATCTTCAGGATTCTTTTTTCTCTTTTCATATCATCCAGCCTCCCCGTCACACAATGAGACAAACACCTTCTGCAGATTCATAGGCTGAAGGGTGATCCCCTCTGTCTTCTCCAGAGTTTCTCCCCTTTTAAGCCTTACCATTACGCTTTTGCTCCTTCCCAGAGTCTCCTGGTGATGGATCTCTTTTCCTTTAACCGCCTGATCCACTTCCTCTGCTCTGCCGCTGACGTAAATACAACGCTCCAGCAGTTCCTGGGTATTTTCTTTTAAAAGGATCTTCCCCTGATGAAGGAAAATCACTTCTTCAAACAGATCCGCCGCTTCCTCGATAATGTGAGTGGAGATCACAAAGGTCCTTCCGCTTTCTGTAAATTCTTCCAGCAAAAGCCGGTAGAACTGTTCCCTTGCCACCACATCCAGACCGGAAACCGGCTCATCCAGAAAAGTAAAGTCCGCCTTGCTGGCCAGGGCCAGTACGATGGAAAGCATAGAAAGCATACCTTTAGACAGCTTTAAAGTTTTTTTCTTCCTATCCAGTTGAAAAAGATCCACTAATTCCTCTGCCATTTTTTTATCCCATTTCGGCAGGTAGGCCTCTGCCATATCCAGGTAATCTTTCACCTTTAATCCGCTGGAATCTCCTGTTACATTAGGGCTGATCTCCCTGGAAAAGAAAATATGCTGCAATGCCACAGGATTTTCCCATACCGGCTCTTCTCCCAGATAGATCTCTCCGGATGTAGCCGGGTTCTGTGCGGATAAGATAGAGAGCAATGTGGTCTTTCCTGCGCCGTTTCTTCCGATCAGACCGTAAATCTTCCCCGGCTCCAGAGTCAGATCTATATTGTGGAGTACCTCCTGTTTCCCGTATTTTTTCACGATTCCTTTAGATCTTAAAACTTTTTCACTCATTCTCATTCCCTCCCTGCTCCCATGCGATCATTTCAATCAGTTCTTCTTTGCTGATCCCCAGATTTGCCGCTTCTGTAAGCATGCCTTTTACATAATTTTCAAAGAAATGCTCCCGTCGTTTCTTCCGGATAGCCTCCTTTGCGCCTGTTGCTACAAACATACCGATTCCCCTTTTCTTATACAAAATACCTTCATCTACCAAAAGATTCACGCCCTTGGCCGCTGTAGCCGGATTAATGGCATAAAGCTTTGCCAGCTCATTGGTACTGGGCACCCTTTCCTCTTCCAGGAGAATATCCCTCAGGATATCCTGCTCGATCATTTCCTTTATCTGAAGATATATGGACTTCTCCTGATTCAAAAGTTCCTGCAAGATTTCTCACATCCTTTCTGCTGCGTCTCTGGTTTTCTCTATCCATTTGCAAAAGCTCTTCAAGCTCATCACTTATATGGTTCATTACTTGTGCAATTAACCATATCACTAATCAAGGAAAGTGTCAATAGAAAAACCGGAAAAACATTTTTTTGTTTTCCCGGTTTTCTGCAAAATGATATTCCTGTATATTTTTCTGTTTGTCTTGCCCGCTCTTAAAAAGTAACCGCTACTTTTCCGCAGTTTCCCCCTGCCATCAGAGCATAGGCTTCCCCAGTCTCTGGTACCCCGTACAGCCAGCTGCCGGGCCTGGTCATTGGCGCTGGCGTCAATAGCCCGCTCCGCTCCATGGCCTCCGGTAGCCTCCAGTATCTCTTCCAGAGCTCCTTCTCCCGGTTTAGTGATTTTATCGGCCAGCCTCAGCTTCTGTGCCAGATCGATCCGGTAATCATTCATCTCCACACCAATAAGCTTATCTACTCCCATAGCCCTTGCCAGCATCAGGGCTGCCAGCCCTACCGGTCCAAGTCCTGTGACCAGCACTGTATGGTTTCCGGAAATCCCGATTTTTTCTATAGCTTCGTAGACTGTTCCAAATCCACAGGCTACCTGGGCTCCGTCCTTGTAGGTCAGAGGTTCCGGGAGAGGGATCAGATCTTTTGTGCGTGGTAAGGTGATTTTACAGTCACAGGGTAAGGAGTTT
>DWUX01000089.1 GCA_019120545.1 Candidatus Blautia stercoripullorum | reverse complement strand
TATCATGGCAAAAGTTGGAATTGTTATGGGCAGTGACTCTGATATGCCTGTTATGAGCAAAGCGGCAGATATGCTGGAAAAATTCGGGATTGATTATGAGATGACCATTATCTCTGCGCACAGAGAGCCGGATGTATTTTTTGAGTATGCAAGATCAGCTGAGAAAAAAGGCTTCAAAGTAATCATCGCAGGAGCAGGCATGGCGGCACATCTTCCTGGTATGTGCGCGGCAATCTTCCCAATGCCGGTGATCGGTATCCCCATGCATACCACATCTTTAGGCGGACGGGACTCTCTGTATTCTATCGTACAGATGCCAAGCGGTATTCCTGTTGCCACAGTAGCCATTAACGGAGGTGCAAACGCAGCAATTCTGGCAGCCAAGATTTTAGCAACTTCCGATCCGGAACTTCTGCAGAAATTGAAAGACTACAAAGAAGAACTGAAAGACCAGGTTGTAGCCAAAGACAAAAAACTTCAGGAAGTAGGATATAAAAATTATAAGTAAGCGCTTACTCCGCCGCAGTTAATGAAGGGGAGCGGCGAGCCAAAGATAAAGACAGAGCTTACTATATATGGAGGAAAGAAAATGGATTATAAGAACGCGGGCGTAGATATTGAAGCCGGTTATGAATCAGTGGAACTGATGAAGGAACACGTTAAGAAAACCATGCGGGAAGAAGTTCTGGGAGGCTTAGGGGGCTTTTCAGGCGCTTTCTCTCTGAAAAAGATCAAGGAGATGGAAGACCCGGTGCTCCTTTCAGGAACTGACGGCTGCGGTACCAAGGTAAAACTGGCTTATCTCATGGATAAACACGATACCATCGGGATCGATGCAGTAGCTATGTGTGTCAATGATATTGCATGCGCAGGAGGGGAACCTTTATTCTTCCTGGATTATATCGCATGCGGAAAGAATTATCCGGAAAAGATCGCCCAGATCGTAAAAGGCGTGGCTGAGGGTTGTCTTCAGTCCGGCGCTGCCCTGATCGGCGGAGAGACTGCGGAACATCCGGGACTTATGCCGGAAGAAGAATATGACCTGGCAGGTTTTGCCGTAGGCGTGGTAGAGCGGAAAGATCTTATCGACGGAAAAGATTTAAAAGCGGGAGATGTTCTTATCGGCATGGCTTCTTCAGGAGTTCACAGCAATGGATTTTCTCTGGTCCGGAAAGTGTTTGAGATGACCACAGAGTCTCTGAACACTTATTATGACCAGCTGGGCAAAACTCTGGGAGAAACTCTTCTGGCTCCCACAAAGATCTATGTAAAAGCTCTGAAAGCTGTTAAAGAAGCAGGCGTAAGAGTAAAAGCCTGCAGCCATATCACCGGCGGCGGATTTTACGAAAATGTTCCCAGAATGTTAAAGGATGGAGTCTGCGCGGTTATTGAAAAAGACAGTTATCCGGTGCCTCCGATCTTCGGTCTGATGGCAGAAAAAGGAGATATTGAGGAGCATATGATGTACAATACCTTTAACATGGGTATCGGTATGGTAGTTGCTGTAGATCCGGCAGATGTGGAGAAGACCATGGAAGCTATCAAGGCAGCAGGAGAAACTCCTTATGTGATCGGTAAGATCGAAGAGGGAGAAAAAGACGTAAAATTAGTATAAAAGAAAGGACAGGGTTGCAGCAGAAAAAGAAAATAGGGATTTCTGCGGCAGCCCTTTTCCTGTCTGAAAGGAAGGCAGAATATGATGAAAATGGCAGTTTTGGTCTCCGGAGGAGGCACAAATCTTCAGGCTATTATAGACGCCATTGACAGCGGAAAAATTACTAACGCAGAGATCTCTGTGGTGATCAGCAATAATGCCGGCGCCTATGCACTGGAGCGGGCAAAACAGCATGGCATAGAGGCTCTGTGTGTTTCCCCTAAGAGTTTTTCTTCACGGGAAGAATTTAACCAGAAGCTTCTGGAAACGATCCAGTCTTACCAGGTGGATCTGGTGGTCCTGGCAGGCTGCCTGGTAGTGATCCCTGAGATCATGGTAAAGGCTTATCCAAATAAGATCATCAATATCCATCCGGCTCTGATCCCTTCTTTCTGCGGTACAGGATATTATGGACTGAAAGTTCATGAAGGCGTGCTGAAAAGGGGCGTAAAGGTAACAGGAGCTACGGTGCATTTTGTAGATGAAGGAACAGATACCGGTCCTATTATCCTTCAGAAAGCGGTGGAAGTCCATCAGGACGATACCCCTGAGATCCTTCAGAGAAGAGTGATGGAAGAGGCGGAATGGAAGATCATGCCGGAAGCCATTAATTTAATTGCAAATCATAAAGTACAGGTAGTAGACGGCCTGGTAAAGATCAGCGAATAAGAGAAAGGGGAAGAAAACAATGAAAGTATTGATTATCGGAAGCGGCGGAAGAGAACACGCCATTGCCTGGAAGGTGGCTCAGAGCCCGAAAGTAGAAAAGATTTACTGTGCCCCGGGCAACGGAGGAATCAGTCAGGTAGCGGAGTGCGTACCTATCGGCGCTATGGAATTTGATAAACTGGCAGCTTTTGCCAAAGAAAAAGAGATCGACCTTACCATCGTAGGAATGGACGATCCGCTGGTAGGCGGCGTGGTAGATGTATTTGAAAAGGAAGGACTCCGGGTATTCGGCCCAAGGAAAAACGCGGCTATCCTGGAAGGTTCAAAAGCTTTTTCAAAGGATCTGATGAAAAAATATCATATTCCCACAGCAGCCTATGAAAACTTTGATAATCCGGAAGCAGCCATTGCCTATCTGAAAGAAAAAGCAGAGTTTCCTAT
The DNA here is from genome assembly GCA_019120545.1 of Candidatus Blautia stercoripullorum. Classification (GTDB taxonomy): domain Bacteria; phylum Bacillota; class Clostridia; order Lachnospirales; family Lachnospiraceae; genus Blautia; species Blautia stercoripullorum. The sequence goes on along the minus strand of DWUX01000089.1, from coordinate 836 downwards.
TGTGCTGAAAGCTGACGGACTGGCTCTGGGAAAAGGCGTGTTGATCTGCAATACTCTGGAAGAGGCTGAAGAGGGCGTAAAGACTATTATGCTGGACAAAAAGTTCGGTTCAGCCGGAAACACCCTGGTTATTGAAGAGTTTATGACTGGAAGAGAAGTGTCTGTTCTTTCCTTTGTAGACGGAAAGACCATCAAGACTATGACTTCCGCTCAGGACCATAAGAGAGCAAAAGACGGAGATCAGGGTCTGAACACCGGCGGTATGGGAACTTTCTCTCCAAGTCCTTTCTATACAAAAGAAATTGATGAGTTCTGCCAGAAAAATATTTATCAGCCAACAGTAGATGCCATGGCTGCAGAGGGCAGAGAGTTTAAAGGGATCATTTTCTTTGGCCTGATGCTTACGGAAAAGGGTCCGAAAGTCCTGGAATATAATGCCAGATTCGGCGACCCGGAGGCTCAGGTAGTGATCCCCAGAATGAAAAATGATATGATAGAAGTCTGCGAAGCATGTATAGACGGAACTCTGGATCAGATCAACCTGGAGTTTGAAGATAATGCGGCAGTATGCGTGGTCCTGGCTTCTGACGGATATCCGGTATCTTATGAAAAGGGATTCCCGATTGAAGGACTGGAAAACTTCGAGGGCAAAGAAGGATATTATGTATTTCATGCAGGTACGGCCTTGAAAGACGGAAAGATCGTCACAAACGGAGGACGTGTCCTGGGCGTGACAGCCAAGGGGGCTACATTAAAAGAGGCGAGAAAGAACGCTTATGCGGCTACGGAGTGGATCCAGTTTAAAAATAAATATATGCGTCATGATATCGGAAAGG
>DWUX01000088.1 GCA_019120545.1 Candidatus Blautia stercoripullorum | reverse complement strand
CTGGCTGTTTTCTGCCAGACGTTCCTCGTGAATTGATTTTGGAATCACAGCAATTCCCTGCTGAACGAGCCAGCGCAGGCCTACCTGAGCAGGACTTTTCTGATGGCTCTTGCCGATTTCGATCATCAACGGACTTTTCAGATATGCGCCTCTGGCCAGAGGTGCATAGGCCTGAAGAGCAATGCCGTTTTCTTCGCAGTAAGCTTTCAGCTCCGGATGATTGAAGAGGGGATGAAATTCTACCTGGTTTACGGCCGGGATCACGTCAGATACGGTTTTTAGAAGTTCCAGATCCTGAATACCGAAGTTGGATACGCCGATGGACCTTACTTTACCCTGCTCCTGCAACTTTTCCATGGCTTTCCAAGTATTTCCAAAGCAGCCAGGTACAGGCCAGTGGATCAGGTACAGATCTACATAATCCAGAGCCAGGCGTTCCAGGCTTCTGTTAAAACTATCTTCTATATCTCCAATTCTCTGAGCGGTATTCCAAATTTTTGTAGTGACAAATAAATCTTCTCTCGGTAGATTAAGAGCCTGTATTCCTTTACCGACTCCTTCTTCGTTTTTGTAGAAAGAAGCTGTATCGATCAAGCGGTAGCCAAAGGAAACAGCGTCTGATATTGCCTGTTTCAGCTCCACATCATCGGTGGCTTTATAAACACCAAGGCCTAACAGCGGCATTTCTCTTCCGTCATTTAAATGAATCACATGTTCACCAAAAGACATATACCAAACCTCCTTTTACAATCTTTGATAGTATATCATGAAAATGTGAAGAATGTTAGTCATATTTATTAAAATTCCCATAATATTGCAAATAAAAATCCACAAAGGTCAGAGGACTATCGGGAACGCACTTAGAAAAATACATAAAATGGCTTGATAAAAATAGGGAAACCATGTATAATGAACCTAATTGATAAATTATTGTCATTCAGTGCGCCCAAATGTAAAATATGGGCCTGGAAAGGATGGAAAAATGCATTTAATCAAAGACGAAAACGGGAATGTGATTCCTCATGGAGGAGAAGCTCATCAGCATGAACATTGCGGCAGCTGCAATGAGAATTGTCAGGAAAACTGCGGACAGGAAGTCGCAGCTCTCCTGAATTATATGCTGTCTCATAATGAGCATCATGCCCAGGAGCTTGATCAAATGGCTGAAAATCTCCAGAAACTTGGAATGGAAGATGCAGCTAAGACAATCAAAGAAGGTGTTGCTGATTTTCAAAAAGGAAATATGCGTCTGGGACTGGCGCTGACACTGGTAAAAGAACATTTAAAGGAGGCGTAGGTCATGTGTCTTGCAACGGTTCAGAAAGAAAGCGATAATACGGTGATCTTAAAAATGGTCAGCCGTATTGATGTGGATGGAGATAAAGTGATTCTCCGAGATATTATGGGAGAGACCAAAACCATCGAAGGCAGGATCCTGATGGTGGATCTGGCCAATAGTATAGTAAAACTGGACTGCCAGTAATATAGGTTTTAATGGGGAAACCCTTAAAATAAAAACATAATATGCGGAGGTAAAGTGCAATGAAATTGGCAGAAGCCATGAAGGAAAAGATGCCTTTCTGCTTTGGAAATTCTGAGTCAAAAGCAGAGAACGGCAGGAAAGGCTTTCCAGGCAGAAATGATCAGAATGCTGAGGCCATCCCGGTTACTCATTTTACCGTTATCCGTAACACAAAGGAGGAAATCCGGGAAGCAATGATCAATATGGCTTTGCCACGAAACAGCAGCGGGGGAATGGCCCAGAAGAATTTCCCGGTACTGACTGTTTCCTGATCCTTTGAATTCAAAGGATACAGATGGTAAAATATCCGGCATATTCGATAAAGAAAAAATGTCGGATTTACCGTCGATCAAAATGATGAATACTGTATTCTGGGCATTGACAGTATCCATCTTTAAGCATTAAACAAGGGGAAGGATATATAGGGATCTTTGCGAGGTCCGAATTCGTGTCCCTTGTTTAAAATTCAAATTCAGGAGGCGCCTGATTTATGGCACATGTAATTGCAGTCGCAGGAAAAGGCGGCGTAGGTAAGACAACATTAACAGGACTGATTATACAGTATCTGGGCGAAAAGGGGAAAGGCCCGATCCTTGCAGTGGATGCAGATGCCAACTCTAATCTGAATGAAGTTCTGGGAGTAGAGGTGGAGACTACTCTGGGAGAAATCAGGGAAGAAGTGGCAGGGGCAGAGATGGCTGCTAAGAATCCGATCCCTTCAGGTGTGTCAAAAGCAGATTATATGGAGTTTAAATTTGACGATGCTTTAGTAGAGTCTGATAATTTTGATCTGCTGGTTATGGGACGTACTCAGGGCAAAGGATGCTACTGTTTTGTGAATGGACTTCTCCAGGCACAGATTCAAAGACTTGAAAAGAATTACCCCTATATCATTGTGGATAATGAAGCTGGTATGGAACATATCAGCAGAGGCGTACTTCCGAATATGGAGACGGCGATTTTAGTCAGCGACTGTTCCAGAAGGGGCGTTCAGGCTGCAGGCAGGATTGCACAGCTGATCAAAGAATGCGATATGCATCCCAAACAGGTAGGCCTGATTGTAAACAGGGCCCCCAACGGGGTGCTCAATGAAGGAACCAGAGATGAAATTGAAAAGCAAGGCCTTCATCTTCTGGGCGTTGTGCCGCAAAATGAAGCAGTTTATGACTATGACTGCAACGGTACGCCAACCGTTGACCTTCCCGAAGACTCGCCTGTGAAAAAAGCCGTTCGGGAAATTGTGGACAAATTAGAATTTTAAAAGAGAGGCGACATAAAGGAGGATAACATGAGTGAATTCAGATTAACTACAGTAGAAGAGTTTGAAGCTGCTACTGCGAGACTGTTGGAGACAGGTGCTAAAGTAGGCGCTGATTCATGGCAGGCTCGTGTAAAGAACCAGACACCCCATTGTAAATTCGGAGAAGAAGGCATTTGCTGCCGTATCTGTACAATGGGTCCGTGCCGTATTACAAAGAAAGCTCCCAGAGGAATCTGCGGATGCGATGTTCACGGCATTGTTGGACGTAATTATCTGAAGTTTACAGCGGGCGGAGCTGCTACCCATTCTGATCACGGACGTGAGATCTGCCATACTCTTTATGCTTCAGCTGCAGACGGATGTTATAAAGTAAAAGATCCTGAAAAGCTGATCCGCATTGCGAAAGAGTGGGGAATTGAGACAGAAGGCAAAGACATTTACGATCTGGCTCATGAGGTGGCTTATGAAGGCCTTATGGAATATGGAAAACCATTTGGAACTCAGAGATTTTTAAAGAGAGCTCCGGAATCACAGCAGAAGCTGTGGGAAGAAAATGAACTTGCGCCCCGGGCTATTGACCGTGAGGTATCATGTTCTTTACATATGTCTCATATGGGATGTTCTTCCAAACCGGAAGCACTGGTAAAACAGGCTATCCGTGCAGGACTTTCCGACGGATGGGGCGGTTCTATGATGGGAACAGAATTCTCTGATGTGCTTTTCGGTACACCGAAGCCGATTGAGACAGAAGCAAACCTGGGCGTTATGGTGGAAGAAAACGTAAATATTGTTGTTCATGGACACGACCCAAGCCTTTCTGAAATGATCTGTGAAGTGGCTGACAGTCCTGAGATGATCGCTTATGCTAAAGAGATGGGAGCTAAAGGAATCACTATTTCCGGTGTATGCTGTACCTCCAATGAAGTTGCAATGCGCCGCGGAATTCCTATGGCAGGTAACTTCCTGCAGCAGGAAAACGTAGTTCTTACAGGCGCCTGTGAAGCAATCGTGGTCGATGTACAGTGTATCTTCCCGGCATTAGGACCTTTAAGCAAATGTTTCCATACAAAGTTCATCACAACTTCACCGATCGCTCAGATGCCGGACTCTGAGTTCATTCGCTTTGACGCTCATTCCGCGCTGGAAAAGGCAACACAGATCGTTAAGCTGGCTATTGAGAATTTCAAAAACAGAAAGCCTGAGCTTGTATATATCCCGCAGATGAAACAGAAAGCAACTGTAGGATTCTCCACAGAAGCAATCGTAAAGGCTCTTGACGGTGTTGCTAATACACAGGTTGATGAACTTGGAACTACAAAGCCTCTGCTTCAGTGCATTACCTCTGGCGTATTAAGAGGTGCGGTGGCCATGGTTGGATGTAATAATCCAAAGGTTCGCCCTGACTTGGCTCATATCGAGCTGATGAAAAAAATGCTGGCAAATGATATCATCGTTATCGCTTCCGGCTGTTCCGCACAGGCTGCTGCAAAAGCTGGTCTGATGGATAAGGCTGCAAAGGATATCTGCGGCGATGGTCTGAAGAGAGTGTGCGAGCTGGCTGATATTCCTCCGGTTCTTCATATGGGATCTTGCGTAGATATTTCCCGTATGCTGGTTCTGGCTGCGACTCTTGCAAAAGACGCAGGTCTTCATATTTCACAGCTCCCGGTTGTGGGATGTGCTCCGGAGTGGATGTCTGAAAAAGCAGTATCTATCGGAAACTATGTTATCGGTTCTGGTATTGATACTTTCCTGGGCGTTGATCCTTACGCTTCAGGTTCCAGTGAGATGGTTGAAATCCTGACAAACGGCACCAGACAGTGGTGTGAGGCAGCGTTTACTGTAGAAAAGGATATTGATAAATTAGGAGATGCCATGATGGCAAGGATCGAAGAAAAGAGAGCTGCCCTGGGCATCTGATGATTCTGAATCATAACTAGGAAAGGTGAATGACATGAAAATAGCAGTTACAGGAAAAGGCGGCGTGGGAAAGACTACATTTGCAGCAACTCTTGCCCGGCTGTATGCAGATGAAGGGAAACATGTGCTGGCAGCAGATGTGGATCCGGATGCGAATCTTGGACTGGCTCTTGGCTTTGATGAAGAAACTCTGGATTCCATTGTCCCGATCACTAAGATGAGAAAACTTATTGAGGAGAGAACCGGAGCGGGAGAAGACAATCAGTTTTATAAATTGAATCCCAAAGTAAGCGATATACCGGATACTTATTCAAAAGAGAAGAACGGGGTTAAGCTTCTGGTTCTGGGAACTGTGGAAACAGGAGGCGGCGGTTGTGTATGTCCGGAGCATGTAATGCTCCGGAGGATCATCAACAACCTGGTCCTCCACAGAGATGATGTGGTGATCATGGATATGGAAGCCGGACTGGAACATCTGGGAAGGGGAACCACAGAGTCCATGGATCAGTTTATTGTAGTGATCGAGCCTGGCGCCAGAAGCGTCCAGACCTATAAAAATGTAAAACGTCTGGCAGATGACCTGGGTGTAAAACAGGTGCGGGTAGTGGCCAATAAGGTAAGAAATGCAGAGGATGAGGAGTTTGTCAGAAGCCGTATTCCGGCTGAAGATTTTCTGGGCTTCATTCACTACAACACAGAAGTTATGGATGCGGATCGTCAGGGAAAATCTCCCTACGATTTCAGCAATACAGTAAAAGAAGAAATTACGCAAATCAAAAACATAATCGATCAGGGATTATGAGATGTTAGGAGGAAAAGACATTGACTTTATTTGAAACAGTATTCAGCGGAAATGACGCTGTCTATGGATTGACAGAAAATGCAATTAATGCTGCCATTGAACAGTACGGTGCTGACAAAGCTGTCAGCTTCCCTAATACAGCGTACAGCCTGCCTTGCTATTATGCTGTAACAGGTGTGAAAGTTGGAACATTAGGTGAATTAAAAGAAGCTTTAGGCGTTGTAAAAACACTTATGACAAGAGAAAACAGAACCCATGATGTTTTCATGTCCGGTGTTGCAACAGCTCTTTGCGCAGAGTTCATCGAAGTTCTGAAATATATTGACGGAGCAACTCCATACGAAGAACCATGCTATGGACATCTGGCAGATGCAGTGATCCGTGAACTGGGCGTACCCCTTGTAACTGGTGATATCCCAGGCGTAGCCGTTATCTTAGGAAAGGCTCCTACTACAGAAGATGCAGTTGCTTTGGTGAAAAGTTATCAGGCACAGGGTATTCTGGTAACTCTGGTTGGCGACATTATTGATCAGCTGGCTGAAGCTGGTATGAAGACAGGCGCTAATTTACGTGTGATTCCATTAGGAAAGGATGTAACTGCTGTTATCCACGCAGTATCAGTTGCTCTGAGAGCGGCTCTGATCTTTGGTAATATCACACCTGGTGATGCAGGCAGCCTGATGAAATATACAATGGAACGTGTTCCTGCATTCGTAAACGCATTTGCTCCGTTAAATGACGTGATCGTTGCAGCTGGAGCCGGCGCAATCGCTTTAGGCTTCCCTGTAATCACCAACCAGGAAGGCGTTGCAGAAGTTCCGAAGAGCCTGATCTGCCAGCCGGATGTAAGCAAATTCAACGCTACTTCTCTGGAAGCCCGTGACATTAAGATCAAGATCACAAATATTGATATCCCTGTCGCATTCGCTTCCGCATTTGAAGGCGAGATCATCCGCCGGGGCGACATGCAGGTAGAGTTTGACGGCTCCCGTGTAGACTGTGCCGAGCTGGTACAGGCTGTAGATGCTTCCGAGATCGAAGATCATAAGATCACTATCGTTGGTCCTGATGTAGACGAAATGGAACTGGGAAGCAAGAACAGCATTGCATATGTTGTAAAAGTTGCCGGAAAGAACATGCAGTCTGATTTTGAACCGGTTATCGAGCGTAAGTTCCATAACTACATCAACTGTATCGAAGGCGTATATCATACAGGTCAGCGTGATATGCTCCGTATCCGTATCGGTAAAGAAGCATTTAACGCAGGCTTCCGTCTGAAACATATCGGAGAGGTTCTCTATGTTTCTGTTAAGAATGAGTTTGACGCTGTTGTTGATAAATGTGAAGTAACCATCTACACAGATCCTGCAGAATGTACAAGAATCCGTCACGAAGTTGCCATCCCAACATTTGACAAACGTGACGAGCGTCTGGATACTCTGACAGATGAATCTGTAGATGTATACTACAGCTGTATCCTGTGCCAGGCATTCTCACCATCTCACGTATGCGTGGTAACTCCGGAACGTCTGGGACT
>DWUX01000087.1 GCA_019120545.1 Candidatus Blautia stercoripullorum | reverse complement strand
GTGGTTACGATACCTACGTTCTGACTGTAGGTAGCGGTAGGAAGACCGCCGAATACAGCGCCGATGATATTTTCAATACCGTACATGACGATTCCGCCCTGAAGCTCTCTGGTGGTAGGCTCCCGATCCATACTTCCTACAGTAGTGGCGGACAGATCTCCGATTGCCTGAATAGAATTAATGGCAAATAAAACGCCGATGGCAATACAGGCGGAAGGCTCAAAGCTTACGCCGAAGTGCAGAGGCTGAGGGAGCTGGAAGAAACCTGAAGAACCGATACCGGAAAAGTCGATCATACCGAAACATGCTGCCAGGATATAGCCTGCGATGATACCAACCAGAATAGAGGCAAGTTTTAAAAATCCTTTGGCAAAGTGATTCAGTCCTGTTACCACTGCCAGGGTGAAAATAGCTACCAGCCAGTTCTGCCAGGAGCCGTAAGTTTCACTGGAAGTCCCCCCGGCCATATAATTTACCGCTGTGGGATACAGGGAAAGACCAATAGTAAATACCACGGTTCCGGTAACAATAGGCGGGAACAGGATACGGATTTTTTTCACCGTAAGACCTACGATGACAGCTACGATACCGCCGATGATCTGAGCCCCAAGAATGGTGCCTACATCATATTGGCCGGCGATAGCCTGCATACTGGGTACATAGGCAAAGCTGATGCCCATGATCACGGGAAGCTTTGCTCCAAGCTGGAAATTTTTTCCCTTGATCACAGGGAAAAGCTGAAGCAGGGTACTGATGGCAGAAACAAACAGGGCTGCCTGGATCAGGATCACCCGGTCAGCGGGAGCCAGATCTGCCACGCCTGCTACGATAATGGAAGGGGTTACACAGCCTACGATCATAGCTACCACATGCTGCAGCGCCAGAGGAAGGGCCTGGCCGAATTCCGGCACACCGTCCATTTCAAAGATAGAAGCTTTGGGTTTTGACATAAGTAAATCCTCCTGGATAGTATGTAATTAATATCGATACTACTTTACACAATTTTACATAGGGTTGTAAAGAGAAAGATGGGGAAAAAGAGGAATTCGTGCAGGAATTTGAAGAAATTTCCGGAAAAAGAGTTTGTTCTTTACAGGTTCCCGGGTTTTCGTTATGATTATACATAACAGAAACAGATGGAGTTCCGGGGACTTATAGAGAACCTGGGGGATTCCTGAACCTAATATGAATTATAGGGGGAAAGGCGGTAAACTATGGAAAATACAGAAATCCTGGCTATCTATGGAACAGAATATAAGGAAATGACAAAACAATTATTGGAGGAGGCGGATCTGGCTTCCCGGATACCGGACAAAGAATGCCGCATTGGCATAAAACCCAACCTGGTCTCTCCCTCAGACCCTTCCTGGGGAGCCACCACTCATCCGGAGATCGTGGCGGGGATTATTGAATATCTTCAGGAGAGAGGATTTAAAGATCTGGTCATGCTGGAAGGCTCCTGGGTGGGGGATAAGACTGAAGATACGGCCAGACTCTGCGGGTACTATGATCTTTCAGAAAAGTACGGCGTGGAATTCCTGGACATGCAGAAGGACAGTTATGAAACTTATGACTGCCAGGGGATGGAGCTGAAGATCTGCGATGAAGCGATGAAGCTGGATTTCCTGATCAATGTGCCGGTCATGAAAGGCCACTGCCAGACCAAGATCACCTGCGCCCTGAAAAATATGAAGGGACTGATCCCCAATTCGGAAAAACGCCGGTTCCACGCTATGGGGCTTCACAAACCTATTGCCCATTTGGCAACAGGGATCCATCAGGATTTTATTGTGGTAGACAATATCTGCGGAGACTGGGACTTTGAAGACGGAGGCAATCCGGTAGTCATGAACCGGATCATGGCTGCGGCGGATCCGGTACTGTGTGACGCTTACGTGGCTCATCTCATGGGGTACGAATTAGAAGAGATCCCTTATATCCAGATGGCCGCAGATCTGGGAGCCGGACTGGAAGACTGGGAGCTGGCAGAATTTCGGGAGCTGAATCTTCCTAAGGAAAAATCCATACTTCCTAAGAAGAGAAAGATCGTGGAACTTCAGGATGCTGTGGAGGAAGTAGAGTCCTGCAGCGCCTGTTACGGATACCTGATACCGGCCCTCCAGAAGCTGAAAGAAGAAGGTCTGCTAAAGGAACTGAAAGAGAAAATCTGCATTGGCCAGGGATTCAGAGGAGAGACCGGAGAGCTGGGGATCGGACAATGTACCAGGAAATTCCGGCATTATCTGAAGGGATGCCCTCCTACAGAAGAGGAAATGTATGAGTTTTTGAAGGATTATATACAGAAAAAATCAGGGCGGAATCGTAAGTAAGTACCAGAAATTACCAGAATGAGTCCGAAGAAGTATTTTCTTAATGGTCTTGCTTTTATTCCAGAATTAGGTATAATGAGTTTAAATATACACAAAATTCAGGAGATGACAGATGATGAAAATAGCTTTTTCACCCCCAGACATAACAGAAAAGGAAATCAATGAAGTTGCGGATACACTGAGAAGCGGATGGATTACTACCGGCCCAAAGACAAAACGGTTTGAAGAAGAAATTGCGGGATTCTGTCATACCAGAAAAGCGGTTTGTTTAAATTCTTCAACAGCCGCATTGGAATTAAGCCTTCGTATATTAGGTATCGGACCTGGGGATGAAGTGATCACTACGGCGTATACATATACGGCTACCTGCAGTGTTATCTGCCATGTGGGGGCTACTCCGGTCATGGTAGATACTCTTCCGGATTCTTATGATATGGATCCGGAGCAGGTGAGAAATGCGGTTACGGAAAGGACAAAAGCCATAATCTGCGTAGACCTGGCGGGTATTATTTATCCTTATTATAACCAAATGTTTGATATTGCAGCAGAAAAGAAAATTCTTTTCCATCCAGCGGGAAAACTTCAGAAAGCGTTGGGAAGGATTGCGGTAATAGCAGACGGCGCCCATGCATTTGGAGCACGGAAGGATGGAAAGATGTGCGGGGAGATCGCAGATTTTACCAGCTTTTCTTTTCATGCGGTAAAAAATCTGACAACAGCAGAAGGCGGAGCGGTAGTTTGGAAAGAAATACCGGAAGTGTCCAGTGAAGATATCTATAACCGGTATATGGAACTCTCTCTTCACGGGCAGAGCAAGGATGCCTTTGCAAAACTGAAGCCTGGAAACTGGGAATATGATATCGTAGCACCTTTTTATAAATATAATATGACGGATATTATGGCTGCCTTGGGACTGGCACAGTTCAGCCGATATCCCGGACTGCTAAAACGGCGGAGAGAAATTATTGAAAGATATAATGAAGGTTTTAAAGATTTAAATATATCTGTATTAGATCATTATGGCGGCGACCATTCCTCCAGCGGCCATTTGTATCTTACCAGGATCCCGGGCAGGACCAGAGAAGAATGCAATGAAGTGATCGATAAGATGGCGGAAGCAGGTATTGCAACAAATGTTCACTATAAGCCGCTGCCGATGATGACGGCTTATAAAAATCTGGGGTTCCATATTGAAAATTATCAGAATGCTTATCACATGTTTGAAAATGAGATCACACTTCCCCTTCATACATGTCTGACAGACGAGGAGATAGGATATGTGATACATACTTATAGAAGAATTGTCAAGGAGCTGTAGGATATGTTAAAAGATTGGAACAGCCTTCCGGAATGTATGAGAAAGGAAGAAGTAAAAAAATATTATATGGATCTTGCCAAAAAACGCCCGGCGCTTTTCGCCAAGCGTTTTTTGGACGTAGTCCTGGGAATTGTTTTAACGGTTCTTTTGTCGCCCGTAATGCTTATACTCGCAGTATGTATTAAGCTGGACAGCAAAGGACCGATTTTTTATCGTCAGGAAAGGATTACCCAGTATGGGAGGCCTTACCGTATTTATAAGTTCCGTACAATGGTAGCGGATGCGGATAAGCAGGGGCCTTTGGTTACCCGCGGCGGGGATTCCCGTATTACCAATATGGGAAGAAAACTGAGAAAATGCAGGCTGGATGAGATACCTCAGCTTTTCAATGTGCTGAAAGGGGATATGAGTTTTGTAGGAACCCGCCCCGAGGTAAAAAAATATGTGGACGCTTATTCCCCGGAGATGATGGCCACGCTTCTTCTTCCGGCGGGCATTACTTCCAGGACAAGTATTGCTTATAAAAACGAGGAAGACGCCATAGATTTTTATAAAATAAAAACGGGAAAAGATACAGAAGAAATTTATATTCAATATATTTTGCCGGAGAAGATGAAATACAATCTGGAATATATAGAATCCTTCAGTGTTTTGGGAGATTTAAAAATCATGGCAGATACAGCTCTGGCTGTGATTAAGTAAACAGGAGACAATATATGAAAAAAATTGCAGTGATTTCTATGGGGGTAAAACTCAATGGAGAAAAAGGCTACAGCCGTTTCCGATATATCGGAGATTTTCTCTCTGATGCAGGGTATCAGGTGGATCTGATCACTACTACTTTTCAGCATTGGGAGAAAGCACAGAGAGATGTGGAGGCTATAAACAAAGAAGAATATAAGTTCCGGCTGAAATTTATCTATGAGCCGGGCTACAAAAAAAATATAGATATCCGAAGAATATTCAGTCATCGGATAGCGGCAAAAAATTTAAAAAAGATGTTGGAAAAAGAGGGGGATTATGATCTGATCTATTGCGAGATTCCGCCTAATGACGTAGCATTGGCGGCGGCTAAGTATGCTCATGACAGAGGAATCCCCTTTGTGCCGGATGTAAATGATCTCTGGCCGGAAGCCATGAGGATGGTCCTGGATATACCGGTTGTCAGCGATATCCTTTTTTATCCTCTTAAGAGAGATGCGGAAAAAGTATATTCGCTGGTATCGGGTATCGTGGGAACCTCTGATGAATACAGGGACCGGCCTTTAAAAAATCAGAAGCTGGATGTCCCAAAAAAGACTGTATATGTAGGCAATGAAATCGCCGAATTTGATAAGGGGGTCAGCCAATACGGCCCGGAGATCCTGAAAAAAGGGGAGGAATTCTGGGTCACTTATGCAGGGACTATCGGAACCAGTTATGACATACGGACAATGGTTCTTGCAGGAAAAGAGCTCCTGGACAGAAAAATGGATAATATCAAGATTAAAATACTGGGAAACGGACCTCTGAAGGAAGAACTGGAAAAGCTGGCAAAAGACCAGGGGTGCCGGAATGTAGAGTTCCTCGGTTATGTTTCTTATCCTGAGATGGCTGCCTGGCTTGCAAAGTCAGACATTCTGGTAAATTCCTTTGTGAAAAAAGCTCCTCAGAGCATCGTGACTAAAATCGGAGACTATCTGGCAGCGGGGAAACCGATGATCAATACCTGCATGAGCCCTGAGTTCCGTACGAAGGTAGAAAAGGACGGATTCGGCATCAACATTCTTCCGGAGGATCCCAGGATCCTGGCAGATGCAGTTGCAGATCTCTATAAAGATCCGGAAGGCAGAAAACGTATGGGAAGAAAGGCCAGAGAGATTGCCATGGAGCAGTTTGACCGTCCCCAGTCTTATAAGAAGATTATAGAATTGATCGAGGAGCTCACATGATATGAACAGACCATTTTTTACAGTTGTGATGCCTGCCTATGGAGTTGAAAAATATTTAAAAAAGGCAGTGGACAGTATCTGTGCCCAGAGTTTTGGAGACTGGGAACTGATCATTGTGGAAGACGGTTCCCCGGACAGAACCGGAGAACTGGCTGAAAGACTGGCGAAAAAAGATCCTCGGATCCATGCGGTACACCATGAGCGGAACCAAGGATTAAGCGCTGCCAGAAATACCGGTATTTTTCATGGCAAAGGAAAATATATCTGGTTTATGGATCCCGATGATTATGTGGATCCCTGGCTTTTGGAAAAACTGTGGAAAGCTTTTCTCAATAATCCGGCAAAACTGGCGGTTTTCGGGCATAAGGAGGAATACTATGAGAAAGACGGGAGTTTCAGCTACGCCCACGAAATCAAGCCTGAGAAAGCCTTCTGCCGGACGGCAGAGGAGGTCCGCAGCCATATCCTCACTTTGGAACAGGAAACCCTTTATGGCTATGCATGGAACAAAGCATACGATCTGGATTATATCAGGGCAAAAGGCCTTTCCTATGAGGATGTTCCATTGATAGAAGATATTGTATTTAATATTCAATATTGTATGGATATTGACAGTATGAATCTGCTGGATATTTCACCATATCACTATGGGAAAAGAATGGAGGGAAATCTCACCGCCAGGTTTGTTCCTGATTATTACCCTCTCCACCGGAGGAGGATCGCCATGCTTTATGATCAGCAGAAATACTGGAATAGAGATGATCAGAAAACCCGTTCCTTACTGGGCAGCCTTTATGGCAGATACATATTATCTGCCCTGGAGCGGAACTGCGACAGACGGGCTCAGATGAAACATAAGGATCGGGTAAAGTTCTGCAGAGAAGTTTTCGCAGATCCCTTGTTTCTCAGGTTGATCCCGGAGGCTGAGGCAAAAGACAGCAAAGCGTTGGCCCTGTCCCTGTTCTGTATTAAAAGGAGATCTGTACTGCTGTGTACAGCTTTCGGAAGAGGAATCCATGTGATCAGAGGAGGCCTGCCAATGATTTATTCTAAAGTAAAATCCAAGAGATAATGGATATATCAAAATTTAAATGAGAGAAGGATGATAAAATGAAAAAATATGATTATATATTAGTTGGAAGCGGACTGTTTTCCGGCGTGTTTGCCTATTTTGCACAGAAAGCGGGGAAAAAATGTCTGGTTGTGGAAAAAAGAGACACTATAGGCGGAAATTTGTACTGTGAAGATATAGAGGGAATCCATGTTCATAAATATGGAGCCCATATTTTTCATACCAGCAATAAAGAGGTATGGCAGTTTGTAAATTCTCTGGCAGAGTTTAACCGTTATACAAATTCTCCCGTCGCTAATTTTCACGGGGAAATGTACAACATGCCCTTTAATATGAACACCTTCAGCAAAATGTGGAATATCAGCACTCCTGCAGAGGCAAAAGCAATCATTGAAAAACAGAGATCCAGTATTCAGGGAGAGCCTAAAAATCTGGAGGAACAGGCCATCAGTCTGGTAGGAGAAGATATCTATAAGAAACTGATCAAAGGCTATACGGAAAAACAATGGGGAAGAGACTGCAGGGATCTGCCGGCATTCATTATCAAAAGACTTCCGGTAAGATATACCTATGATAATAATTACTTTAATGACTTATATCAGGGAATCCCCATCGGAGGATACAATGTGCTTATAGAGAAGCTTTTCCAGGGCTGCGATATTGAAACTGGAGTGGATTATAATCAGCACAGAGAAAAATATAAGGAATTGGGAGAAAAAATCCTCTATACAGGAACCATAGATTCTTTCTATGATTACTGCTATGGCAAACTGGAGTACCGGAGTTTGAGATTTGAGACAGAGATCCTGGATGAGGAAAACCATCAGGGCGTGGCTGTGGTAAACTACACTGACCGGGAGACTCCATATACCAGAGTGATCGAGCATAAACATTTTGAGTTCGGTACTCAGCCAAAGACGGTGATCACCAGAGAGTATCCGGCAGACTGGGCAGAAGGTATGGAACCCTACTATCCTATCAACGATGAGAAGAACCAGAACCTGTACCAGAAATATAAAGAACTGGCAGATAAAGAGGAGCGTGTTCTTTTCGGAGGAAGACTGGCAGAGTATAAATACTATGATATGGACAAGGTGATAGAATCCGCATTCAAATTAGTGAAGAGGGAATTTGCTTCATGAAACTGATCAAGAAAGAATATATAAAGATATTAGAATGGGGATTTAAAATCACATATTTACTTTTGGGACTATTTACTTTTAACTCTTTTATTTATGATTCCCCCATTCAGCCGGCATTGGTAAAGGTCTGCCTGATTTTAGGAGTGTTGGCGGCGGCAGGTCGTTTGTTTTTCCTGAAAGATTATATTAAGACGCCCTATCTGCCCGTGCTGGTATTATTCTGTATTAGCTTTTGTCTTACGATATTTGTGAACTGGAAATATAATGCGGGAATGGCAGACTTAAAGTGGGTGATCTGGACAGGTTTTATTTTTTTCCTTCTATATACATGTGACGGGACAAGAAGCAGAAATTCTTATAAGAAAGAATTTCATATATTTGCAGATATCCTTATTGTTTTAAGTGTCGTATGTGCTCTGGCAAGTATTTATTTATTACTGCAGAATTATCATGATCTCTGGACTACTGAGAGCGGCGAAGTCCTGATCGCCGGATTTCAGTGGGGAAGGCTTTGGGGTGTTTATACAGATCCTAACTATGGAGGCGTATTCAGTGTAGCGGCCATTTTGATGTGCATATATTTCATCTTTATCAGAAAAGGACTGTGCAGGATATGGTATGTTCTGGCTATTTGTGCAGACTATGTTTATGTGATATTCAGTGATTCCAGGACCGCAGAAGTAACCATGTGTGCCGGTATAGGGGTGATCCTCTTATTATTTTTGTACGGCAGAAGAAAAAACTGGAAAGGAATTGCTGTGGGATTTTTCCTTACGGCAGTTTTTGCTGTGGCTTTTGTAGGAGGAACTTCTCTTTTGAAGGGGTGGTATAATGCTCAGATCGAAGCCCTGGCACAACAGCCGGAGAGTGAAGAAAATATTCCTTCTGAAAAGAAAGTAGGCGGCGGAGAAAGTACAGAAGCAAATACCGGAGACAGTGGAAAATCTGCTGCAAGTACAGAAAATGCTTCTGCTTCCAGCCCGGAACAAAAAAGCGAAGAGACTCCCCAGGAGCCAGAAACAGAAGAACAGGAAACCGTGGGACGTGCCCAGGATATCCAGACAGATGTGAGCAACGGAAGATTCGACCTTTGGAAAAGCGGGATAGAAATATGGAAAACAAAACCTGTTACGGGAACCGGATATAACTCTTTCCTGCCTTATGTGGAAGAGACGCTTCCAGATACTTATGTGGTAAATAATGATCAGGGAAATTATGTCAGCCTGCACAACGGGTACCTGAATATCCTGGTGTATCAGGGAATCCTGGGTGCAGTTATTTCTCTGATATTTATCGGAGGGGTGCTCTGGAGCTGGTGCCGCGGGATCAAGAGTATTCCTGAAAGGGACAGACTGTATATTACCTTTTTAACTGCAGTCATTGCTGTGATCGCAGTATCCATGCTGTTTCTTCTGGAAGGAATATATACAAATTCACCGGGAACCTTTATTTTATGGGATTTTCTGGGGTATCTGATGCACTATTTTTCAAGGCAGACAGAGGAGAAGAGATAGATGGACAGAAAAATACTGGTGGGATTTATTATGGATGGAAAGGCAGGAGGAATTGACCGTTATCTTCTGAATTTCCTTGAGAATGTATGGGATGACGAAATGCAGATAGATTTTCTCAGCAATGAGGTAGATGGAGATCTGAAAGAATATCTTAAAAAGTATCATTCCAGGATCTTTCCCATAGCAAATCTGAGACATCCGGTATCCCAGTTCCGGCAGGTGAAACAGCTGATCAAAGCAGAAGATTATGATATGGTATATTTGAATATTTCTACAGCCATTGACTGTATTGCAGCCATGGCGGCCAGCAGATGCAGGATTCCAAGAATCCTGATCCACAGTCATTCCAGCGGGAATGACTGTGAAAATATAGGGAAAAGAAAAGTCCTGGATGGAATCCATTATTTCTGCAGAAGTTTTTTATACCGATTTGGAACCGAATATTATGGCTGTTCCAAAAAAGCAGGAGAATGGATGTTTCCTAAAAAAATCGTGGATTCTCCCAGATTTCATACAATCTTTAATGCCATAGATATGAAAAAATTTTCTTTCAATGACGTCCTGCGCAGGGAGACAAGGAAAGAGTTAAAAATTGAAGACAGATTTGTGATCGGACATGTGGGAAATTTTTGTTATCAGAAGAATCAGGAATATCTTCTGGAAGTTTTTGAAGAAATCCACAGAAAATGTCCGAAGGCTCTTTTGCTGATGGCAGGAAAGGGGCCTCGTTTTGAAAAAATAAAAAAAATGGCGGATGAAAAAGGTTTGGGAGACTGCGTGATTATGACAGGTTTCCGGAAGGATGTATATCGGCTGTTTCAGGCAATGGACTTTTTTGTGCTTCCATCAAATTTTGAAGGACTTCCAACGGTTGGGGTGGAGGCTCAGTGCAGCGGTCTGCCCTGTCTGATGAGCAGCAGGATTACAGAAGAAGCCAGGATCACGGAAAACTGCTGGTTTATGTCTTTGAAAGATAAGCCGGAACAATGGGCAGACTTTATCTTAGCCCACAGACAGAAGGACAGAGCAGGGATTAAATGGTTGGGTAATAAAGAAAATTATAGTTTAGAAAACTTGAAAATCCAACAGATAAAACAACTGGTCAAGGGAATGGAATGAGAAAGGAGCGGCTCCATGGAACTGGTGAGCGTAGTTGTACCTATATATAATGTAGAAAAATATCTTGAAAAATGTGTGGAAAGTCTCAGAACTCAAACGTACAAAAATATAGAGATTATTCTTGTAGATGACGGATCACCGGATCATTGCGGAGAAATGTGTGATGAATATGCCAAACAGGATACCCGGATAAAAGTAATCCATAAAAAGAACGGAGGACTCAGCGATGCCAGAAACGCCGGACTGGAAGCAGCTTCCGGCAAATATGTATTGTTTACAGACAGTGACGATTATGTAAAAAAAGATCTGATCAAGAAATGCGTGGACCGGGCGGAAAAAGATCAATGCGATATGGTGATCTTTGATTTTATCCGGGTAGAAGAGGGATTAAAAGAGATCACCACCCTGGAGATTGAAAAAAGCGGGACCTATTCTTTGAGGGAAGAGCCCAGGTTTCTTTTTGGTTCCCCATCGGCAGTAAATAAACTTTTCAGAAGAGATCTGTTTATAAAAACGAAGATCCGATTTCCTGTGGGAAAATATTATGAGGACCTTGGAACCATTCCCAAGCTGCTTCTTATGGCTGAAAAAATAGGATATTTAAAAGAACCTTTTTATTATTATATGATCCGCTCAGGATCCATTATGACAGGAGCAAAAGCGGAAAAAAATTATCAGGACCGTACAGAAATGATCGATCAGGTCATGGACTTTTTTAAAGAACATGAGGCATTTGAAACCTATTATCAGGAACTGGAGTATCTTGCAGTTATGAATGGATATTTTCTTCCTTCCAGAGAAATTATTCTGCAAGACAGAAAAAGCCCTGTGCTGAAAAAATTTAAAAGGTATATCTATACGATGTTTCCTGATTTTCATAGAAATATATATCTGAAACAATATTTATCAAAAAAAGACAGGCTGCATTTAAAAACAATAGAAACAGAACAGTATTGGTTTAT
This sequence comes from Candidatus Blautia stercoripullorum, assembly GCA_019120545.1. GTDB lineage: Bacteria > Bacillota > Clostridia > Lachnospirales > Lachnospiraceae > Blautia > Blautia stercoripullorum. The sequence goes on along the minus strand of DWUX01000087.1, from coordinate 21,381 downwards.
GGTAATGCTGTCTAGGGGAAGGATACTCGTTCAGAGATTATTCCGCAGCCGGAAAGTGTGATGGTATGGAAAAATTACTTACTGTAGTAATCCCCTCCTATAATGTGGAACAATATCTGGAACAGACAATAGCTTCTTTTCTGATAGCACCCCAATGGCTGAAGAGGATAGAAGTCCTGATCGTCAATGACGGCTCGTCAGACCGAACAGAGGAAATTGGCAAAAAATATGAACAGAAATATCCAGATGTTTTCCGTGTGATCACAAAAGAAAACGGGGGACACGGATCAACCATTAACCGGGGGATCCTGGAGGGAAAAGGGAAATATTTCAAAGTGGTAGATGGAGACGACTGGGTGGAGACTCAGGGTTTTGAGAATCTGGTCAAAGAACTGGAAAACTGCCGCTGTGATTTTGTGATAACAAATTATTATGAAGTCAATGATGTCACCAAAGCCAGAAAAGAGAAAAGTTTCCGGCAGATCCCTGCAAAAAAAGTTTTGAATATCCAGAAAGTGCTGGAAAAGATCCAGATACCTATGCACGGATTGACTATTCGGACAGAACTGCTGAAAAAAAATAAAATAAAGTTGGACGAGCACTGCTTTTATGTGGATGTAGAGTATATTCTCTTCCCTGTTCCCTATGCGGAAAGCGTCTGGTATCTGGACGAGTATGTTTATATGTACCGTCTGGCGGTAGCGACCCAAAGCGTAAGTATGGCGGGCTATCAGAAACATCTGCAGAATCATATAGATGTGGTCCTTCATCTGGCAGATTTCCTATCCAGTTATATGGCAAAGGGCGGCGATCCGGAAAAGATAAATTATATGTGTACCCGGATTTCCCAGATGGCCAGAGATCAGGCGGATATTTTTATGAGCTTTCCTGCTTCCAATAAGGAAATACGGGAAAAATTCAAAAGATTCGACGAAGAATTGAAAAAAAGAAACTTAAAAGTTTATGAGCAGACAGGCACTTACAGCGGGATGCTGCGACTGCTCAGAAAGACCCGTTTTTTAGGATACAGATGGATCATGGATATCAGTAAAAAAAGAAACAAAACCACAGAGTCATAAAGGAATGAGTGGAAAATATGAAAATACGATCTGTGAAATTTAATTTTATCATGAATTTTATATTGACAGCATCTTCTGTTATTTTTCCGCTGATCACTGCTCCCTATATTTTCAGAACCCTGCAGCCGGCAGGAAGCGGAAAAGTAGATTCGGCGGCGGCGATCATCACATACTTTATGATGTTTGCGTCTTTAGGGATCCCTACCTATGGAATCCGTACATGCGCAAAAGTCCGGGACAATAAAGAAAAACTGTCAAAGACCGTTCAGGAGCTGATGATCATCAACACGGTCAGCATGCTGATCTCCTTTACGGTATTCCTGATCATGCTGGCGGTAGTTCCGGAGTTTGCAGAAGAAAGGACATTGCTTCTGATCAACAGTATCAGTATGGTCCTCAATGTTATTGGAGTTTCCTGGTTCTATAATGCCATTGAGCAGTATGCCTACATTACTACCTGTTCCATTATATTTAAGATCATATCTATTATCATGATGTTCTTATGGGTCAAAAACCCGGAAGACTATATTAAATATGGAGCTATTACCGTATTTGCAGGAAGCGCGTCCTATGTGCTCAACTTCTGGAATCTGAGAAAGTATATCAGTTTTAAAAAAACAGGTCCTTACGATTTCAGACAGCACATAAAACCTATACTGATTTTCTTTGCTACATCGGCGGCCATCAGTGTATATACAAATCTGGATGTTGTTATGATCCGTTTTATGAGAGGCAGTACAGAGGTAGGGTATTATACTGCGGCGATCAAAGTAAAAACTTTATTAGTCAGCCTTATTACTTCCCTTGGAACAGTACTTCTTCCCAGACTTTCCTATTATATAGAAAAGGGAGAAAAAAAGGCATTTCATAGAATGGTAGTAAAAGCCTTTGACTTTGTGACCATCATCGGACTGTCAGTAACAATATACTTTATTTTTATGGCAAAAGAATCTATTTTGCTGCTGGCAGGAGATCAATTCGGGCCTTCTGTGCTGCCTATGCAGATCCTCATGCCGGCAGTGCTGTTTATCGGTTTATCCAATATTACAGGAATTCAGATCCTTACGCCTCAAGGATATGAAAATAAAGTGGTGTATTCTATTATATATGGAGCTGTCCTGGACTTTGTGCTGAATCTGGCCCTGATCGGGAACTACGGAGCGGCAGGAGCGGCTTTTGCTACTTTGCTGGCGGAACTTATCGTACTTGTGGTCCAGTGCATTTATCTGAGAAAAATGCTCCGGGAATTGGTGAAAAAAATCAGCATTCGGGAAAATCTTCTTGCCTCCTTGGTTTCTCTGGGTGTATTATTAGTGACCAAGAGGTTTCTGGCCCTTCCGGATGGGGCTTCAGAACTTCAGATCTTTTTAAACCTGGCAGTCACCGCGGTGCTGTTTTTCGGCTGTTATGGAGGATTACTGCTGGTTCAGAGAGAAAAGTTTGTAATGGAGATTATAGGAAAAATATTTTTGGAGCGTTGGAAAAAACATGGAGAAGATCATGAAAATACACTGGAGAACATGGATCAACAGGATAAAGAAATCTAATGTCTGCCTGGCGGCAGGGATAAATCTGATATTTTTGCTATCTATCCTTCTGTTCTGTGATATTAAATATGAAACATCAGATGATTTTTTAATGGCATCGATCATGTCCGGGGCATTTGGAGGAGAACCGAACCCCCATATGATATTCATTAATATTATATGGGGTTATATCCTATTGCCTTTTTATTACCTTAACTCTCATATCAGTTGGTATCTTATCTCACAGATTCTGCTATGCTTTGCCTCCTGCACCATCTTTTCTTACATGCTGCTGGAAAAATCAGATAAAAAGCCGGCAGTTATGCTTATCGTATTACTTTTGACTTTCTTTGCAGATGATGTTTATGTTTTGGTCCAGTTTACAAAGACCGCCGTACTGGCGGTAATGGCAGGAGGCGTGGTGTTTATATGGGCGCTGGCAGAAAATAAGACAAAAAGGATAAAAATACTTTCTGCCCTTCTATGCCTGCTGGGAACCATGATCCGGTTCAATACCATCTTTTTAGCAGGCGGTTTTCTTACAATTCTTATCATCTCAGAAACCCTTATATTTTTTAAAGACAAAAATAATAACTGGAAAAAACGACTGCTGGGATTTTTCTTGCCCGGGATCTTGCTGATAGGAGCGGCTGCAGGTATAAGACAGATCGATCAGGCGATTTATAACAGCGACGAAGAATATAAATATTTCAGAGAATATAACGCGGCCAGAGCTGCCATTGTAGATGCAAGCGACTATGGATATGAAGCATACCAGGAAGAACTGGAGAAGATCGGCATATCAGAAAATGATTATCTGCTGCTTCGTTCCTGGAACTTTGCAGACAATAAAGTTTTCAGTCTGGACGTTATGAAAAAGGCTGCAGAGATAATATCAGATTATAAAGAAAATGCGGAGATTTCCAAAGAAGCAATTCTGGAGGGAATGCAGGAAAGACAGTACTTTAATTATCCGGGCTGTATTGCCTTTGTGATTTTATTTGTACTGACAGCTGCTTTGGAAAACAAATATTTTTTGGCGGGACTGCCGGCGGCCGGTATGGGAGTCCTCTATCTGGTATATTTTTTTGTAATAGAAAGGATCGTGTATCGAACAGAATTCGGGATTTTTCTTTGCATGTTTTTATGCCTGTGCTTTTTCTGGGAGAAAAATACAGAAGGAAGGAAAAGGCATAATGTTGAAATTACCAGGATTTGTGCTATAATCACATTAGTATGCGTAATTATGCAGTCTATTCTATATATTCCAGACAGATCTTATCTGGATGTGACAGAGGAAAGCAGAAAGGATTATATAGAAGAAACTTTCTTTGAATCCTGGAATTATGATGCAAGAAAATATAGAAAAGTTGTGAATAAAAATGTGCCGGCGAATGGCCTGATAGAAGAGATAGAATCGAATAAACAAAATTTTTATTTCCTGGATTTTCAGACAACCATGCAGACCCTGTATTATGAATGGAATCCTTTCTATACTCTGCCAGAAGAATATTTCCAAAATTCTTTATATTTTGCAAGCATCATGACAAACTATCCGGAATGCATAAAAACTTTAAGCAGATATCATGCAGAGCAGCCATTGAAAGCTTTGGCAAATGACAATGTTTACTTAGTGGACTCGGATACCCGTACCTTACAGTGGAAGATCACCTATCTCCAGGAGCATTATTATCCAGATGCAAGAGCTGAGCTCTATAAAGAAATTGACGGATATCAGATATGGAAAGTTTATACAGAATAGAAAAAGAAGGAGAAAGCAAAAGATGATAAGTTTTAATGTGCCGCCTGTAGTGGGAAATGAAATGAAATATATTAAGGAGGCTATTGAGAACAAAAAGATCTGCGGGGACGGGGTTTTTACAAAAAAATGTTCGGCATGGCTGGAGCAGAAAACCGGTACAGCGAAAGCTTTGCTGACTACTTCCTGCACACATGCCACAGAGATGGCGGCGATTCTGGCAGATATCCAGCCGGGAGACGAGGTGATCATGCCTTCTTATACCTTTGTCTCTACGGCAGACGCTTTTGTACTGCGGGGAGCAAAGGCAGTTTTTGTAGATATCCGGCCGGATACGATGAATATAGATGAAAATCTGATCGAAGAGGCTGTGACAGAAAGGACCAAAGCTATTGTCCCGGTACATTATGCAGGAGTGGCCTGTGAGATGGATACCATATGCGGCATTGCAGAAAAATATCATTTGTCTGTGATCGAAGATGCCGCTCAGGGAGTGCTCTCTACATACAAAGGCAGACAGCTTGGCACCATCGGAGATTATGGCTGCTACAGCTTCCATGAAACAAAAAATTACAGTATGGGAGAAGGGGGAGCCCTTCTGATCAAAGACCCGGAAAATATCGAGCGTGCCGAGATCATCCGGGAAAAAGGAACCAACAGGAGCAAATTTTTCAGGGGACAGATTGATAAATATACCTGGATGGACGCAGGCTCCTCTTATCTTCCCAGCGAGCTGAATGCGGCATATCTTTGGGCCCAGCTGGAAGTGGCGGATACTATTTTAGACAATAGAATGAGATCCTGGAATATGTATTTTAGCAGTTTGAAAGAGTTGGAGGAAAAGGGATATATACAGCTTCCAGTAATACCCAAAGAGTGCACTCATAATGCTCATATGTTTTATATTAAAACGAAAGATTTAGAAGAGAGACAGGATTTGATCGCTTATCTGGAAGCAAAAGGAATAAAAGCGGTTTTTCACTATATACCTTTACATTCATCTCCTGCGGGCAGAAAATACGGAACTTTTTATGGCGAAGATAGGTATACTACAAAAGAAAGTGAGAGACTTCTCAGACTGCCCATGTATTATCATTTAGAGAAGAAAGATATAGAATTTGTTGTGGAACAGGTAAAGAGATTTTATCTTGGATAAGTATATATGTGAAAGGAAGTACATAAAGGTGCAGATTAATAAAAGACTTATGATTATTGCCGGAGGAACATGGCAGGTTCCTCTTGTGAAAAGAGCTAAAGAATTGGGCTGCTTTGTAGTGAACTCAAATTTGTATGAAGATTCTCCAGGTTTTAAATATGCGGATGTTACTGCTGTTGCGGATGTAAGAGACAAAGAAAAAAATTTGCAGATCGCAATGCAAAATCATATAGATGGTGTAGTTACGGATCAGAGTGATATTGCAGTTCCCACGGTAGCATATGTAGCGGATCAATTAAAATTGCCGTCTATCGGGCAATTATATGCAAAGCTTTTTACTGACAAATTTGAAATGCGCAAATTTTGCAGAGATCATGGTTTCCTTTATCCCGAATATAAAAAATGTGAATGTGCAGAAGAAATCTTGGAATTTTTGGAAAAATTAGGGAAAAAGATAATAATTAAGCCTATTGACAGCCAGTCAAGCAGAGGCGTCCATACGATTACCATGGCTGACAAAGATAAAATAGGAGAATATTTTAATGATGCCAGACAGTATTCAGATGACAAAAAGAGTGTAATTGCTGAGAGATATATTGAGGGAACGGAATTTACAGTAGATGGTATCAAAACGCCTAATGGTCATGTGACGGTGTGCATTTCACAGAAAAAACACTTTGATTACAATAAAAGCATTGCAAGTGAGCTGTTTTTTTCAAATATCAACGAAAAATATGACTATGAAAAATTGGGACATACGAATAATCGATTAATTGACGCTACAGGACTTCCTTATGGATTAACTCATGCAGAATACAAATTTGAGAATGGTGAATATATTTTGATCGAGATGGCTGCAAGAGGCGGCGGAACTAAAATCGCTTCACATATCGTTCCTCTGATGAGCGGTGTAGATAATTACAAGTATTTAATCTGCCATGCTTTAGGTATTGATGCCGGGGATAAGATTCAAATTGATCCAAGCTATAAAAACAGATGTGCAGTATTAAAATTCCTAGATTTTGAGGTAACAGGAAGACCTGTGAAAGAAATTCACGGATTGGATGAAGTAAAGCAGATTCCACAGGTCATTGATATAGGGCTTGATTTTCAACTGGGAGATATAATTTGCAGAGCTGAAGATGACCGATCAAGGGCTGGATATTATATTGCCTATGGCGAAAGTGAAAAAGAATTAAGAGATCTTATGAAAAAGGTGGAAACAACGATAAAAGTGATTTCTTGATTTGTTTAGGAGGTAAGATATGAGCGGAATAAAAGAAGAAATGATCGAACTGATAAAGAAGAATAAAATATCAACTACAGAGGTTGCCGATTGCATGGGAAAGACAGGTTTATTTGAAAATTCTCATGCTGTTAACAGAGGACATTTTGCCGTAGGGACTGTGCGCTGGGTCTACGCATATGATAATTCAAATTACACAGTGCATGAACAGATTCGAGATACCCAGCCAGGGGATATCGTGCTTATAGAAGCTTTTAACTGTGGGGATCGTTCTACTATTGGAGAATTAGTAACAAAATTCATTGTTCTGTATAAAGAAGCTGCTGCTGTTATTACAAATGGGAATTTACGAGATGGAAACGACCTGATCAAACAGAATTATCCGGTTTGGTGTAAAGGTCTGAGTCCCATTGGCTGTTTTAATAAAAAACCAGAAAGGGAACTGGATGAAGGAATACGGAAGGCCCACTATGAGATGTATGATGGAAGCATCGCTGTATGTGATGATTCAGGGGTTGTTATTATTCCAAAAGAACTTCATACCAGAGAATTTATACAGAAATTAAACCAGATAGAGGAACAGGAGGATATTTGGTTTACTTATCTTGACCGCTATAAATGGGATACATTTGATATCGTCTGTCTAAAAAAATATTTGAAATCAGAAGAGGAAAAGAGATGAAAGGAAAGACAGTACAGGAGAAAAATCATCATAAAAAGATAGAAACGGTATTGAAAGTATTTTTGGTAATCTTAATCATGATTTATCCTTTGACAGGAGCTTTTTTGGGACTGGACTTAGGAGATACCGGATATCATTTGTTTGCGTTTGAAAATTTGGCTTCAAATCCTGAAAAAATCAATTATACAACTTTTTTTACCACTGTTATAGGATATTTATGGGATCAGGCCTTTGGGGAGTTAGGACTTTTAGCATTTAATTTTTTAGAAGTCCTTCTGGAATGGAGTATAGTTATTATTGTATACATTACCTTTAAAAATGTATTAGGAAAAACTTGTATTCTTCTTGGAAGTTTTCTTTCGATAATGGCAGCTGATACATATTTAAATATTTTCAATTATCACCAATTTAATGCCTTTCTGCTGACTGTGATTATTTGTCTTCAGTATAAAGCTATTATCAAAGAAAAATTTATATTAAGTTTTTTGTCTGGTATGGTCTACATGCTGCTGGTCTTTTCCAGAGTGGGCAGCGTAGTAGCTGCAGTAACATTTTTCCTATATCTATATGATACGGTTATGCATGAAAGAAGCTGGAAAACCTTCTGGAAGCATGTGCTTTCCTATGTAGTAGGAGCAGCTATAGTATTCCTGATTTTTGCAGGTGCCTTAGTAGCAACCAATCTGGATGAATATTTTATAAACAATATCTTTCGTCTGAGTAATATCGCATCAGATAATTCCACAGCATATGGATTTTATAACTTGCTATATACACTGGTTTTTGAAAATATGAAAGTTATGGCTTCAGGTTTCATATATGTCACTAGCATTTTTATAGCCGGGATTGGAGTCAGTATTGCATATACAAAAACAAAAACTAAGATGAAACGTTTCTTTTGTATTGTTTTAGGGATTGCTATAGTAATTATATGTGCATATGAAATGTTTTTTGCTTACGACATTAATCCGGCCGAAACCTGGCCGCAGATGACAACAGGTCCTCGATTTGTTATAGGGGTCATGTATGTTTTTGCTTTCCTTTTTTATGCAGTCAATGGTTTTAAAAACGGAGAAGAAAACAGAAAAAAAACGTTAATGATCATAGGCGCTTATCTGCTGGTAGTACTTACAATCGCAGGATCTAATACTGGAACAAAACATATTGTACTGGGACTATGGCTTATGGGTCCGGTTTTTGTAGCAGCAGTAAAAGAAATCTTTTTCAATGAGAATATATTGAAGGCCGGACGGCTCTTTTATATGAAAACAGGGGTTTACATACAGAAAAAAAATATTACCAAGGTTTTTCTCCTGTTTTTAGTTATGTTTATGGCAAAATTTATGCATATGATTTATTACACCTTCAATTATGATTCTGTAAATCGTTTAGAATTGACCGCCACAGTAAATTCGGAAAAGGTAAGAGGAATACTTACCACTCAGAGGGAGGCAGATTCAATAAACGGAGTATTAGGAGCTATTGACGAGGTGTCTGATAAAGATCAGCCGCTGATGGTATTTGGAAGTTCTCTTCTGTTTTATTATATGACGGACAAAGAATCGTATACAACTGCTTGGGTAACACCGAACACATATAGCTTGGAACAATATCAGGCAGATCTTGCATCTGCCAAGGATAAATATGGGGATGCTCTTCCTGTAGTATTATTCTGCCGCACAAACTATTCTTATGGTTTTGATGAAGAAACGCTTGAGGAAAACTATGCGATAGAGAACAATAGCGATTATGAAGGAAAAAAAGAGCAATTTATCAGTTTCTTGTGGGAAAATAATTATGACATGGAATACATAAATGATTACTATATGGTATTAGTTCCAGGATCGGGAGAGAATCTTGAAGAAACAGATGCGATTATTAGAGGAGTAGAATAAAGTGAACAGATTTACAAAGAATGATACCATGATTTTAAAAGGTGTTGCGATTTTATTTCTGTTTCTCCATCATGGATGGCAGTCAACAGAAGTAACCTTTTTTGTCTCTGGAATAGACTTAGTTTCCAATTTGCAGTCATTTGCGAAAATATGTGTGGCAATCTTTGTGATTCTAAGTGGATATGGACTTTATTGCTCGTATGAGAGGCAGCAGATCTCCAATATAAAGCAAACAATACAGTTTGTATCTGTTCATATTATAAAAATATTTTTGACTTTTTGGCTGGTTTTTATTTTAGCCGCTTTATTTATAGGAATTATAACAGGAAACTTTCAGACTGTTTACGCCGGGCATCCATTTTATTATGTGTTAATGGATGGAATGGGAATTTCTTATTTTACAGGTTCTCCTAAATTTGTTAATTCCTGGTGGTATATTTCTGCTACATTACTTTACTATGTTTGCTTTCCTATATTATATGCAGTAATAAAAAAGCTAAAAAGACTCAACTGGATTCTGCTGCCTCTTTTTACTGTGATCCTTCTTTTGAACGATGGTATAAATACTGTTATTATTTATTTTGCATTTTTTGTTTTTGGGATGATTTTTGCAGAAAGAAAAATTTTCATTGAACAGGCAGCGGCGAAAAGATCAGGAACTCAGAAATTATATATAAGGATTCCGGTGTATATTGCATTGTTTTTATTAGTGACAATAATCCGCCAGATTTATCTGGATGAGATGCTGAGTTATTATGTCCTGGACTGGATCTTAGTCTTAATTATGATGATGTTTTTGGCCGATATACGTGTGGAAAATATGGCAGTATTTAAGCCTTTGATTTTTTTAGGAAAGTATTCATTTGAAATGTTTTTGATCCATGCAGTTTTTATCCGCTATTTTGTCGGATTTATATACTACACGGAGAATCTGCTGGGAATATTTATAAGAGTTACAGTTGTTTCTGTATTAGCTGCAATGGGAATCGTTTTGATCAAAAAAATCATTCATTTTCAGCGGATGTATCAGTTCTGCTGTCAGCCCAACCATTGTAAAAAAATATTTGCCGGTATCGCTATAGTAATCTTCCTTTTATTTGTACCAGAAGTCATAGCCAATATAGGCTTCGGAAATTTAGAATTGAAAGAGACAGAAGTTTATATGGAAGAGGAGAAATACAGACAAATAGAGTATTCTCAAACGCCGGTGTTCTGGGATTTCGCAAATAAAAAATACACTTCTGACAATAGTCAGATTGCTGTCTGCGCCAATGACTTTATATTTTCTCATGAAAAAGGCAGTACGGAAGTCACAATCAGTATTCCTGGCGGAAAAAAGGTAAATCTTATTGTAAATGTAGAGTAGGGGATAGAGATATGAAAGAAGAATATGGAGGCTATCTGCCTTTTGAAGGGCACATAGAAAAAGATTTTTTTTCAGTCTATGGTGAAGAGAATATAATAAGAACAAATTCAGGAAAAGCGGCTATATATTATGCGCTGAAAATGATGGATATTCATAGTATCCATGTGCCTTACTATTTTTGTGGCAGCGTCTTTAAAATGATTCAGAATACAGGGATTTCTATAAAACGATATTATCTGGATGAACATTTATGCCCTGTACTGGATAATATAGGAGAAGATGAAGGAATTATTCTTGTTAATTATTTCGGATGTATGAATAAAAGAATCAAAGAGATTCTTGGCCGCTATAAAAATGTCATAATTGATCAGACACATTCCTTTTTTTCAGCACCTGTTTTCAGAGAAGACATATTTAATGTTTATTCTTGCCGCAAGTTTTTTGGCGTTCCAGACGGCGGATTTTTAGTTGGAATGAATCTGAAAGATATTCAATTAAAACAGTGTAAAATTTCAGATCATTTTCTATATCTGGTTAAAAGCTTTGAATATGGTACAAACAGTTCTTATCAAGAAAAGCTTCAAAGTGATTCTTTTTTTATGGATAACTATTGCGCAATGTCAGATCTGACAAGAACTATGCTGTCCAGTATTGATTATCAGTATACCGCGGATAAACGAAAAAAGAATTTTGAGGCGCTTCATAAAAAACTGAGTAAATATAATCTTTTTAAACTGGAGGAACCAGAGGATCCATTATACTTATATCCATTTCTGCCATCTGGAAATATAAAAAGAGCGTTGATCGACCGGAAAATATATGTACCGGCAATTTGGAGAGAGTTGATATGTCAAGATTTCTATGGAACCATTGAATATGAAATGTCTGAGAAAGGTGTATTTTTACCGGTCGATCAGAGGTATGACATAGAAGATATGGAATATATTGCAGATATAGTGATCGGACTTCTATAAAAACTAGAAAGATGGGATTTAATATGGAAAGAAAAAAAGTGATTGTCTTTGGAACAGGGGACTTTTCTGATATAGTTTCCTATGTTCTGGAAAAAGTGAATCATTGTGAGATTTGTGGATATACAATTAACGAAAATTACATATCTGAGAATAAATATCAAAATAAACCTCTGATGCCGTTTGAAAAAATCGAAAAAATTTGTCCGCCTGAAGATTATGATATAGTGCTGGGGTTTATTGGTAAAAAAATGTTTGATCAAAGAATGGAAATATTTTTTCAAATTAAGGAAAAGGGATATAAGATCCCCAATGTGATACATAAAAGTGCCTGCGTGGATACAGAAAAAATTGGGGAAGGCAATATTATAATGCAGAATGTATCTATAGAACACCATTCTATTGTGGGTAGTGGAAACATTATCTGGCCTAACGTAGTATTGCCTCATCATAACATTTTGGGAGATTTTAATAATCTGGCGCCTTCTGTTAGTTTATCTGGCTACAGTAAGATTCAAAATCATTGCTTTTTAGGAAATAATTCTTGTGTTAATAATCATGTGTGTGTACATTCATATGCCTATGTTGGGGCCGGAGCATATGCAGCAAAAGATGTGCCGGAACAGCATGTCCTGGTTCCTAACAGGAGCTACTATCTGAAGGATAAAACAGGATTTGATTTTCTGTAAGGAGGATAAGTGTGAAAAATGAAAATTTCGTTTGTGATTCCCTGTTATAATTCATCTAAGAATATCAGCAAAGTAATTCAAGAAATTGATGATGCTATGAAGCAAAGGCAAGAGATTGAATATGAAATTATTTTAGTAAATGACTGCTCAAAAGACAATACTGCAGAGGTGATAAAAAGTATTGCCCAAAAAAGGAGTAATCTTATTGCTATTGACCTTGCAAAAAATGTTGGACAGCCGAACGCTCTCTTAGCCGGACTGAATTATGTATCAGGCGATTATATAATGACTTCAGATGATGATGGACAGACTCCGGTAGGAAGGGTTTTTGATTTCCTTGATGAAATCAAAAAGGGCTATGATGTGGTATGTGCCAGATATATTGAACGGAATCAGCCATCTGCTTTTAGAAGACTGGGCTCCGTATTAAATAGAAAAATGTCGGATTGGCTTATTGAAAAGCCCAAAGGAACTTATATGGCGGCTTTTTTTATGGCAAGAAGATATATTGTTGATGAAATGGTGAAATATAGACAGCCATATCCATATATATCTGGAATAATTTTAAGAACTACGCAAAATGTCGGGAACATTGATATTGAGCAAAGAGTAAGAGCAAGCGGACATTCAGGATATAATATTAAAAAGCTATTAAAATTATGGCTCAATGGTTTTACTGCTTTTTCCATTAAGCCTTTGCGTGTAGCGGTAGGTGTAGGTTTTGGTTTTGCCGGGGTGGGAGTGTTAACCGCAATTATCACTATCATCCGAAAATTGGTTGTAGCGAATATACAGGTAGGGTGGAGTTCATTAATGGCCGTCAATCTTTTGATCGGCGGAGTTATACTCATCTTCATGGGGCTGATCGGTGAATACATTGGAAGAATTTATATGTGTATCAATGAAACACCTCAGTATGTTATCAAGGACATTGTAAAATCAGAAGACAAGAAAGAAAGGCCGTAGTGTAAGCTGACCAGAATCGAGGAGAAATGTTGAGAAGATTTATATGTAATTCCGCTGATGTTCAGAAGTCTGCTTTCATTTGGAATACTTGTGCGTCCATGCTCAATGCATTTCAAACGGTGTTTATTTTGATGCTGATTTCCAGAATAGATCCAATTCTGGATGCAGGAATATTTACAATAGCTTTTGCTATAGCAAACCTTATTATGACAGTGTCAAGATATGGAATCCGGCAGTTTCAGGCGTCGGATGTTCATGAAAAATATAGCTTTCAGACATATAGAAACTGGAGAGCTGTTACTACCCTTGCGTCTATTATAGTACTCTGCGCTTACGTGGGATACTGTTATGGCACAGGAAATTATAGTTATTATAAAAGTATAGTCGTTATCTTGATCGGTTTTACAAAAATAATTGATGCATTTGAAGACGTCCTTCATGGGATGCTACAACAGAAAAACCATTTGGATATAGCTGGAAAAGTACTCGCTGTACGTATGCTAATCTATATTATCGCTTTTTTGACCCTATATTACATTTTTCAGGATCTGATTATTACTGCCGCGGGTACATTTGTGATATCCTTGCTACTGTTTCTATACTTGAACCATATTGCTTTAGAAAACTTTAGCAGTGAAAAAAAAGAACAGGATATAAAAAATATATTCCGGCTAGGTAAAGAGTGTTTTCCATTATTTTTGTCATCTTCACTTGTAATGTATATAGGAAACGCGCCTAAATATGCCATTGATACAATATTAAACAGCGAAGAACAAGCCTGCTTTAACTATATTTTTATGCCGGTTTTTGTAATAGGCCTAATGAGCCAGTTTGTTTATCAGCCTATTATCCATAAAATCGCGATTATCTGGAACGACGGAAGAATTCAGGAACTAATCAGAATCATACTGAAGCAAGCTGCACTTATATTAGTTTTAACTCTTTTTGCCATAACAGGAGGCTATTTTCTGGGAATCCCTGTTTTGTCATTGATTTATGGAGTAAATTTAGCAGGCTATAAAAATGAACTGGTGATTCTGCTGATAGCAGGCGGAATGCTGGCTTTCGTTAATTTCTTTCAGATGATCATAACAGTTACCAGATATCAGAATTGGCTTATTTGGGGATATTTTATAGGATCCGCTATTTTTGTCCTGTTAGGAAAGTACATAGTGAATCAAGCCGGACTATTAGGGATTTCAATATTTTATGCTCTGATTGTTTCGGGAATCGCAGTTTTATTCGCAGGAATGACGGTTTTTATAATCATAAGAAAAGATTAAAAATTACGCCGCTGAAGTGCGGCGTTTTTTATATGCAGCATTTCAAATAATTCTAAAGAGAGTTAAGAATTTTTTAATAAATAATAAATAAATAGTTGATTTCGTTTTAGATTTGAGCTATATTTAAGATGTTTGAAACTTGGGACTCCCCCATGTTTAAACAAGAAAGTTTTTGAAGAAAGAAGGTAAGAGAATGAAAAAGGGCATCAGGAAAATCCTTGCGGCGATGCTGTCAGCGGCGATGGTAGTCAGCGTATTCCCATCCTCTGTTACTGCAGCACCCGAGAATGCAGAGACTGCCGGTGCTACACAGGAAGAACAAACAGAAGCAGCTGCTGAACCGGCTGAAGAATCTGTTCAGCCTGAAGAAACTGCAGAGGCAGCAGCCCAGGACTCAGAAGAAGCGGAGCAGCCGGAAGCTTCAGCAGAAGAACAGGCGGCAGAGGCTCAGGCAGTAGAGGCCTCCCTTCAGGCCAGATCCATTGACTGGGAAGCTCTGAAAGAGTACATCAGGAAGGCAATCTTCCAGGACTATGAGAGCACAGCTGTAAATCTTTCTGAGTTTTCACTTCAGGAGGAGGAAGCTGCAACTGTAACTGACGAAGTTTTAACTGAAAGCAATGCGACAACACTTGTTGATACAGAATTTGTAGAAAATGAAGAAGGTCAGGTTGAGACTATGACCATCTCCATGGACCCGGAATTAAAGGCAGTTGCCCAGGAGTTGGACGAACTCTCTGATGGAGAAGGAGAACAGGGCAGCCAGGAAGGTCCTATCCCAATGACCGATGAGCAGAAACAGCAGGTGTTAGATGCATATGCCAGCTATCTGGAGTATGTAGAAAGTGAGCCGGATTATTTCGGAATTCGGACACCGTTCTTTACTCAGAAGGAGCTTGGCGATTCAGATTGGGGACCTTTGGGCTCTCTTCTGGTAATTACTGGAATGACTGAAGAGCAGATTGAAGACGGCACAGTCACTTTTGAGATGCTTTATGGCTCAGTTCAGATGTTTGATCAGGGAAACAGGGCTGCAGTAGATCAGTTTGGTGAATCACTCTTAGCAGCAAAGGATCAGGCTCTCAGCCATCTGGATGACAGCATGAGCACAGTGGAAAAACTGCTGGTGCTGAACGACTGGCTGGCAGACTGGGCTAACTTCGATATGGCCTATATCATGAATATGGAAGCTCCGGAACCAGTAGATACTGGGATTGATTCCAATATCCTGGGACTGTGGGAAGGCAATCAGTTCGGACCTCTGTGCCTGAAAAAAGGCGTTTGTCTGGGATATGCCAATGCTTATACATACCTGGTACAGTGGGCGTTCCCTGAAATCTATAAAAATGCAGACGGCAGCTGGAAGACAAAGGAAGAACTGAACTATGTGACCAAAACTGAGCAGGCTGCTGATGAAAATGGAGTTCAGACTCTGGATGCAGAAGGAAATCCTGTTACTGTAGAAGTGAAGGAATGGGATCCGGATGCAGCGTATATGGTAGACTATGTGCGTATCACCTATGATGCAACTGTTACCATGTTCGGTGAGCCACAGGAGAATTTCGGCTCTGACCATTACTGGAACGCAGTAAAGGTTGATGACAAATGGTATTACGTGGATCCATGTTATACAGACATTTATATTGAATGTATGATCCGTGAACGTGTAGAGACAGACGGAAACATGAACCACATGTATTTCATGATCAGTGATCCTACAGTCCGTGAGCTTTATGATGGATATTACAAATCACTGGATACTTTATATGAGAATATCGCGACAGACGAGACTTATCAGAAATCCTGGATCGCTTATGTAAAGAGCCCTGTAGATGTAGTAGATGGCGATTACTATTACTTCTATGATTCCACAGATCTGATCGAACAGATGAATCAGTACGGCGGAATGGGAGGAAATACAGCTTCTCAGGCTTCTTCCAGAGCAGGATATGAAGACTTGATGGGAGATTCTGACTATCAGTTAGTTTGCAGAGATGGAGATTCTGCTGATACAGCTAATGAATTTACAACATTAGTGAATTTTGTAGACGGCACTGTCCTTAATCCTGAAACTGGAGAGATGGAAGAAAACTCCCTGATCAAGGAACTGTATGAAGAGCATCTGGACTATCAGGAAAAATTCCCATCTGTGGCAATTTCCGGATCTGTTTATAATGGAGTATTCTACTTCAATATTTCAAATTGTATCCTTTCCTATAATCTTTCAACAGGAGAGGTTGCAAAAGTTATTGAGTACAATAAGGTAAGCGCACACAGAGACTTATCTGTGGCACTGGGCGGAATGGGCTTCAGCGTAGTTCCTAATGACAGCGAAGATGTAGATCTGACAGTATACAACAATCCTATCGCATCTATGACGATCAAAGACGATGGAAATATGTATGTATCTGTTGCAACAAACTATGGCTGGATTTCAGGAAAGACAAGCATGGAAGATACAGAAAATCTGGGCTATGCTTATCAGGAAACAAACTATAATCCTGGATATAACAGCTACTTCAACTACAACAATGAAATTAACGACAATGACGAGTTCATGTGGAGCGCTAATTTTGTAGACACTATTGCAATGTCTCATCTGACTGGCAGCGATCATACTTATGAAGATGTAACTGTTGCTCCAAGCTGCGGAAGAGAAGGCTTTACAGAAAGCCGCTGTACAGAATGCGGAATGATCGAGCCTGGTACAGAGCGTACAGATATTAAAGAAGCTTTAGGACATCACTATATTCAGATGGAAGACCAGCATTATACAAAAGATGATGAAGGCAACTTTAATACAGAAACTGTATATATCTGCGCAAGCTGCTTAGACGCTAAATCAGAATTAGATGAGGGAGAAGAAGCAGGAGTACATATCTATGGGGATCCTACTTTTACATGGTCAGAAGATCATAGTAGCTGTACAGCAGAATTCGGCTGTGTAGTATGCAGTGTTCAGAACCTTGACTGTCTCCAGGGCATCGAGAATCCGGTTCAGACTGTAGAGTGTGAAGTGACAAGTGATAATGAAGGTTTTGATTGTGCAGCAGGCGGAACTATCACTTACACAGCAACCTGTGAATTTGATGGCAAAGAGTACACCACAGAGGAAGCTGTAGAAATTCCTGCAGGAGAACATGTATATGGCGAGCCTACCTTTACATGGGCAGATGATTACAGCACCTGCAAGATCACACTTAAGTGTGCAAACTGCGGAACTACTGTTGAGGAAGACTGCACTGTAACACCTGAGACAACAGAGGCTACCTGCACAGAAGATGGAAAGAGCGTATATACAGCCACCTATACAATGGGTGAAAAAACTTATACAGATACGAAAGAAGAAGTGATTCCTGCAAAGGGTCATGACTATGTATACAAAGACAACGGAGACGGCACACACACTGTAACCTGCAATAACTGTGACCTCAACGAAGTAGAAAACTGCGAGTATGAAGACTATACCTGTATTAAATGCGGAGCGGTTAACAACGATGCAGTTGCTCCAGTTGAAGGTTTAACTGCGACATCTGCCGGTAAACAGAAAGTAAGAATCAGCTGGCAGGCATCTGAGGGTGCTGACGGTTACCTGATCTGCAGAAAACAGAATGATGTATACGATGGAGTGATTGGCTACGTAGTTGGTGAAGATGTAACATCTTACACAGATAAAGAAGCCCTGGATACAGACTATAGCTTCTACTGGGTATTCCCATATGTTCAGGACAGTGAAGGAAATGTCATCGAAGGACGCTGCCCGAAATATGTATATGGTATGGGTGTTACAGCACCTGTTAAGAACCTGAAAGCTACCTCTGTGAATGACGGTGTTCTGTTATCTTGGACTATGAGCAATGATGCAGAGGGCTATCTGGTTTACGGTATTAAGAATGGCGGATCCTATTCCTACATTGGTATGGTAAATGATGGCCGCACACAGTTTAAAGATAAAGGAGCTTCCAGCACTGAATGGAGCTTCTACTGGGTATTCCCATATCATACAAATGACGATGGAAAAATGATACCAGGAAGATGCCCGCAGTATGTATATGGCAGGGCCGCATCTACTTCCATTACAGACTTTAAGGCGACTTCTGTAGAAGGAGGCGTTGAACTGACATGGAATGATACCAGTGATGCTGATGGATATCTGATCTACGGACGTAGAGCAGGCGGAGCTTATGAATCTATTGGTATGACTACAACAGGTATGAAGTACACAGATACAAAAGCATCTGCTACAGAGTACAATTATTACTGGGTATATCCATATAAGACAGATAGCAATGGAAATGTTACTGTTGGTGTGGGCAGTGATTATGTATATGCTAAGGCTAAATAATTAAAAAGATCTTTGATCTTACAGTAAGGCTTTCTGCAGAGAAATCTGCAGGAAGCCTTATTTTTGTATCTGTGCAGAAATTCAGCTTTCCATAAATTTCCAGCAGAAAGCCAGGAAAGAAAGCAGTTGATAATTATACAGGGAAAGCTTATAATCAAAGGGTGTAATGTCAACTTAAATTTTCAGGAAGGAGTTCGTTAATGAAAAAGTGGAACAGAATACTGGCAGCTGCTTTGTCCCTCTCTATGGTGGGCGGAAGTGTTTTGTCAAGTCCGGCAGCTGTCTATGGAGCAGAAGAGTCTGCAGCGGAAATAGTTTCTGAAGATGGACAGACTTCTGTTTCAGAAGAAGTACCCCAGGAAGACTTTTCGGAGATGGAAACCCCGGTTGCTCAGGAAGAACAAGAGGAATCTGCGGCTGAGACAGAAGAGACTCCGGAAATTCAGGATCCAGAAACTCAAGACAGCGAAGAAACCGCTTCGATTACAGAAGACCAGACCCTGGATCCGGACCCCTCAGCGGAAAACAGCTGGAGATATTCTGATGGACAGCCTGTCAGTATGCCGAGTACATATGCAGATGATCCCAACGCCTGGGAAAAGGTGGACGGACAGTTTGTGAACAGCAACGGCGAAGTGATCCCCGGCGCTGTAATGAAGGGGATTGATGTCAGCGAGCATAATGGAAAAATCGATTGGGAAAAGGTAAAAAATGATGGTATTGATTTCGCCATTATCCGCTGCGGATATGGACAGGATATGGAAAGCCAGGATGACGACTACTGGAAAACCAATGTAGAGGCTTGTGAAGCTCTTGGCATTCCTTATGGCGTATATCTGTATTCTTATGCAGATACCCTGGAAAAAGCTAAGAGCGAAGCCCAGCATGTACTTCGTCTGCTGAAAGGACATGACCCTGCATATCCGGTATATTACGACCTGGAGGATAATATTACGTTAGAGCTGTCTGACAGTATGAAGACTCAGATTGCCACCACCTTCTGTAATATTATCACAGATAACGGATATGAGACCGGAGTGTATTCCAGCTTATACTGGTGGAATGATTATCTCACAGATCCTGTTTTTAACAACTGGTCAAGATGGGTGGCTCAGTGGAATCCTACCTGCGATTATCAGGGCGAATATGATTTATGGCAGTGTTCTTCCACAGGCCAGGTAGATGGGATCAATGGAAATGTGGATTTAAACTTTCTTATAGATAATGGGGCCAATACAACTCCTGGAGTCACAGAGGAGCCGGGACATGTGCTGTACAGCACTCATGCTCAGACTTATGGCTGGCTGGACGAGGTCGCTGACGGAGCTGTTTCAGGGACTACCGGAGAACAGAAGCGCCTGGAAGCTATTGCTATCCGTTTGAGCAACGGTACCGAAGGGGGCATCCAGTACAGCACCCATGTGCAGACTTACGGCTGGCAGGATTGTGTTTCTGACGGGGCAGTGGCCGGCACTACGGGAGAGGCCAAAAGACTGGAAGCCATCAAAATCCAGCTTACGGGAGCTGCGGCTGAGAATTATGATATTTATTACTCAGTACACGCCCAGACCTTTGGCTGGCTGGGATGGGCCAAGAACGGAGAACCGGCAGGCACTTCCGGATATGCTAAGCGTCTGGAGGCAATTAAGATCCAGTTAGTACCCAAAGGAGGAGAGGCGCCTGGAACTACAGAGGACGCCTATCTGGAAAATGAAGAAGAGGTTATTCCGGCTGCTTCTGTTGAATACAGCTCTCATGTGCAGACCTACGGCTGGCAGGATTTTGTAGCAGACGGCGCTCTTTCAGGAACCACCGGAGAGCAGAAACGGTTAGAGGCAGTGAAGATTCGGCTGAACCAGCAGCCGTTTTCCGGTGATATCCAGTATAGCACCCATGTACAGACTTACGGCTGGCAGGACTTTGTGTCAAATGGCGTCCAGGCAGGAACTACCGGTGAACAGAAACGTATGGAGGCGGTGAAGATCCGGCTGACAGGCGAGATGAGCCAGAAATATGACATATATTACCGGGTACATTCCCAGACCTACGGCTGGCTGGGATGGGCCAAGAATGGAGAGCCGGCAGGTACCTCCGGATATGCCAAACGTATGGAGGCAATTGAGATCCGGATTCTTCCTAAGGGAAGCAGTGCTCCCGGATCCACTGCAAACGCTTATTATGAAAAATAGAAATTTATAATCTAAGGATAGCCCTTCAGGATAGAATTTATATCCTGCAGGGCTGTCCTTTTCTAATTTGTCCCTGCGGGCAAAATTTATAGAGTTAAATGTAAAGATTAGAGGCAGATCCGCCTGGATTGTGCTACAATAGAATCGGAGATACAGGGTGAAGGGATGTTGTAAAAAGCACAAGGGGGTGAGTATTCCGTGGCTTCAGAGCCACTCAATCCGTTACAGA
>DWUX01000086.1 GCA_019120545.1 Candidatus Blautia stercoripullorum | reverse complement strand
ACACTGCATATTTCCTTTGATTGAGGATACCATATAATTAAGAATTGAGAGGATGGAACACTTATGGAAATGAACATGGCAAAATTCAGTGAGAAACTGGCAGAGCTTATTGAGCTGGCAAAGAAGAAGAAAAATGTACTGGAATACCAGGAAATCAATGATTTTTTCAAGGATTTTCCTTTGGATCCGGAACACATGGATAAGGTTTTTGACTATCTGGAAGCCAACGGTGTAGATGTGCTGCGGATTCAGGATAATGATATGGATGACCTGATCATGAGCGACGAAGAAGAAATGAACCTCAGTGAGGAGGACGAGGTAGATATGGAAAATATCGACCTGTCCGTACCAGAAGGAGTCAGCATTGAAGATCCGGTCCGTATGTATCTGAAAGAGATCGGAAAAGTTCCACTTCTCACCGCTGAGGAAGAGATCAGCCTGGCAAAAAGAATGGAAAACGGAGATGAAAGCGCTAAAAAACGTCTGGCAGAAGCAAACCTTCGTTTGGTGGTCAGCATTGCGAAAAGATATGTGGGAAGAGGCATGCTCTTCCTGGACCTGATCCAGGAAGGAAACCTGGGTCTGATCAAAGCCGTAGAAAAATTTGATTACCGGAAAGGATACAAGTTCTCTACCTATGCTACCTGGTGGATCCGTCAGGCGATCACCAGAGCCATTGCCGACCAGGCAAGGACTATCCGTATCCCTGTCCATATGGTGGAGACGATCAATAAACTGATCCGTGTGTCCAGACAGCTTCTCCAGGAACTGGGAAGAGAGCCTCAGCCGGAAGAGATCGCTAAAGAAATGAATATGTCTGTGGACCGTGTCAGAGAGATCCTGAAAATTTCTCAGGAGCCGGTTTCTCTGGAAACTCCTATCGGAGAGGAAGAGGACAGCCATCTGGGAGACTTTATCCAGGACGACAATGTACCGGTACCTGCAGATGCGGCGGCATTTACCTTGCTGAAAGAACAGCTGGTAGAAGTTCTTGGCACTCTTACAGAGAGAGAACAGAAGGTACTTCGTCTCCGCTTTGGTCTGGATGACGGAAGAGCCAGAACTCTGGAAGAAGTAGGTAAAGAATTTAATGTTACCAGAGAACGTATCCGTCAGATCGAGGCCAAGGCCCTGAGAAAGCTCCGCCACCCAAGCCGCAGCCGGAAACTGAAGGATTATCTGGATTAAGGAATGATCATGAGAGAGATACAGATATCCCGGCGGCTTAGCGCTGTGGCAGCCCTGGTAAGTCCGGGACTGGTACTGGCAGATGTAGGCTGCGACCACGGATATATTCCCATTTATTTAATACAAAAAGGACAGATCCCAAGAGCCATTGCCATGGATATCAACCAGGGACCCCTTTTGCGGGCCAGGGAGCATATCCGGGAATGGGGATTGGAAGACTACATAGAAACCAGGCTTTCTGACGGTGTGGAAGCTTTAAAGCCAGGGGAAGCCCAGTGTCTGGTGATCGCAGGTATGGGCGGGCCTCTTATGGAGAAGATCCTTACCCAGGGAGAAAATGTGGTGAAAGATATGAAAGAACTGATCCTCCAGCCTCAGTCAGAGATCGGCCATTTCCGCCGGTTTCTGGCTGAAAATGGTTATGCGGTCATCAAAGAGGATATGGTGGAGGAAGACGGAAAATACTATCCTATGATGAAAGCTGTTCAGGGACAGATGAAGTATACAAAAAAAGCAGAATATCTTTACGGAAAAGAGCTTCTGGAAACCCGGCATCCGGTGTTAAAAGAATTCCTGGAAAAAGAGGACCGGGAGACAAAAGAGCTTCTGGAAAAGCTTTCCCGTGTAGATACGCCTTCCGCAAAGAAGCGGAGCAAAGAGCTGGCCGCAGAGATTAAAGACAGAGAGGAGGCCCTTGCCTACTATGAAGTGTAAAGAAATTATAAAAAAGATAGAGGAAAAATATCCTGTTTCTTTTGCTGAAGAATGGGATAATCCGGGACTTCTTGTAGGAGATCCTGAGAAAGAGGTAAAAAAAGTTTTTCTTGCTCTGGACGTGACTGACGAGAGTCTGGAGGAAGCAGTGAAGACAGATGCAGATATGATCATTACCCATCATCCTCTGATCTTTTCCGGGATTAAAAAGGTGACTGCAGATAATTTTATCGGCCGGCGGATCATAGGATTGATAAAGAATGACATTTCCTATTACGCTATGCATACGAATTTTGATGTGCTGGGAATGGCGGATCTGAGCGCGGACTATCTGGAACTTACCCAGCGGGAGATCCTGGAAGTTACTTACGACCGGGAAGGACAAAAAGAAGGTCTTGGCAGAGTTGGAAATCTCACCAAACCTCAGACACTGGAGGACTTCGGCAGATTTGTAAAAGAAAAGCTCTCCCTTCCTTTTGTAAAGATCTACGGTGATCCGGATAAAATAGTGAAGAAGGCCGCTGTCTGCACTGGTTCCGGGAAAAGTCTCATGCCTGCTGTGCTCCAGGCAGGCGCTGATGTATATGTTACGGCAGATATGGATTATCACTCCTCTATAGACGCAGTGGCTCAGGGAGTATGTATTATAGACGCCGGCCATTACGGCACAGAATACATTTTTATGGATTATATGGAAAAAGAATTAAGAGAAATGCTCCCGGAACTTGAAACTGTAAAAATGAAGGTACAGCATCCCTGTAAAGCAATATAAGTTTCTGACAGGAAAGGAGAGGCATGATGAAGGGAAAAATGATTTCCGTAAAGATCCTGGGAAAACAAAGAGAATATCCCTACGGCACCCCTTACGGTAAGATCGTGGAAGATTTTCAGGGAAGCACCAGATATCCCATCGTCCTGGTGATGAAAGATAAAAAGCTCTGTGAACTCCATAAAAAGCTGAAAAAAGACGGTGAGCTGGAATTTATCACTCTGGCAGATGAGATCGGTCATAAAACCTATAAAAGAAGTGCTTCCCTCCTTTTACTGAAAGCAGTATATCATGTAGGAGGACATGACAGGATACGGAAGGTGACCCTGCATTTTTCGGTGGGTTCCGGATATTACTATACCATTGACGGAGATGTGGAGATCACACCGGAATTTCTGGCACAGGTGAAAGCTTATATGCTGGAACTGGCGGAGCGAAAGATTCCTATTCGGAAAAGAAGTGTAGGTACAGGAGAGGCTATTGAGATCTTTCACCGCCACCATATGTATGACAAGGAAAAGCTTTTTCATTTCCGCCGGGGATCCCGGGTAAATATCTACAGTCTGGAAGATTTCGAAGATTATTTCTATGGCTATATGGTGAACCACACCGGTTATCTGAAATACTTTGAACTTTATCCCTATGATCAGGGACTGGTGCTCCAGCTTCCGGAAAGGGAGGATCCCCAGTCAGTACCTCCTTTTAAACCCTGGACAAAACTTTTTCAGGTCCAGAAAGAATCGGCAAGCTGGGGGGAGATGATAGGAGCAGATACAGTTGGAGACCTGAATGAACAGATCAGCAAAAAGGGAGCCAATGAACTGATCCTTATCGCAGAGGCTCTCCAGGAGTCCAAGATCTCTCAGATCGCAGACAGGATCTCTAATGACAGGACCAGGAAATTTGTTATGATCGCAGGTCCATCCTCTTCGGGAAAGACTACTTTTTCCCACCGGCTTTCCATTCAGCTTTCCGCCCATGGACTGAAGCCTCATCCTATTGCTGTGGACAATTACTTTGTCAACCGGGAAGAGACGCCTCTGGACGAAGAGGGAAACTATAACTTTGAATGTCTGGAAGCCATTGACGTGAAGCAGTTTAATGAGGATATGACAGCCCTTCTCAGAGGAGAAGAAGTATCTATGCCTTCTTTCAATTTTAAAACAGGACAGAGGGAATACAGAGGAGATCTGCTTCAGTTAGGCCCGGATGACGTACTGGTGATCGAAGGGATCCATTGTCTCAATGATAAGCTGAGTTTCAGCCTTCCTGCTGAGAGTAAATTCCGGATCTATATCAGCGCCCTTACCCAGCTGAACATTGATGAACATAACCGGATCCCTACCACAGACGGAAGACTTATACGGCGGATCGTCCGGGACGCCAGGACCAGAGGGGCTTCTGCAAAGGCAACCATCGCCATGTGGAATTCTGTACGGCGGGGAGAAGAGGAGAACATTTTCCCATACCAGGAGTCTGCAGATGTGATGTTTAATTCTGCTCTGATCTATGAACTGGCAGTTTTAAAACTGTATGCAGAACCTCTGCTTTTTTCCATACAGCCTGGAGAACCGGAATATAATGAGGCAAAACGTCTGCTGAAATTTCTGGATTATTTTGTAGGAGTGCCCAGCGAGGCCATCCCTCATAACTCCATACTCCGGGAATTCGTAGGCGGAGGCTGCTTTGACGTATAAGCTAATATATCTGCCCGGCAGACATGAGTTTTGAACCCATGCCTGCCGGGCATTTTTCTGTATGAAATTAAAGCATTAGACGCAAAAGAGCTTCCTGGTTATAATTTTCTGGACAAAAACCAATCACAGGAAGGAGTGCTTTTCGGAAAAATTTTTCCGTTCTTTGCTATGAATGTGTTACTTAATAAAATAATAGAACCTAAAAATCAGATAAGAGAGGAACAGAAGGTCTTTTCCAACCAGGCTTTGAAAATTATGCTGGTCCCCCTTTTTATGGAACAGCTTTTAAGCGTGCTGGTAGGGGTAGCGGATACTTTTATGGTCAGCTATGCGGGAGAGGCGGCGGTATCCGGGGTGTCCCTGGTAAATATGTTTAATACGGTATTTTTGTTTTTATTTTCTGCCCTGTCCGCAGGAGGCTCTGTAGTGGTCAGCCAGTATATCGGCAGCAGAGAGAAAGAAAAAAGCAGTCTGTCCGCAGGTCAGCTTGTGATGATCTCCGCTTTGTTTTCTCTTGTCCTTATGGCTGTGATCCTGCTTTTAAACCGCCGGCTACTAGGACTTTTATTCGGAGAAGTGGAAGGAGATGTTATGGATGCCTGTGTTACCTATCTGAGGATCTCTGCCTACTCTTATCCGGCCATTGCTATATATAATGCAGGAGCGGCTATTTACAGAAGCATGGGAAAGACCAATGTTACCATGTACCTCTCTCTGGCTGCCAACGGGATCAATGTGGCGGGAAATGCTATAGGGGTATTTCTCCTCCATGCCGGAGTAGCGGGAGTGGCCTATCCCTCCCTGATATCCAGAAGTTTTTCAGGAGTTGTGATCATCATTCTGTGTTTCAAAAAGAGCAATGAAGTTTATCTGGTCTGGAGAAAGATCCTGTGCTGGAAAGGGAATATGATCCGGAAGATACTGGGGATCGCTGTGCCAAACGGCATAGAAAACGGTCTATTTCAGCTGATCAAAGTAGCTTTAAGCAGTATTACCGCCTTGTTCGGGACAGTACAGATCGCTGCCAACGGCGTAGCCCAGAGTTTTTGGTCTGTGGCAGCTCTTATGGGGACAGCACTGGGACTGGCCTTTATCACAGTTATCGGCCAGTGTATGGGGGCAGGAGACCGGCAGGCGGCAGATTACTATATGAGAAAGCTTCTTCGGATCACTTTCCTGGCCTCTGTGGTGTGGAACGGACTGATCCTGTTAATATCCCCTCTGGTCCTTCAGGGATATGCTCTGTCTCCGCAGGCGAGAAAGCTGACCTTTGTGCTGATACTGATCCACAATATTTTTAACGCTTTGTTTTATCCTCTTTCCGGAGCTCTTTCCAACGGCCTTCGGGCGGCAGGAGATGTAAAGTTTACTATGTACGTCAGTATTTTTTCAACTATTTTCTGCAGAGTCGTCTTTTCTGTGATCTTCGGTATCTGGATGAATCTGGGAGTTATCGGCGTAGCCCTTGCCATGTGCCTGGACTGGGGACTGCGGGCTTTACTGTTCTGGATCCGGTTCAAAAAGGGAAAATGGAAGGAATTCCGGGTGATCGGCTGAAGATAAAAATGCTCCCATGGCTCCTTGATTATGGAATACCGGTCGATGAACGGCAGTATCATGGGCGGTCGCCAAATGAACATAAATGCTCGCTTGGCTCTCCACTTTATGGTATACTCGACTAGAAGAGGAGGCATGAGCGATGAAGACCATACTGATCGTGGAAGATGAAAAGGATATCGCAGAGATGCTATCGGTATTTCTGGAAAACGAGGGTTACCGGACAGTGACGGCAGGAGACGGCCTGGAGGGGCTGGGCCTTTTTCTTTCGGATCCTCACCGGATCATGACGAAGGAATATATTATGGAAAAACTGTGGAAATACGATTATGACTGTGAGGACGCCATTATCTATACCCACATTAAAAATATCCGGAAAAAATTAGGAGAAGATGTGATCAGAAATATAAGAGGGGTGGGATATAAAAAGGGCAGCTTACAGGCATGTTGTATCAGGTAGGCGCCTATCAGGACCGGGACTTATATCTGAAAAAATCCCTGAAGACCGTGGAAGAAATGGAGTCCCGGATCCTGAAGATCCTGGAGGTATCCCGTATGGAAAAAACAGACCGGAAAGCGGAGAGAGATCCGCAAGCTGGAACTTTCTCAGATCCTCCGGGAGAGTTATGAGCCTTATGAAGATCTTATAGAGGACAAAGGGCTGAGGCTCCAAGTCTCCTTGCCGGACTCCTTTAAAGTTCTGGGGGATCCCAAACTTTTAAAAAGCGCCCTGGAGAATATCCTGGAAAATGCCGTGAAATATTCTCCCCCGGGAGAAGAGATCCGGATTTCTGTCCGGAAAGAACAGGAAGAACCGATGTATTGCCGGCTTGCGGTGGAAAATACCGGGGTGTGGATCCCAAAAGAAAAGATTCCCCGGCTGTTTCAGGCTTTTTACCGGGTAGAAGGATCCAGAAATAAGGCGACCGGAGGATCCGGCCTGGGGCTGTATCTGGTAAAGAGGGCTTTAGAGCTTCAGAAAATCCCGTATAAGGCAGAAAATACAGAAGACGGTTTCTGTATCTGCCTGCGGTTGAAAAGAAATTTTACGGAAATAGGAGGAATATCAGAATGTACCAATGGATCATCGTGATCATTTTTGGATTTTGCCTGTGGAAAATGCCGGAAATTGTAAAAAGATGGCGGGAAACAGGAAAAATATCGGATCTGCTGAAAATGATCGTAACCGTCTGCCTGGGGATCGCAGCAATCCTGGCCCTGTCCTTTTAATCAGCGGCAAGGAAGAAAATGACACATAGAAGATATCTGAGGATGTGGCATCTTCAGATAAACTTCAGACAAAATACAGATAGAATCCAGATTAGAATGCTATTCTTTTTCTATAGGACAGCTATAGAAGAGAATGGCATTTTGTTTTATGCAGGAGGTGACAGTTATGTTTTTGTTCAGAGAGATTTTCCGTAATATCTGCCGAAGAAAGGGCTTCAGTCTGCTGACAGCGGCGGCAGGGGCTTTCCTCTTTCTTTTTCTGGGAATCTATATGGGAAATCTGGAAAATATCCGGAATGCTCTGGAGACCCTTGGAGAGAAGCTTCCTGTATCGGTAAAGATCACTAATGACAACGGCAGCGAAGATATTGGTCTGGAGATCAGGGCGGCACAGTTTGATGCTTTTGCAGAAAGTGGGATCAGAGATCTGGTTTATACTGCCCAGGCCGGGGAAACAGGGAAGAAAAGGAAGAAGCGGGACCTGTACTGGAATGCGATACCACTATAAAAGCCGCCAATTCTCTGGCTGCTTTCGCCGGTCTTGAGGAAGAGGACTTTTCTTTTGCCAAGGACTGTGATGTCAGCTATCTTGTCGGCAGGGAGCCCTGTTGTACCGTGGATGAACAGTATGGAAAACTTTACGGCATAGAGCCTGGAGACAGTCCGGAACTGTCTCTTTGCCAGATTAAATATAAGAGCGACGACGGTTCCTTTCAGTTTCTGCCTCTGGGAAGGGCCAGCCTGAAAGTGATCGGTACTTACAGAAATTCAAGACAGCTTTCAGAAGTTTTGCTTTCTGCATCTTTGAAGAGGGAAAGCTTTATGCGGTCATCGGTCAGTCCGGCAGCGGGGCACGTGTTAAAATAAGACTAAGTTAGCAGAGACCTGATAAATAAAGGGTTTGCGCTGATTTGGTCTTATTTTATTATACCAGAAATGGTGCAGGATTTATAGCCTGGGAATAGATTTTGATTAGAATAGGACTGGTGCAGACTTGAGATGATTGGAACTCTAGCCATTTAGTCCAACTTTACAACTTTTCAATTCCTTGTGGGCTATCTTTGTCTGCAACGGTCAGTTTGGCCGGCAGTATACTGTAAAATAAAATATCGAGGACTAAGTAGGTTAGATTTTTGCTAACTGGCTTAGTCCTCTTTTGTTTTGGAAGACGAAGCGATGATTAAAGGGGTAATTATTGTTGCATTGATTATATTTCTGCTTTTCATTTATAGCCTTGCCGTGACTGCAAAAAGAGCAGATCAGGATATGACGAAGTTGTTCAAGGATAAAACACCGAGCGGTGCTGAAGAAAGCAGGTAGCCATTATGGATAGAGGTATATACAGTACAGGAAATACAATCGTAGATGAAAATGCGAAGCTGAACATATCTGGAAATGTAATTCCGCAAAGTTGGTATCGCACGATGGTAAGAGACAGTGGAAAGCCCCATCTTACAGCAATCATTATACTGGCAGATGAGCCTACAGGAAATTTAGATTCGGAAAATGGGAAAATAGTCCTGGATATTCTGAAAGATCTGGTACGTCGGGAAAACTACTGTGTGGTGATCGTAACCCATGATCTGGACATTGCCGCCCAGGCAGATGTGGTGTATGTCATGAAAGACGGCAGACTTACGGAGAGAAGAGGTGAAAAGCCATGAAAAACAGTATCCGGCAGATGCTGCGCACGCCTTTTAAACTTCTGTTGTTCTTTCTTTTTCTGGGGGCTTCTGCAGTCCTTCTCACCCTGGGCCTGAGACTCTGGCTGGAAACAGGGGAAAAGATACGCCAGGCAGAGGAGACCTTTACCACCATCGGTATGGTCCGGCAGAAGGAAAATCTTATGGAAGCCGTTCCTTCATGGGATGCTGGAACAAAGAGTTATACATATTTTGATCATCCTGTTTATGAAGAGATCCTTCCGGAGAGTATACTGGATTTTGACGATGCAGATTATCTGGCAGGACCGGAGAAACGGCCGGTTTACGGTTCCTGGATGCCGGATTCTTCTCTGGCCTGGGACGAGAGTATGGCTATGCTGGGGATTTTTATAGCGGAGATTTCTCCTGTGGAGGACTGCGTACCTTCCCAGCCGGTCCAGGTGGACATCCGGCGGGTATTGTACGGTGATGCCAGGGGCAGTACCCAGTGCTGGTTCTGCGACCATAACAATCCGGATCCGCCGTCTATGGAGAAAGGAAAGACATATATCGCCGCTTTACGGCCCGCTGGAAGCAGCCATCCGGACAGAAAAGAGGTGGCTGTCGAATGTATACCATATGGCACCGGCCCGGCTACATCCCAATGCACCGAGACAGGGGAAAGGATATCGGGGAAATTTGCGGATCTGGAAGAGAAGGCAGGGGAAAGCAATGAAATGTGGGAGGAAGTGACCGACGGCTTTTATGAAACCGGAAGGGGCGTTTACTGGCTGAATACTATCGAAGCCATTGAAAAATTTTACAAGACGTCCTTTGTACTGCCGGTAAACTCCCTGGGGCTTCTTCCAAGCTTCCACAATAAGGAGAGTGTAGTCCTGGAAGGACGGGAGATTTCCCAGGAGGAGTTTGAGAAGGGAAAGAACGTCTGTATGATTTCTCAATCCTTTGCTCAGAGAAACAGCCTCGGGATAGGAGACGAGCTTCCTTTATCTTTGTATTTCACCGATTATGGAGATGCGCCGGGCTATCTGTGGCTGATGCGTGATTTTGGCCTTCTGAACGCCCAGGGTGAAGTGTATCCCGCCTTTTGGGAGGCAGATTATGAGATCGTAGGATTTTATCAGTATACGCCTTCGGGAGAGAAAGATATAAACGCTGTAGAGCTTACAGAGGATATGATCCTGATACCGGCAAAATCTGTGGAGGCTTCTGATGAAAACAATATTGTCAAATACGGACCTATGCAGACGGGGACCACATCCTTTCAGATCCCAAACGGGTCGTCTGCTGATTTTCTGGAGGATTTTCAAAAAACAGAGAACAGTGATTTCCTGGAAATCCAGTTTGATGATAACGGATACGAACAGGTGCGAAGAGAACTGGAGGCTGCTGGAAATACGGCTGCACTTCTGGCTGTGACCGGGCTTCTTTGTGCTGCCGGGATCCTTCTGCTTCTGGTATATTTCTTTATTGTGAAGCAGAAAAGACGCACGGCTATCGAAAGATCCCTGGGAATGACCAGGAACCAGTGCCGCAAGTCTCTTCTTGGAGGTATTCTGATATTTACCCTTTTTGCTGCTCTGACCGGCAGCCTTATCAGTATGGGGCTGTACGCCTGGGTAAAGGACGGACTGGACCGGGAGGAGACACAGGGATACAGCATGAAATACAGTACTTGGCAGGAACAGGAGCCTTCTCAGGAAGATCTGGAGGCTCTGGAACAGCAGGATCTGAAAACGGGAAATCTGGTGTATATAGGAGTCCCCCTGTTCCTTCTGGCGGGTATGCTGGGCTTGTCCTGGATCTTTATGGAAAGGAATCTGAAGACTCCCCCTATGGAAATGCTGAGTATGCGGGAGTAATTGAAAGATAAAACAAAAGATATTACGTAAATAGAAGGATATTGTTCTAACTGTCAGAATTCAGAGGTGTTACAATAGTATCAGTAAATATAGTGAGTATATGCGTTTCAGGAAAGGAGAAGGCTATGGTTGATTTAAAGGCAAGACCTTATTATCTGTCTGATGAGGACTGTCAGTGGGTGAAAGAGACAATTAAGGGGATGAGTGATGAAGAAAAGGTAGGACAGCTGTTTTTCCAGCTCACTTCCTCTCATGACGAAGAATATCTGAAAGAATTAATGGAGAAATATCATTTAGGGGGCTGCCGCTATAATCCGGCGCCGGGAAAAGCGATTCAGGAACAGAACCGGAAGCTGCAGAAATACGCAAAGGTTCCCGTATTTATTGCCTGCAATACAGAAGCAGGAGGCAACGGAGCCTGTGCAGACGGAACTTATATCGGCAACGGCGTAAAGATCGGCGCTACAGGGAAAGAGGAATATGCCTACGCTCTTGGAAAAATGTCCAATGAAGAGGCAGCGGCTATCGGCTGTAATATGGCATTTTCTCCTGTCTGTGATATTCTCTACAACTGGCAGAATACAGAGGTAGTAAACCGGGCTTTTGGAAATGACCCGGAACGGGTGGCAAAGATGAGCGCGGCTTATGTAAAAGGCGCTCATGAAAATCCGGGATTTGCCTGTGCGGCCAAACACTTTCCCGGAAACGGCCAGGATTTCAGAGATGCCCATCTCTCCAATAACGTAAACTATTTTGATGTTGAGGAATGGGATAAAACCTACGGACTGGTTTATAAAACCCTGATCGAGAATGACCTGGATGCCATTATGGCAGGGCATATCATGCTTCCTAAGTATGCAAAGGCTATCAATCCGGATCTGAAAGACGAAGATATGATGCCGGCTACTTTAAGCCCGGAGATCATGCAGGGCCTTTTAAGAGATAAACTGGGCTTTAACGGTATGGTGGTTACAGACGCCTCCCACATGGTAGGTATGACAGACCGTATGAAGAGAAAAGATATGCTTCCAAGGACCATTAATGCAGGCTGCGATATGTTCCTGTTTTTTAATGACCCGGAAGAAGATTTTACCACTATGCTGGAAGCATACAAAAATGGAACCATCAGCGAAGAGCGAATGGAAGAAGCTCTGGAGCGTATCCTGGGGCTGAAAGCCCACTTAGGTCTTCATAAAAAGGCAAAAGAAGAACTGGTGCCGGCACCGGAGGCTTTAGACGGTGTTCTTGGCAGCCAGGAACACAAGGATATGCAGAAAGCCATCAGCCGGGACAGTATTACGCTGGTAAAATATAAAGACAAAGAGGTTTTGCCTGTTACTCCGAAAAGATATAAAAGGATCATGATCGTTCATGTGAAAGGGGCAGAAAGCGGTATGTCCGCTCTGGCCAAAGCCATGGGCATGGCAGGAGGGACCAATCCGGCAGAACTTTTGAGAGATAAGCTGATCAGCAAAGGCTTTGATGCATTTATCTATGAAAGTCCGGTAGACAAAATGAAGAAACAGATCGAAGCCGGGGAGAAACCGG
>DWUX01000085.1 GCA_019120545.1 Candidatus Blautia stercoripullorum | reverse complement strand
ATCGAGAATATTTATACATTTTATACTGGACATGTTCCTATAAAATGTATAAATATTCCTGATATAAATTTCATGCGGTAGCTTGTTTTCTGAAATCTTCATTTATTCAGATAAGACAGGATATTTACATATACCTTTTCTTTTTCCACTTCATTCAATATCTCATGACGCATTTTCGGATACATTTTTCCCGTTACATGGTGATAACCTACGCGCTTCAAAAACTGAAGCTGTTTCACGAACTTCCTCCCCCCGCCAATGCAGGGATCCACTTCTCCTCCCAGGAACAGTATGGGAAGCTGGGGATTTTTCATTTTCCATCCTTTCGGACTGTATGTGCCCTTTAAAAGCAGAAACAATCCCAGAAAAGCATCTGCAGTAAAAACAAAGCCGCAATATTCCGACTGATCATACTCCTCTATCACCTTTTTATCCGAGCAGATCCAGGCCGATTCGGATCCTTCCCCCGGAAATCTGGCGGCATACGGACCAAAGGCCAGAGCCTGAATGAGCCTGCTCCGGTGCCGTCCTCCTCTCAGCTTTTTCTGGAGCAGCGCCAGGAGCAGTCCCAGATCCACTGCAGGGTTCGCGCTGGGCGGTCCGGTCAGGATCAGTTTTTTCAGTTCTCTGTCATAATCCTTCAGATAAACCCTGGCAGCAAGAGATCCCATGCTGTGTCCCAGCATATAAACAGGTTTTCCCGGAAACTGCTCTTTGATCCAGCAGGTCACCTGATGAAGATCTTCTACGATCCCTTTATCCCTGCCTCCGTAAAAATATCCCAGATCTTCTGTTCTCCTGACACTCTTTCCATGTCCCCGGTGGTCATGGATCACTGCGGCATATCCCTTTCCTGCCAGATATTCCATAAAAGGAAGATACCGCTCCTTGTTCTCGCACATTCCGTGAGAGATCTGGATGACTCCTTTGATATCTCCTTCAGGTTTTGTATACAGCAGGGAAAGCCCCAGTCCGTCAAACCATGACCGGATCCATTCTCTATGCTTTTCCATACTTTTCACCTCATCTCTCCTTTGCCGGTCTGCAGGCAGTCTGCTTTTTCTGCTTTGAGACCAGACCTTTGCAAATTAAAGGAGCATGCCATAAATCTTTAGAAGAATGGCATGCCCCTATGTACTTTCTGTAAAAATTATGCTTCTACAACCTCCAGGACATCGGCTGGACAAGCTTTTGCGCAAATACCACAGGCGATACACTTGCTGCTCACCGGTGAATCCTCAGCCTTAACCATAACACCGAACGGACAGGCCTCCACACATTTTCCGCATCCTGTACATTTTTTCTTGTTTACCATGTACACACCTTTTGCGTTTTGAGTGATGGCCTCTTCAGGACAGGCTTTCGCACATTTTCCGCACTGTACGCAGACCATAGGCTTAGCATCCCCGTTTTTGTCTACGATCTGGATACAGGACTTATCCGGATCAAATTCTTTGTAAAAGCTTGTTGAACAGGCTCTTACGCATTCCAGACAAGCCATACATTTCGCACCTTTTACCACCTTAAGTTTCTTCATAGCAAATCCTCCGTTTTCCTTAGTAATTTTCTGTGCAGAACACAGATTTACAGATTACTCCGTCAGATAATTTTATCATCTCATAAAGATTTTCTCAAGGTACATTTGGCAATCCGCCTGCTTACGGAAAATATTTTTCTCTAAAGCTTCAAAAACTGCTCCACATTTACCACAAAAACAGTGGCTCCTCCTACTTCTACGCTGACCGGCGGTGCCGTATATCCCAGCACCGGTCCTTTTGAGCCTGATGAATAAGATGGATTGATCATAACTTCCTGTCTTCTGGAGCACTCCTCTCTGATCACATTTATTACGAAATCCACCTTTTCGTCTTCCGTACCGATCATTAAAGTCGCATTTCCCTTTCTCAGAAATCCACCTGTACTGGAAAGCTTAGTCACACTGATCTTTTCTTTATTCAAACGTTCAATTACAAAACCTTCGTCTTCTTTCCGCACAATAGCAAAAATCATTTTCATAGCAAAACAACCTCCTCTTTAACGGATTTCCCCGCCTGTTTCAAATACCCTTCTCGTATTTTTATTGTATTTCATTATAGCACAGTTTATTCTGAAAGCAAAGACTTTATCATGGTAAAGAACTTTTTCCTTTTCCAATACTCTGAAAATACCCGTTCAATATGCCCAAAATCAAAAGTAAAGTCTATGTTAAGTTTTGTTATTATCTCTTGAGTTTTTTATAGCATTTGCTATAATCGTCCTAACATGAAAGTTTCTAAAAAATCAGACTTTCATTCAAAAAACTGCAACAGCAGAGAGGAGGAGTTACTTGCCGCAACAAACGGCAGAAATCTCATGAACCGTTTCATTCTTTTTTTTAAAAGGCAGCCTGCAGGACGGCTGATCACCCTTGGTTTTGCAGCAGCGATCCTGTTCGGTACGTTATTGCTGCTGCTTCCGGTCTCCGTAAGATCTGATGCAGAAGTAAGCTTTATTGATGCCCTTTTTACATCCACCAGCGCAGTATGTGTCACCGGCCTGATCGCCATAGATACTGCTGATCATTTTACACCTTTCGGTCAGGGCGTCGTGGCCTTTCTTATCCAGATCGGAGGACTGGGAGTGACTTCTGTAGGCGTAGGACTGATCCTGGCGGTAGGAAAGCATATCGGAATAAAGGGACGTCTCTTGGCCCAGGAAGGCCTGAATGTCAGCGGGGTAAAAGGAATTGTCCGTCTGGTAAAATCTGTGCTCTTTATGACTCTTTTTTTTGAGCTGACCGGTGCTGTATTAAGCTTTCTTGTATTTATTCAGGACTATCCTCTGCCAAAAGCTATAGGCACAAGTATTTTTCACTCTATCGCCGCGTTTAATAAT
Source organism: Candidatus Blautia stercoripullorum (assembly GCA_019120545.1). Taxonomy (GTDB): domain Bacteria; phylum Bacillota; class Clostridia; order Lachnospirales; family Lachnospiraceae; genus Blautia; species Blautia stercoripullorum. The sequence continues at coordinate 1,583 of DWUX01000085.1, read as the reverse complement.
TCCGGCTTTGATATTTTCGGAGGTCTTCAGAATATGATTCCTTACCAGAATAATATTCTCCTGAACCTTACTACTTGCGGCCTGATCATCTTTGGAGGTCTGGGTTTTTTAGTAATACTGGATATTTTAAAACATCGGTCTTTCAAAAAGCTCACGCTCCATTCCAAAGTAGTGATCACAACCAGTATTATCCTTCTGGCAGCAGGTACGCTCCTTTTGAAAGCAACAGAAGATATCTCCTGGCTGGGTGCCTTTTTTCACAGTGTTTCTGCAAGAACGGCAGGTTTTTCCACCTACCCTATAGGTAATTTTACAAACGCAGGGCTTTTCATCCTGATCATACTGATGTTTATCGGTGCCTCTCCCGGTTCTACCGGTGGCGGTATTAAGACCAGCACTTTTTTTGTATTGATCCAGTCCGTCAGAAGCCTTGTAACAAAGAAAAATTTTGAAGCTTTCCGCCGGTCCATCCCAGCAGACAGGATCAACAAGGCTTATGTAATCACCCTTTTGTCTATCCTGGTGGTCTGCACAGCAACATTCCTGCTCTGTATTTTGGAACCCGGACTTAACTTCATACAGATTTTGTTTGAGGTAGTGTCAGCATTTGGAACTGTGGGACTTTCTACGGGAATCACTCCCGACCTGATCCCCCTCAGCAAATTTGTTATCATACTTGTCATGTTTATCGGCAGACTTGGGGCCTTTACCCTGTTTTCCATGTGGGTGGACCGTCCTGCTCCTGCCGCCCGGTATGTAGAAGAATCTATTACTATTGGTTAAGGAGGAAAAATCAATGAAAAACTGGAAATCTTCAACTTTTGGAGTGATCGGCCTGGGTCGTTTCGGCACAGCCCTTGCAAAAACTCTCGCTGAGGCAGAGAAGGAAGTAATCGTCGTAGACTGTAATGAGGAAAAAGTAAGAGAACTCCGGCATTATACAGAATATGCTTTTGTCACAGACAATCTTTCTAAGGATACCTTGCAGGAAATCGGAATTCAGAACTGCGGCACTGTTATTGTATGTATCGGCGAGAAAATCGACACCAGTATTCTTACTACTCTCAACGTAGTAAGCCTTGGCGTTCCCCATGTTATTGCCAAGGCCATCAGCAGTGACCAGGGAGCAGTCCTTGAAAAAATCGGCGCCGAAGTAGTATATCCGGAAAGAGATATGGCCCTTCGTCTGGGCAAACGTCTGATCGCCAACAATAATTTTCTAGATTTTATTGCTTTGAGCAATGAAGTGGAAATCCAGCAGATTCCTGCCACCAGCCGTATAGCCGGGATCAGTGTAGAAGATCTGAATATCCGGAGAAAATACGGCCTGAATATCATAGCCATCGAAACTGCAGGCAATACAGAGACAGAAATCTTACCTCAATATCGGATTGGCAGAGACGATATCCTGGTTGTTATCGGTAAAGTAGAAAACATCCAAAAATTTGAAAATTCTATTTAAGGACAAAAATTTAATTTTTTTCAAAAAAGGATTGACAACTTTTAAAGTTCATGCTATATTATTACCTGTGCTTACGAAAGCACAGGTAACATGCGCGAGTGGCTCAGTTGGTGGAGCGCGA
>DWUX01000084.1 GCA_019120545.1 Candidatus Blautia stercoripullorum | reverse complement strand
AGATGAGCTGAGACGCAGAGGCGGCGACGGCGGAGAATACGGTGCAACTACCGGACGTCCCAGAAGAATGGGATGGTTTGACTGTGTGGCTTCTAAATATGGCTGCCGTATCCAGGGAACCACAGACGTGGCCTTTACGGTACTGGACGTACTGGGATACTTGGACGAGATCCCTGTATGTGTGGGATATGAAATTGACGGGGAAGTGACCACAGAATTCCCAACCACACATCTTCTGGAAAAAGCAAAACCGGTACTGGAGGTCCTGCCGGGATGGAAATGCGATATCAGAGGCATTAAGAAATACGAAGATCTGCCGGAAAACTGCCGGAAATACATTGAGTTCGTGGAAGAGAAGATCGGCTTCCCCATCACCATGATCTCCAACGGACCGAGCAGAGAAGATATTATTTACAGAAAATAATAAAAATGGTATAGAAAAGAAGAGGCTGGCGCAGCTTATGGGCGGCCTCTTCTTTTTACTGCAAAAGAAAAATATCCCCCCGCCGGGCTTGTGGGCCTGTTAAATTTTTGATAAACTGACCCTGTTAGACGGGACATACATGTCCCCTGAGAAAGAAAATGAAATTTTATAAAGGTCAGATGCCCCGGTCTTGGAGTGCTGGGGATCTGCTGCCTGCAGCGGGGCCTTTGACGAAAAGACAGAGATAGGGATAAAATTATGAACGAAAATGGAATTTTTCAGTTAGGAAGTTTTAAGGTAAAACCAGGGGAGAGAGTCAGCGGCTTCCTTTCTCTTGGAGATGGAGAGTTTCAGCTTCCGGTTACGATCTTAAATGGAGAAGAACCGGGAAAGACAGTGTTGATCACTGCGGGGGTCCACGCAGAGGAGTATGTAGGGATCCAGGCGGCCGTAGAGCTGGCCGACCGGTTAAAGACGGAGAAGATCGCCGGAACAGTGGTGATCGTGAAAGTAATAAACAGAGAAGCCTTTGAAAAACGAAGCGGAAGCTTCGGTTATGAAGACGGGAAAAACCTAAATCGGGTATTCCCGGGAAATCCAAGGGGAACCCAGATGGAACGTTTGGCCTGGGGGATCGAGCAAGAACTGTTTCCTGTGGCAGACTATTATATTGATCTTCACAGCGGTGACAGCTATGAGCAGCTTGCCCCCTATGTGTATTATGCGGGACAGGCGTCGGAAGAGACAGTAAAGGTATCCAGGGAGATGGCCCAGCAGGTGGACGTCCCCTATATGGTCTGCTCTACAGTGGCAAAGGGAGGCTGTTATAATTATGCGGCTTATGCTTACGGGATCCCCAGTATCCTTATTGAAAGGGGAGGTATGGGAGCCTGGACCAGGGAGGAGTCCCATTCTACCAGGCGGGATGTCCGGAATATCCTCTGCCATCTGGGAGTTTACCTGGGACAGAAGGATTACAGGATTTATTATCCTCTGGAAGTAAGGGACATTATTTACCAGTCTGCTTCCCAGAACGGTCTGTGGTATCCAAACAAAATGCCGGGAGATATGATCCGGGCAGGAGAGGTTCTGGGAATGGTCAAGGACTATCAGGGCCATATCCTGGAAGTAGCTTACGGAGAAAACGACGGGGTGATCCTTTACCAGACAGGAAGTCTTCAGGTAGAAGAATCCGGTCCTATGATCGCCTATGGAAAGATTTCCCGGGAGAAGGATAACCGGAAAGAGAGGATCACCAATTACTGGACAAAACGCAGCAGCGGCTTTAAAGAACAGAGGAAGGCAGAGCTCCATGATCCTATTGCCAAAAGATGGCAGAAAGAGATCGAAAAGTACCTTCCCCAGGGGAAACTGAAGATCCTGGACGTAGGCTGCGGGGCAGGTTTTTTTACCATTCTTTTATCAAAAATGGGACATGAGGTTACAGGGACGGACCTGACTCCGGATATGATCCGCTATGCCAGAGAACTGGCGGAAGAAGAAAAGGCAGGCTGTCAGTTTCTGATCATGGACGGAGAAAGTCTGGACTTTGAGGATGGGACCTTTGATGTTGTGATCTCCAGAAATCTTACCTGGACTTTGCCGGATACGGCCAGAGCCTATAAAGAATGGCTGCGGGTGCTGAAAAAAGGCGGCATCCTGCTGAACTTTGACGCCAACTACGGGGCAGTGAATTTTGCGGACACTTCCAAACTCCCCAAAAACCATACCCACAATAAACTGGGACTGGATATGATGGCAGAATGCGAGGAGATCAAACGGCAGCTTCCTATCAGCAGCCGTATCCGCCCTGCCTGGGATGTGGAGACCCTGGGAAACCTGGGCGTGGAGCGGCTGTCAGTGGACTTTAGTGTCAGCAGGAAAATCTATACAGTAAAAGATGAATTTTATAATCCAGATGCGCTGTTTGCCCTTTTTGCGGTAAAGGGATAAAACAGCAGAGTATCTCAACGGGGGGATGGGGTTATCTCCCCGTATTTTTCTGTCTGAAAAGAAGGGGATCGAGAGGAAAAAGCAGGAATAAAAAAACAACCCCCTAAGGGGCTTGTGAGAGATCCCCGAAAGCTTTATACTCTAAAAGAGTATTTTAAGAGCAGATCAAGGTGAAAAAGAATGAAAAAATATGTAATAACAAGGCTGATCCAGATGATCCCGATTTTGCTGGGGATCACTTTGCTGTCTTTTATCCTTACAAATCTGTCGGCGGCAGATGCGGTAGATATTATGGAAAGCAATCAGGGGATTGCTATGTCGGCAGAGGAAAAAAATGAACTCCGCCAGGAGCTGGGACTGGACAGACCTGTGACCCAACAGTATGTAACATGGCTGGGAAACCTGCTGAAAGGAGATATGGGAGAATCCTTTGTTTCAGGACAACCGGTTCTTTCTTCTTTTCTTTCCAAGCTGCCGGCCACCATTTATCTGACAGTTGTGTCTCTTCTGCTGACTGTGGGGATTTCCATACCTTTTGGAATCCTGGCGGCAGTGAGGCAGAACCGGTTTTGGGATTATCTGATACGGCTTTTCAGTTTTATCGGAAATTCCCTGCCTAACTTTTTCGCAGCCCTGCTGCTGATCTATTTCTTTTCTCTGAAATTAAAGATCTTTCCGGTAATGGGAAACACAGGGGACTGGAAAAGTGTTGTCCTTCCTGCAGTTACCCTGGCTCTGGCTATGACTTCCAAGTATATCCGCCAGGTAAGGGCCGCGGTTCTGGAAGAACTGGATCAGGAATATGTCCAGGGAGCCAGAGCCCGGGGGATCCGGAAAAAGAGGATCCTGCTTTTCAGCGTGCTGAAAGCCTCTATGCTGACGATTATCAATCTGCTGGCTCTTTCCATTGGTTCTCTGATGGGAGGAACCGCTATCGTGGAATCTATTTTTATGTGGGACGGCGTGGGAAAGATGGCGGTGGACGCCATTACCATGAGAGACTATCCGGTTATCCAGGCCTATGTGATCTGGATGGCAGTGATCTATGTAGTAATTAACCTGGCGGCAGATCTGATCTGCCATTATCTGGACCCCAGGATCCGTCTTGGACAGGAGGAAGCACAGTGAGAGAAAAAAAGAGGAGCAAAAGAAAACAGAAAGTTTCCAGAGACTGGACAAAGCTGAAGCTGGTTGTCTGCGGCGCTCTGGTCCTGGGGATCCTGCTGACGGCAGTGCTTGCACCTTATATTACCCCTTATGATCCCTATGAACAGGATCTGGGAAGGGCTCTTCTGGCACCATGCAGAGAGCATCTGCTGGGGACGGACCGGTATGGGAGAGATATGCTTTCCAGGGTGATCATGGGAGCCAGGACTTCGGTATTTTCCGCAGTTTTTCTGGTACTGATCATTACGGTGACCGGGAGTATGGCAGGTACAGTCTGCGGTTATCATGGAGGAAAACTGGACACCTTTCTCATGCGGGTTTCCGATGTTTTTCTGGCATTTCCGGGTATGGTATTTGCCATTGCGGCAGCCAGCGTCCTGAAAGGCGGACTTTTCGGAGCAGTGGCGGCTCTGGCTCTGATATCCTGGCCTAAGTACGCAAGGATCGTCAGAAGCCAGGTGATGTCCATAAAAAATGCTCCCTATATCGAGGCTGCCCGGCTGGCAGGATCCGGTACCGGAAAAATCATTTTAAAACATATGATCCCCAACATAGCGGGGCCGGTGGTCACCACGGCAGTTCTGGATATAGGAACAATGATGATGGAGATCGCGGGACTTTCTTTCCTGGGACTGGGAGCAATGCCCCCTGCGGCAGAATGGGGATCTATGATGAGCAACGGAAGGAGTATGCTCCAGACGTCGCCCTGGGTGATCCTGGCGCCGGGATGTGCCATCTTCCTTACGGTTATGGTCTTTAACCTTCTGGGAGATACGGTCCGTGACCTGCTGGATCCAAGACAGAGAAAAAAGGAGGAACTGCCTTTATGACAAAGCCCTTACTTGAGATTTCCAATATGGAAGTCTGTTATTTCGGAAAGCCGGTGGTACGGGATCTGTCTCTTAAGATAGAGCCGGGAGAGATCCTGGGTATCGTAGGAGAGTCAGGCAGCGGAAAAAGCACAGTGATCCGGGCTGCAATGGGACTTTTGAAAAAGGGAGGAACCGTTACAAAGGGGGAGATTTCCTACAAAGGACAGAGCATAACCCAGGCAGGAGAAAAGGAACTGCGGAAGATCCGGGGACCGGAAATGGGAATGGTCTTTCAGAATGCGGGGGCTTCCCTCTGCCCTGTGCGTACCATTGAAAAACAGCTTTATGAAACCGTTCTGGAGCATGAAAAGATCAGCCGCAGAGAGATTAAAGAAAGGGCTCTGGAAATCTTTAAAAATATGGGATTCTCCAGAGGAGAAGAAATCCTGAAAAGCTATCCTTTCCAGCTCTCCGGGGGAATGAACCAGCGGGTGGGCATTATGATGGCTATGCTACTGAAGCCAGACCTTCTTTTGACTGACGAGCCTACCAGCGCTCTGGATGTGACTGTCCAGGCCCAGGTGGTAAAAGAGATGATGAAAATGCGGGAAATGTACGGCACGTCCATTGTGATCGTTACCCACAATATCGGCCTGATAGAACATATGGCAGATAAAGTGGCGGTGATGCGGCAGGGACGTCTGGTGGAATACGGGACCAGGGAAGAGATCACCGGAAGCCCCCGGCAGGAGTATACAAAGGAACTGCTGGGAGCGGTCCTTCGGCTGAACAGAGGACGGAGATAACAGGAGGTACAGGAGACAGGAATGGAAAAGATCCTGGAAGTAAAAAATCTGAGAAAAACTTTTTATAAGAGCAGATCCATTTTTCCTGCGGTAGAAGATGTGAGTTTTCACCTTATGAGGGGAGAATGTCTGGGTCTGGTAGGGGAAAGCGGCTGCGGAAAAAGCACCACGGCCAGACTCATCGCCGGACTGCTGGAACCGGACAGGGGAAGCGTGCGTTTAGAGGGTGAAGAAATACTGGGACTGAAAGGAAAAAAGAAACAGGCTGTATACACAAAGCTCCAGATGGTCTTTCAGACCCCTCAGGATTCCTTTGATCCTCGGTGCACCCTGGGAGACGGGATCATGGAAAGTATGAGGAACCGGGGAATGAAAAAAGACCGGGCCCGGGAAAGAATGTATCAGCTTCTGGAACAGGTGGAACTGGACCGGAGTCTTGGAGAGAGATATCCTCATGAAGTAAGCGGAGGAGAGTGCCAGAGGGCAGCCATAGCCAGGGCATTGGCTGTGGATCCCGGTCTGGTGATCTGCGATGAAGCCACCAGCGCTCTGGACGTAACCGTTCAGGCCCAGATCGTGGAACTGCTGAAAAGACTTCAGAAGGAAAGAAAGCTTTCTCTTCTGTTTATCTGCCATGATCTGGCTCTGGTCCAGCATATGTGTCAGAGAGTCCTGGTCATGTATCAGGGAAAGATCATAGAGCAGGGGACGCCTGATGAAGTGATACAATATCCAAAAGAGGCATATACCAGGATCCTGGTAGACTCTGTACTGTGAGAGCAAAGGAGAAATAAAATGAAAGAAAAAAACTTATGGAGAAAAACATGGGCGGCTATGCTGGTTCTGACTATGAGCACGGGCCTTCTGGCCGGATGCGGATCTTCTGGGACAGAAAACACAGGGCAGGGGTCTGCATCCGGGGAAAAGGTTTTTTATTATGGAGATACCACTTTTAACACGGAAAATGACGAGACAGATGTGGATCCCCACAATGGATATTCCGGCTGGGCCTGTATCCGCTACGGCATTGGGGAGACTTTGTTCCGATATTCTGATTCTATGGAACTGGAACCCTGGCTGGCTTCCGGCTATGAAAATGTAGATGAGAATACCTGGCGGATCACCTTAAAGGATGGTATACAGTTTACCAGCGGGAGAAGTCTGGACGCCCAGGCGGTAAAGGAATGTCTGGACCATCTGACAGAGGTTCATGCCAGGGCAAAAGGGAATCTGAAAATAAAGGAGATCACTGCGGAAGACATGACTCTTACCATTACCACATCTGAGCCTGTGCCGGCTCTGATGAATTATCTGGCAGATCCTTATGGCTGTATCATCGATATGGAAGCAGGGATCACAGAGGATGGAAACGTATCCGGGACCGGCCCTTATACTGCCACTGAGATAAATACGGACCAGGGTCTGATTCTGGTGAAAAATGAAAATTACTGGGGCCAGACCCCGAAACTGGATACTATTTATGTAAGGACCATCACAGACGGAGATACCCTCACTATGGCCCTTCAGTCAGGAGAACTGGACGCCGCTTACGGACTTCCCTACGCCAGCCTTCCACTGTTTTCAGAAGAGCCCTATACCATTTCATCTGTGGAGACTTCCCGGTCTTTCTTTGCCCAGATGAATTATCAGACAGAGGCCCTTCAGGACGAAAAAGTCCGGGAAGCCATTGCCATGGGAATCGATAAGGATGGCTTTACCCGTGTGCTTCTTGACGGCAACGGTACAGCGGCGGCAGGTCCCTTCCCCTCCAGTTTTGCCTTTGGGGATGATACCGTGACTGCTCCGGCATATGATCCGGACCAGGCCAGGGAGCTTCTTAAGGAAGCAGGATGGACAGACACAGACGGAGACGGCTATGTAGATAAAAACGGAGAGGATCTGACGATCCGCTGGCTGACTTATCCCAGCCGCCAGGAACTGCCTCTTCTTGCGGAAAGTGTTCAGTCTACTCTGGGGGATATCGGTATAAAAGTGGAAGTAAACAGTACCGCAAATCATCTGGACGTACTCCAGAGGGGTGACTGGGATATCTATGCCAGCGCCTTTGTCTGCGCTCCTACAGGAGATCCGGAGTACTTCTTTACCACCCACTGCCTGGATGCCTCCACCCATAACAGAGGGGGATACCACAGTGACAAACTAGAAGAGATGGAAGCCCGGATGAGCACGGCTTTTGACCCGGATGAGCGGGCTGCGCTGGCCACAGAAATGACTCAGACCATTCTGGATGACAACGCTTTCATTTTTGCTTCCCACCTGAGAATGTCTATCGTATCAGGGGAAGGCGTTACAGGATTGGAGGCCCATCCCTGTGATTATTATGAGATAACTGCGGATCTGGATAAAAATTAAAGGAGGTATATAAAATGCACAAATTATATGACGAAAACGGAAATCTGATTCCTCACGGAGCCCATGAGGAAGAGCATCATCACCATGAGGGAGAAGAGAAAAAAGACGAAAATCTGATCCTTCTGACTTATATGCACCAGCACAATGAACAGCATACCGCTGAGTTGGAGGAGATGGTTCAGAAGCTGGAAGATGGGGGGTATGGAGAGGAAGCCGAAGAGATCCGGAAAGGAGTAGCGGCTTTCCAGGAAGGCAATGCACATCTGGGGCAGGCGCTGGAACTGCTGAAAAAGAAAATCCAGTAATAAAGGCAGGATGAAGACCTGCCGGAAAAGAGTATCCCGTGAAATTCAGAGCGAAAAGTCAGGATTTCACGGGATATTTTTGTCAGCATATATCGAGATTTAAAATCCATAGTATCCCAGATATCCGTTTTTTAAAAAAGTATTTCCTTATCTGTAAAAAGGAATTAAAATGGTATCTGCGGATGATCTTTCAGAAAGAAAAAAACTTTTAAAGCGTTCGGAAAGGAGACTGTTTTATGTACCGTATATTTATCGTAGAAGATGATCCGGGGATCGCCCGGGGGATCAAAAAGCAGATGGAGTCCTGGAACCTGGAAGCCCGGTGCGCTGTAGATTTCGAGAAGATCATGGAGGAATTTCAGGATTACCATCCTCATCTGGTCCTGTTGGATATTTCTCTGCCTTTCTATAACGGCTATTACTGGTGCCAGGAGATCCGGAAGGTTTCCAAGGTACCGGTGATCTTTATCTCTTCCGCCTCGGATAACATGAATATTGTTATGGCCATGCAGATGGGAGGAGATGATTTTATCGCCAAGCCCTTTGACCAGATGGTGATGACCGCCAAGATCCAGGCAGTGCTGAGAAGGACCTATGATTATAACGGGAAACCGGCTTTTTTGGAACATAGAGGCGCCATGTTGAATATGGCAGATGCTTCTTTATCTTATAGAGGAGAAAAGATCGATCTGACGAAAAATGAATACCGGATCCTTCAGCCCCTTCTGGAAAACAAGGGAAAGATCATCAGCCGGGAGCGGCTGATGGAAAAACTGTGGGAAACGGACAGCTTTGTAGATGAGAATACCTTAAGTGTGAATGTGAACCGCCTGCGGAAAAAGCTGGAGAAAGCAGGACTCACAGACTTTATCACTACCAAGGTGGGCATGGGATATCTGATCGGATAAGGAGAGCCGTATGAAAGTCTTGACTGCATATATAAGACAGCACAAAAGAGCCGCGGCCTTTTATTTTATAGCCATGGCAGTGTTTTTTATCCTTCTGTTTTTTTACAGGCTGCCGGTGGCGGCCTGGGCCTATGGAGCGGTGCTCTGCCTGGCATTCGGCCTGATCCTGGCAGTGCCGGATTACCTGAAATTCCGGAAAAAACACCGAGAGCTTTACCGCCTGGAAGGGCAGCAGGAAATAACCGATACCGGGCTGCTGCCGGATCCGGAAGGACTTCTGGAACAGGATTATCAGGGGCTGATCGCAGGTCTTCTGGAAAAAGAGAAGGATACCCAGGATAGACTGAACCGCCGGTATCAGGATATGAGCGACTACTATACTATGTGGGCCCATCAGGTAAAGACCCCCATTGCCGCATTAAAGCTGAGCCTGGAAAATGAAGACAGTTCTCTGGCACGGGAGATCCGGGGGGAAGTGACCCGGATCGATCAGTATGTGGATATGGCCATGTGCTATCTCCGGCTGGATTCGGACACAACAGATTATGTTTTTGAAGAGTGTGAAATAGACAGGATCCTCCGCCAGGCAGTGCGGAAGTTTTCTTCTTCTTTTATCCAGAAGAAGATCCGGCTGGAATATGAGCCAGTGGACTGGAAGGTAGTCACTGATGAGAAATGGCTCCTTTTTGTGATTGAGCAGATCCTTTCAAACAGTTTAAAATATACCAGGTCTCAGGGAAAAGTTGTCATAGAGCGGCAGGAAGGGGAGATCCTCTGTATCCGGGACAACGGTATAGGTATTGCTCCGGAGGACATCCCCAGGATATTTGAAAAGGGCTATACCGGCTATAATGGCAGAAACGACAAAAAAGCCAGTGGCCTTGGCCTGTATCTGTGCCGCCGGATCTGCGAGAATCTGGGATACCGGATCTGGGCTTCCTCTTCTGTGGGAGAAGGGACGGCAATCTATATAGATCTGAAAAGGCGTCTTACAAAAATGTAAGACGGTGACAGGGAAATGTAAGCCAAATCGATAGCGGCCCATTTCCCTGTCCTGCTATAATGGCCTTGTAAGAAACAAGGAGGAAACAATATGGCGATCTTAGAAGTGATAAATCTGAAAAAAACCTATACCACCCGCTTCGGCGGCAGCCAGGTACGGGCTTTGAAAAATGTGAATTTTACTGTGGAAAACGGGGAGTATGCGGCAGTCATGGGAGAATCCGGTTCGGGAAAGACTACCCTGCTGAATATCCTGGCAGCCCTGGACCGGCCAAGTTACGGCACTGTGCTTCTGGACGGACGGGATATCACCAAGCTGAAAGATAAGGAACTGTCCGGTTTTCGCAGAGACAATCTGGGATTTGTCTTTCAGGATTTCAACCTTCTGGATACCTTTTCTGTCCGGGATAATATTTATCTTCCTCTGGTACTGGAGGGAAAGCATTACCGGGAAATGGAGGCAAAGATCCTTCCCGTGGCCAGAAAACTGGGGATCACAGATATCCTGGAAAAATATCCCTATGAGATCTCCGGGGGCCAGAAGCAGCGGGCGGCGGTGGCCAGGGCTCTGATCACCAATCCGCGGCTGATCCTGGCAGACGAGCCTACCGGTGCCCTGGACTCCAGGTCCACAGAGGAACTTTTGGATCTGTTCTCCGCTATACATGCAGAGGGACATACCATTCTTATGGTGACCCATTCCGTTAAAGCTGCCAGCCGGGCAGGGAGAGTTCTCTTTATCAAGGATGGGGAGGTCTTTCATCAGCTTTACCGGGGAAACAGCACGGATCAGGAAATGTATGAGAAGATATCTAATACACTCACTGCCCTGGCGGGAGGTGAAAAGCTGTGAAAATGAGACTTTATCCGAGACTGGCCTGGCAGGGGATAAGAAAGAACGGGAAGATCTATTTTCCCTATCTGGCAGCCTGTATTTTTGTAGTTATGGTCTTTTATCTTATCGGCTTTCTCTCCAGCGACCCGGTGATCCGGGAAATGGAGGGAGGGGCCCAGATGCAGGTTATTCTGTCTCTGGGGACAGCGGTCATGGGCGTTTTTTCCGTGATCTTTCTTTTCTATACGAATTCCTTTCTTATGAAAAGAAGGAAGAAGGAGCTGGGGCTTTATCACATTCTTGGTATGGATCGGAAAAATATTGCATTTGTGCTGATCTGGGAAAATCTTATGACGGCGGGAATTTCTCTGGGAACAGGACTTCTGGGAGGCATTCTCTTTTCTAAACTGGGGCAGCTGGCTATGATCTATCTGCTGAATGGGAAAGTAGATTTTTCTTTTTCTATTAATTTTCATGTTTTTATCCTTACCATTAAGACTTATGGTCTGATCTTTCTGCTGCTTCTGGCCTATCGGATCCTGCAGATATTCCGGACCAGGCCTCTGGACCTTCTGAAAAGCGAAAGCCTGGGAGAACGGCCTCCGAGAGCCAACTGGATATCAGCGCTTCTGGGAGCGGTGCTCCTGGCGGCAGCTTACTTCCTTTCAGTGACCACAGAAGAGCCTGTTACCATTATATGGCTGTTTTTTGTGGCAGTGTTCATGGTGATCGGAGCCACCTACCTGCTTTTTATGGCAGGGTCTGTTACTCTGTGCAAAATATTGAAGAAGAACAAGAATTATTATTATAAGACAAATCATTTCGTATCTTTGTCTTCCATGATGTTCCGTATGAAGAGAAACGGCGCCGGCCTGGCTTCCATCTGTATCCTTTCCACGATGGTCCTGGTCATGGTGTCCGGTACCGTTAGTCTGTTCCTGGGAACTGAAGACAGCCTTCGCAGCAGGTATCCCAGAAATCTGGTAGTGAATACTCCTTCTTTGGACAATGGCATCGTAGATCAGGTAGGGCAGATCGTAGCCGGGGCTTTGGAAAAATACGGGGTTCAGGAAGAAAATGTCCTTCATTACCGGCAGCTGGTAATGTCCGGCATGACGCAAGGAAATCAGATAATCCTGGACTATGCAAAGAACGGGGAGTTTTCTTATACAGAATATGGAAATGTCCGTCAGATCATGGTGGTGCCTGTGGAGGATTACAACCGGATCATGGGAACAGATGAGAGTCTGGACCGGCAGGAGATCCTGGTGTGCAATACCAAGACAGACTGGGAGGAAAAATATCAGGAACTGACTCTGGAAGGCCTGGGCACCTGGAAGATCAAAGACCAGGTAGAATTTGTAGATAACGGCGTAGACGCTATGCAGATCATCCCTACCACCTATCTCTTTGTATCGGATGTAAGTGTAATGGAGGAAATGTATCAGGATTATCCGAAAGCGGAGGAACAGTTTGAATTCTGGGATTATTACGGGACAGACCTGGACTGCAGTGATGAGACTCAGAGTCTTATCGCCCAAGAGATCAGCTTTGGCCTCCAGAGCCTGGGAGAACAGGATCCAGCTTTTTCGGGAACGACTGTAGAGTGTGTGGGCGTAGAACGGATGGATTTTTATTCTATGTATGCGGGGATGTTTTTCCTGGGGATCCTGCTGGGTATCGTTTTCCTCCTGGGAATGGTGCTGATCATGTACTATAAACAGGTATCAGAAGGCTATGAAGATCAGGACAGATTTGAAATCCTCCAGAAGGTGGGCATGACTGAAAAGGAGATCCGGAAAAGTATTAATTCCCAGATCCTTACGGTGTTTTTCATGCCTCTGATCTGGGCGGGGATCCACACAGCCTTTGCCTTCCCTATGATCTATCGGCTGCTTCAGCTTTTCAGCCTTCATAATATGTGGCTGCTTATCGGGATCACAGGCGGATGCTTCCTGGGCTTCGGGCTGGTATATGTGCTGATGTATCTGCTGACCTCCAGGAGCTATTATAAGATCGTCAGGGCCGGAAGTTTTTCTTCACATAGGCAGAGGGGGTAAGGCCGGTACATTCAGTCTTCCGACAGTCTGGATGAGGGTATTTTTGCGAAAAGCGGGATAGAAGAATGATATCTTGCCCATAGTAACCGCCGGGGACTTGTGTTATACTAAAAGCTATATGAGAGATAAGATAATGAATCAGACAAGGAGAGTGTCAGCTTATGGCAGTCACTGTGGTAAAAAAACTGAATCCATATTTCGAGATCATCGGTCTTCTCTATGACAGCGTCCGGCCGGAGTCCGAGGAAGAGAAAGCATGGAAAAAGTCCGCCAGAAACCGGGGATTAAATCCGGAAGAGATCAACAGGAAGATAGGGCCTGTTATAAGAAAATACCATGCTGCTTTTCAAAAATACAGGACGGGCAGGGAGATGGAAGACTTTGACTTTTTCTTTTTACATGAGGAACCGGAGTTTGTCCTTTTCTTCCAGAGTATCTGCGGAGAGCATCCGGAATGGTTTGAGAAAGAGCTGAAAGAGGAACAGAAAGGCGAGATCCAACTGGCTTTTATCCAGGAATTTTCAGAAGAAGAGAAGATCACAGAGCCGCCGGCCTTAGAGGAAATGGTAAGAATCCTGGAAAGGGCCGGTTACAGCGGCGGCCTGGGATGGAAGTTCCTGCTTTTTCTGCAGGAGCCGGTGAAAAAGCTGCAGAATCTTTCCAGGATCTTAAAGGCAAACTTCTCTGCATTTGAAAAAGCAAAAGAAGCCGTTCAAAAGCAGCTGGAAAAGTTGATAGAAGATTTCCAGGAAGGTATGGAAAAGGAGTATCTGATCGCTAAAATCTCCGGGGATGTTACAGCTTTTCCCACCTTGGTATGCCCGGGAGCAGAGGTCATCAGTTCAAATCTGGAAAGCACCACAGCCTATATCGGACTGTTTGTAAAGGACATCTATAAAATGCTGGAAAAGAGCAGAAACAACAGAAAACATCTGCTTCCTGTTCTGAAGGCCCTTGGCGACAGCAGCAAATTTGAAATCCTCCAGTCTCTGCTCATATCCCCCAAATACAATCTGGAGATCGCAGAGGAATTAAAACTATCTCCCCCTACCGTGTCCCATCATATGAGCGTGCTTTTGGAAAACGGACTGGTAGATGTAGAGAAAAAAGAGGGAAAGGTATATTACACTCTTTCCAAAGAAAAGCTCAGAAAAGTGGTGGGAGAATTGGAGAAGGTTTTCTCACTGTGACGAGGAGGCCTCGTAACTGACAAAAGAAGCAATGGCGGGGCCCTCTTGTAACAAATAGACAGGGGAAAGCAGCAGATAATATCTTGCTGCAGGTCTTGTCGGGCCAGCAGGCACCTCAGCTGTACCATTCAAAGAGAGAGTACGGTTAGAATCACAAAAAATGGTTATCTGAAGATTACATAGGGAAAGAGTTTCAGGAAGGTACGCCTGTGATCCTGACGGAGAAAGGCGAGCGTGTACGTTCTAAGTCTGAAAAAATACTGGCGGACTATTTTTACCGGAACAAGATCGCCTATAAATATGAATGTGCCCTTCATCTGAAAGGATATGGGATGGTTTATCCGGATTTTACATTTTTATCAAGAAAAACAAAACAGGAAATTTATTGGGAGCATGACGGCAGAATGGATGATCCTGCATATGCTCAGAACGCAGTCCGAAAAATCCTGGCATATGAGGAAAACGGAATATATCCTGGTGAGAGCTTGATTCTTACTTTTGAAACAGAAAAAAACGTATTGAATACAAGGATCATAGAAAGGCTTGTTCACAGATATTTATTATGACCTATGAAGAAGCGAAGGTTGGCGAGCTGACGACCATAATCCAACGAATGACTTGTCGGAATTCCCATCTGTGACATTGTTGTCAGTCAGCGCAGCCACCGCTACGTTTCCTTCCGCTGCCTTGCAGATTGGAAAATTCATTCAGTGTCATGAATTTGAAAATAATCGTGTTAGCATACTAGCACGGGAAGCGTTTGACATACATCTAATTTTATCCTATTATATATTTTATAAATATCTAATTGGAAGAATACGCACAAACCTACAGACTGAAATATACAAAGGGGAAGTTCCTACGGATTTGTGTGTTTTTTATTCTTAATAAATTAGATAAATATAAAATGTATTAGAAAGGAATGAAATTATGAGATCAAAACTTTTTCACAGGAATTTTTCCCTTCTCATAGCCGGACAGGCCAGTTCTCTTCTTGGAAACGGGATCCTGGATTTTGCCATGTCTATGTATGTCCTGGAGAAGACCGGATCAGCGGCAGCATATGCCGGATTCCTGGCAGCATCTATGGTGCCTGCAGTATTATTTTCTCCCCTTGGAGGGATCCTGGCTGACCGGGGAAATAAGCGGAATATTATGGCAGGGCTGGATTTCCTTGCCAGTCTGGGAGTGCTTTTGGCGGCTTTGTTTATGAGGGAGAGCAACAGCCTGGCAGTAATCTGCATGCTTCTGCTCTTTGAGTCTGTTCTGGGAGCTTTTGAGACGCCGACGGTCCAGTCTTGTATTCCTTTTATGCAGACAGGGGAAAATCTGGTCAGAGCAAATGCGGTGGTCATGCAGATCAACGCGCTGTCCGCCTTTTTCTCCCCTATACTGGGAAGCCTGGTCTATACGGCTTTTGGACTAAAACCGGTTATGTATGCAGGAGTCGTCTGCTTTTTCTTTACCGCGTGTTTTGAATGTTTGATAAAGGTGAAAAGTCCGGAGTATGACAAGCAGGAAGGCAAAAATCCTCTGCTGCTGGTGAAAAAGGATTTTCTGGACAGTCTCCGGCTTATAACCAGGGAGCGGCCGGCTATTCTGAAAATCTTCTGTGTGACCGACGTGATCATGCTTCTGATCCAAGGGGTAAGCGCGGTAGGATTTCCCTATATTATCCGGAATGTTCTGGGGCTGAGTTCCATTTACTATGGCTTTTCAGAAAGCGCTGTAGGGCTGGCAGCCATAGCAGGAGGGATCCTGGCAGGTCTGGGATCCTCCAGGATCAATGGAAACAATATATACCTGCTCATAGGCGCGCTTGGATTCTTTCTGATCCCGCCGGGAATTTCTTTCCTGCTGTCCGGAAATCCCTATATCCGGTATGGGACGCTGGTGGTGTTTTATGTATTGATCCAGCTTGCTGCCTGCGGGTTTTCCATCTTTGCCACTTCCTTTATCCAGAGACTGACACCAGGTAATATGATAGGGAAGATTTCCTCTTATTCAAGTTCCTTTTCCCAGTGTGTCCAGCCTTTGGGACAGATCTTTTACGGCTTTCTTTTTGACTGCTTTTCAAGCGGGACTGCCTGGATCCTGATCTGCACAGGGATCCTGATGGGAGGCTTTGGCCTGATGGTAAAAGGTTTTTTTGAAAAAATGGAAAAAGAATTTACTGAAAATTAGCATTGCACGAGAAAACTATAGAGCAACTAAAAATCATCAGAAAAATAGTATAAATTAACTCTGGTTTTTCTTTGAAAAAATGGTAAATTTTAAGTATGAGGCAGAAGAGAGAGAATGGATTCTCTGTAGCTCTGCACAAATTTCAGGAAGGAGCGTGATACTATGAGCGACCCATTTTCCGGGTTCGAGAAAAAAAGAGATTATCTGATCTGCATTGATTCCGATGGCTGTGCCATTGACAGTATGGATATTAAGCATTTCAGATGTTTTGGCCCCTGTATGGTAAAAGAGTGGGGACTGGAGGCTCATGAGAAGGAGCTTCTGGAAAGCTGGAATGAGGTAAACCTTTATTCTATGACCAGAGGGATCAACCGGTTTAAAGGACTGGTGAAGGCTCTTACGGAAGTACAGGAAAAATACCAGCCGGTAGAGGGACTGGAGACATTGGTGAAATGGGTGGAAGGATCTGATGAACTGTCCAATCCGGCTTTGGAGAAAGCAGTGGAAGAGACCGGAAATATCTGTCTGAAGAAAGCGTTAGCCTGGTCTCAGGCAGTAAACGCCTCCGTTAAAGAGCTTCCAAAGGAAGAGGTAAAGCCATTTGAAGGTGTGAAGGAAGGCATTGCAATGCTTCATGAAAGCTGTGACATTGCCATTGTATCTTCTGCTAACTACGAGGCAGTAAAAGAAGAGTGGACCAGATTTGGTCTTATGGATCATGTGGACGTGGTTCTGGCTCAGAATGCAGGATCCAAGAAAAGCTGTATCGAGAAGCTTCTTACCTATGGCTATGATACGGACAAGGTTATGATGACCGGAGACGCTCCGGGGGATATGGATGCGGCAGATAAGAACGGCGTATTCTTCTACCCGATCTTAGTAAAGCACGAAAAGGAAAGCTGGGCCAGGATCGGAGAAGCAAAGGACAGGCTCCAGGCAGGAACTTTTGCAGGAGAATATCAGGAAGGATTAAAAGCAAGATTTGTTGCGAATCTTACAAAATAGCAGGAGGAAAAATAAAATGGTAAATTTAAGAGAGAAACCTTATTATCTTAATGACGAGCAGATCCAGTGGGTAGAGGATACCATTGCAGGGATGACCATTGAGGAGAAGATCGGCCAGCTGTTTGTAAACATGGTAGGAAATGCCGAGGAAAGAAAACCGGAGAATATCAAGAAGGTGCTGGATACCTATCATCCCGGCGCTATCCGCTATCATAACGCTCCAAAGGAAGAAATCTGGGCCATGGCGGACTGCCTTCAGAAGACTACCAAGATCCCTCTGCTGATCGCTTCCAACTGTGAGGCCGGCGGAAACGGCGGAACCGGCGGGGG
>DWUX01000083.1 GCA_019120545.1 Candidatus Blautia stercoripullorum | reverse complement strand
TAGACACAGATCCGGTCAGAAGGTAATAAGGAATCTTTCCCTGATCCAGTCTTTTGCAGAGCTGGTCCAGCATGGTGGTGAACTGTGAAAACAGCAGTACCTTATGTCCTCCTGCTGCTGCATTATTGATCAATTCAAGGCAAAGGCTTTCCTTAGCAGAAATAGGCAGATAATTCTCATAAAGGAGTCCCGGACAGCAGCAGATCTGCCGCAGTTTTGTGAGTTCCGCCAGGATCTGGAGCTTTGCATTTTTGAATTCTTCTTCATTTTGTTTTTCCATAAACATTTTCAGCCTCTGCACATGGGCGTCATAAATTCTTTGCTGTTCCGGCTCCAGCTTTACATAAGTATTTTTTTCCAGCTTGTCCGGCAGATCCTTCAGCACATCTTTTTTCAGCCTCCGCAGAATAAAGGGCCTCACCATCTTCTGCAGTTTCCGGGCTGTCTGGGTATCCTGGCGGATAATAGGCTGTTCAAAGTCTCTCCTGAAAGAAGGATAAAGTCCGAAAAATCCGGGCATCAGATAATAAAAAATACTCCACAGCTCACTAAGGCGGTTTTCCACAGGCGTTCCTGTCAGCGCCGCCCGGAACTGTGAACGGATCCTTCGCACCGCCCTGGCCGCCTGGGTACTGTGATTCTTAATATACTGGGCCTCGTCCAGGATCTGGCAGGAAAAGTCCAGATCCCGGTAAAAACTGATGTCCCTTTTCAGCAGATCATAAGAAGTTACCAGAACCTCTCTTTTCCCTGCATTCTTTATCCATGTCTCCCGTTCCCGGGCATTTCCGGCTACCGCCCGCACAGGAAGCTCCGGCGCAAACCGTTCCAACTCACTCAGCCAGTTATAGACCAGAGAAGCCGGCGTAACAATCAGCGTGCGGCAGTTCTCCTCTTCCCCGGTTTTCCGGTACTGGAACACAAGAAAAGCAATGACCTGAAGAGTCTTTCCAAGTCCCATATCATCGGCCAGGATACCGCCGAATCCGCATTTTTTCAGCCTGCACAGCCATTTTACCCCTGTCTTTTGATATTCTCTCAGAATTCTGTCCAGGTCCCCGGGAATCCTTTCCTCCTCCAGATCCTCATCCATAGCCCGGACTTTTTCTTTCAGTTCCTGATTTTCCCGGACCTCCAGATGAGTACGGCATTCTATCTGTTCCTCCACATAAAGCGCCCGGCAGCCCGGCAGCTGGATGTGCGGCTTCTCCAGATCCTTCTCACGGATCCCAAGATCATTCAGCAATTCATACAGTTCCTGAAGTTTGGGATCCCGCAGATCCAGCACCTCACCATCCTGCAGCCGGTAATATTTCTTTTTCTGACGGTAGGCAGAGAATATCTCCGCCAGTTCTTTCCTGGAAAAGTTATCTGCAGACACCTGAAGTTCCAGAAGATTCCCGGACAGAGATATTCCTGCAGTTACACTGTTGGTTCTGTGAAGTTTCAGTTTCCGCAGATTTTCCGAAACAAACACTTCTCCCAGTTCTTTCAGCTTTTCAATCCCTTCTGTGGCAAATTGAAGGAGTTTTTCCTCATCTCCGGTCAGTACCAGCTGCTCTTCTTTCGGGTCAAAAGCGTTAAACCAGGGAGTCAGGAGCTCCTGTATCTCCGCCTCGTGAAACAGATCTCTCTTTGAGGGCTCCTGGTCTTCCCTGAGCAGATTGTAATCGGTTTCTCCATACACAGCCACCGGCCGGCAGCTGATCTGGTCCTGCCGGGGCATGTCCAGATAAAACCGGAAGGCTGCCTCCGGAAGGATATACTCCTCCTCCCGGAAATTCTTTCGCCGAATCTTTGCATAACTGGAAACTTCCGGCAGAAAGGCGCTGCAAAAAACCGGCAGGTCTTTTTCCTGTATGAATAAGGTGTTCTGTCTTTTTTCCTCCAGACACTCCAGAAGACCTTCTAATGGCGTATCCCTCTCCCTCGGAATGAGAAAGATCTTTCCATTTTGAAAGCTAATTCTCTGATTCTTTCCCGTAAAACATTGTCCGATTTCCAGTTTTATCTCCAGTCCTCCGTCTTTTCCGGTAAGGTTCAGTTTCATCCCCGGTTCCTGCCTGATAATCTGCCAGTTTTCCTCTATGCCTTTCACCTGAACAATGATCCGATCTTCTGGATAAACCTGAAAAAACCGCTCCAGTTCATAGCCGTCCATGGGAATCTCTTTGCATTTTTCCATATAACTGCCGCTGCCGAAATTCCGGTAATAAACCTTCTGCATATAATATTTCCGGTTTTCTTCCGCCCAGTCCAGGATATACTCAGCCATAGACCGGGATTTTTCTGTAAACGCCTCCATAGTATGAGTAAAGTCCAGTTTTTTCCCATAAGAATGCTCTCTGTGATCTTTGATATCTCCTGCCAGTTCAAAAATATCCTTTACCACATATTTCTGGTTCCGGCCTATCCGGAAGGATACCTCTGCATGATCCCGTTCCAGCTTCAGATGAGGCTCCAGTTCCACAGTTCCTTCCATGTCTTTCTCTCTGATATGCCCCTGCTTCTGCCGGCTCAGGGACTCCAGCAGCTCTCTGGCCTCCCGGTCCGTGGTCCTCTGCCTGGCCGCTGCGGTTTTCCGTGCTCCATAGCGTCCCGGCGCCAGCATAGGCGAAGCTTTTTTTCCCGTATTCAACACATATTCGCTGAGAAGTTTCTGCCTCCTACAGTAGTCCTCATATTCCAGAAGAACCGCTACACAGTGCTTGCAGATTCCATCATACTCCCAGTAAGCGGGACACTCACACTGGATTTCTACGATTTCTTCGGTTTCTGTATCATAGACGCCGGACACAAAATAGCTGTTGCCGTAGCTCCCCTCCACTGCGGCCTCCAGCAGATCCAGATTATCCTCCCGTCCTACGGAAAACTTTTCTATCATCCATCCGGTGCTGTATATCTGTTTTCCTCTTTCATAAAAACGACTGCTTGTCATTTGTTTTATCTGCTGTTTTGTGATCATTTTATTTAAGTCCTTTCCCTGGGCTTTATCTCCCGGCTTTTTCTTTATTTTATGGCACCATTCGATATAGTGCAAGAAAAATCAGTCAAAGCCCCTTCCTGCGGCAGTCTTGTCATTTTTCCGCAGATACTCTATACTGATTTCAGTTTCTTATTTACTTTGCAAAACCCTGTCTTTACAGAAAGGAGAATCTTATGGACGGCAGACAAGAAGATTTCCAAAATATCCATATTCCAAAAGTTATTCAGATCCGTGGTGCCAAAGTCCACAATCTGAAAAATATAAATGTAGATGTCCCCCTGAATCAGATTGTAGGAATCGCCGGGGTTTCCGGTTCCGGGAAATCTTCCCTGGCTCTGGGCGTCCTCTACGCAGAAGGCTCCCGCCGTTACCTGGAATCCCTTTCCACCTATACCCGGCGGAGGATGACCCAGGCCTCTAAAGCGCAGGTAGATGAAGTTCTTTACGTTCCTGCCGCCCTGGCCCTGAGACAAAGGCCAGGGGTACCCGGGATCCGCAGCACCTTCGGCACCGGTACGGAACTGCTGAACAGCCTCCGGCTTATGTTCTCCAGACTTGCCAGCCATCGCTGTCCCAATGGCCACTACCACCCGCCAACCCTGGCGGTAGCTGCTGAGCAGGAGCTGGTCTGCCCGGTATGCGGGGAGCATTTCTATGGTCCTTCTGCTGAGGAACTGGCCTTTAACAGTCAGGGCGCCTGCCGGACCTGCGGGGGGACAGGGATGGTGCAGAAGGTAGACCGCTCTTCCCTTGTGCCTGATGAATCCCTGACCATTGACCAGGGGGCCGTTGCTCCCTGGAATTCTCTCATGTGGTCTCTGATGACCGATGTCTGCCGGGCCATGGGCGTACGGACAGATGTTCCTTTCCAGGAATTAACCGAAAAAGAAAAGGCTATTGTCTATGACGGCCCTGCGGAAAAAAAGCATATTCTCTACCGTCCAAAGAACTCTGAACAGACTGCAGAACTGGATTTCACTTATTTTAATGCGGTCTATACTGTAGAAAACGCCCTGGCTAAAGTAAAAGACGAAAAGGGAATGAAACGGGTAGAAAAATTTCTGAAGCAGGATATCTGTCCGGACTGCAGCGGCACACGTTTATCCCAGACCGCAAGAGCGCCTAAGATCCAGGGAATTTCCCTGGATCAGGCCTGCGAAATGACCCTGGCAGAACTGATCAAATGGGTCAAAAAGGTCCCCGCCTCTCTTCCAGAAGAAATGAGGCCTATGGCAGATAGTATCTGTCAGTCTTTCCTGGACAGCGCCCGGCGCCTGATAGATCTGGGCCTTGGGTATCTCGCCCTTGACCGGGCTTCCTCAACCCTTTCCACCGGGGAACGCCAGCGTATGCAGCTGGCCCGGGCTGTCCGGAACCGGACTACCGGAGTTTTATATGTACTGGATGAGCCTTCCATCGGACTGCACCCTTCAAATATCCTGGGGCTTACCGGTGTTATGGAAGATCTGGTGGCAGACGGCAATTCTGTGGTCCTGGTAGATCACGACACCCAGGTACTTTCTAAAGCCCAGTGGATCATTGAAATGGGACCGGAAGCAGGATCCCGGGGAGGCCAGGTCATCGCCCAGGGAACTGTCCAAGATCTGACCCAAGATCCGGCTTCAAAAATCGGCCCCTTTCTCTCCGGAACAGCTATCTCTGTAAGAGAAAGGACAAAAGCAGAAGATCTTTTTGCTTTGGGCAGGATTCATCTTTCCACTTCTGCAATCCATACAGTAAAACCCCTGGAAGTGGATATCCCAAAAGGCAGGCTTACCCTGGTCACCGGAGTTTCTGGTTCTGGAAAAACCACTCTGGTACTGGAAAGTCTGGTCCCCGGCCTGGAAGCGGCAACGAAGAAAAAGAAACTGCCGGACCATGTGCTCTCTATAGAAGCTCCGGATATCAGTCAGGTAAAACTTATTGACGCCACGCCAATCGGCATTAATGTCCGTTCCACAGTAGCCACCTATGCCAACATACATGACGAACTTCGAAAAACCTTTGCCAGATCCGCAGCAGCTAAAGAAAAAGGCTGGAAAGCCGGAGCTTTTTCCTATAATACAGGCGCCCTCCGCTGTCCGGTCTGCGACGGAACCGGAGAGATCAGTCTGGACGTACAGTTTCTCCCTGATGTTGAGATTCCCTGTCCCCAATGCCGTGGTTCCAGATATTCCAAAGAGGCGGAACTGATCCTGTATGAGAATAAAGAAGGCGCTTCCTATTCCCTGCCCCAGCTTATGTCCATGGAGGTTTCCCAGGCCTTGGAGGCCTGTAAAGATCTGAAATCTGTCCGTCAGCGTCTCCAGGTCCTTCAGAATCTGGGGCTTGGCTATCTGACCCTGGGGGAAGAGACTCCCAGCCTCTCCGGGGGAGAAGCCCAGAGGCTGAAACTGGCCAGTGAAATGGGAAAACCTCAGGCTGATTCAGTGTTCGTTTTCGATGAACCTACTATCGGCCTCCACCCTCTGGACGTCCAGACTCTGCTGAACGTATTCCAGACGCTGATCAGCCAGGGAGCCACGGTCATTGTAATCGAACATGACCTGGACGTTATCCGTAACGCCGACTACATTATTGACATGGGGCCCGGAGGCGGACTGGAAGGAGGAGAGATCGTGGCCGCCGGAACTTTAGAAGATATAAAAAAATGCTCCCGGAGCCGTACCGGAAGCTTTCTGTAAAATGTTTTTATAAGGGAGAGGCTTCTTCTCCCACAGGGGATTTCTCTCGATGTCCGGCAGAAATTTTTTCTGCCTTCTGTCATTTCGCTGTTTTTTCTCCTGTATTTTTCTTCATAGTCCCCAGAATCTTTTTAAACTGGATTCCAAAGAGAACTGCAGTAAATGTAACTGCCAGCAGATCTGCGATAGGCTCCGCCATGTAGACTGCCATGGTCTGGTCTGACCTGAGGATCTGAGGCATGATATAGATCAGGGGGATCAGAAGGACAAATTTTCTCATAACAGCCACTACAATGGATTCTTTCGCTTTTCCCAGGGCATTGAAGGTCATCTGGCAGGCCATCTGGATCCCGAACAGGAACATAGATCCCATATAGATCCGCAGGGCTGTCCTTGTGTATTCCATCAGCTGGGCGTCAGAGGTAAACATTGCCGCAAATCCTCCAGGCAGCGCCATGACCAGGATCCAGAGGAGCACAGAATACCCCAGACTGACTTTCAAAAGCAGCTTAAAGGCTGCCTTTACCCTATCCCGGTCTCCTGCACCGTAACTGTAGCTGATAATAGGCTGAGCCCCCTGTCCCAGTCCCTGGAGAGGGAGCATGGCAAACTGCATAACACTGGTGAGAATAGTCATAGCCCCTACTGCAATATCTCCTCCATATTTCTGAAGAGAACTGTTAAAGCATACAGAGATCACACTTTCGCTGGCCTGCATAATAAAAGTAGCGGCTCCCAGAGCCAGACAAGGCAGTATGATCTTTGGGACAAGCATAAGGTTCTTCCTCTGGATCTTAAGGAAGGTCTTTTTTCCGCAAAGGAAACTGACTACCCAGATACAGGAAAGCGCCTGGGAAATAATCGTAGCCAGAGCCGCCCCCCGCACATCCATATTAAAGCCAAAGATAAAGATCGGGTCCAGGATAATATTAGCCACTGCTCCGATGAGTACAGAAAGCATACCTGTTTTCGCAAATCCCTGAGCGGTAATAAACGCGTTCATCCCCAGAGTGATCTCTACAAAGATCGTTCCCAGGGCATAGATATTCATATAATTAACGCCGTATTCAATAGTATTTTCGCTGGCCCCGAACGCCATAAGAAAATCCCGGTTCCAGATCAGCAGCACAATGGTCAGCACCACAGAAATAAGGATCTGGAGCACAAAACAGTTTCCCAGAGTCTTTTCCGCGGATTCCTTATCCTGTTTTCCCATAAAGATAGAAGCTCTGGGCGCTCCGCCATATCCTACCAGAGCTGCAAATGCGGAAACGATCATGATCAGGGGCATACATACTCCTACGCCGGTCAAAGCCGTCGCTCCGATTTCCGGAATATGCCCGATGTAGATCCTGTCCACGATGTTATACAGCATATTGATCAGCTGGGCCGCCACCGTAGGAAGAGCCAGTTTAAGAAGCAGCCCGCCTAACGGTTCTGTCCGCAGAAACTCTTTATCTGCAGTCATTTCTGTACCTTGTTCTTTATGTCTCATGATTTATCTCTTCCTTCCATTGCGTTTTTCGTATTTTTAAAGAGTCTCTGAAAAAATCTGGTATAAATTTCCAGCTCTTCTTTTGTAAAACCTTCCAGTATAGTTTCCAGAAACTCTTCTCTCACTTCATCAATACTCTCTGTCACCGGCTCTGCCAAAGGCTTCAGCTTCAGATGGATCCTTCGCCGGTCTTGTATATCCGGGATCCGCTCCAACAGTGATTTCTGGATCAGCGCTTCTACGCCTTTGGACACGGCTCCTTTGGAAAGCATTCTCAATTCTACAATATCGGCCGCTGTATCTTTTTCCGGATTGTTCCGCAGAAAGCTGATAATATCCGCTTCCACCAAGGTAAGGTCGTGTTCTGTACAGACCCTTTTCAGCATCTTATCATACAAGCGGAACAGACTCCGCAGCCCTATAAATAATTCTGTGGTCCTTGCCATTATCTTCTCCCTTTCTCTTTAATCGTCTCCCCTTCAACAAAGATCCGGCCCTAATAGTTTTCAAAGAAACTGTTTCTAAAGAAACATTTTATCACGATCCTACTCCTTGTCAAGAATCTAAACAAAAAAGAAATGAGGGCCTGACCAGTCATCAGGTTCTCATTTCCCTTTGCCTTTTCTG
>DWUX01000082.1 GCA_019120545.1 Candidatus Blautia stercoripullorum | reverse complement strand
TCCAGAAGAGCTCTGGAGATTCCGTGACGGATAGCACCAGCCTGTCCTGTGAAGCCGCCGCCATGAACGTTTACTAATACATCAAATTTGTCAGATGTCTCTGTCAGTACTAATGGCTGACGAACAACTACCTTTAATGTCTCTAATCCAAAATATTCGTCGATATCTCTTTTATTGATTGTAATCTTGCCTGTACCTGGTACCAGGTATACACGAGCTACAGATGATTTTCTTCTTCCTGTTCCATAGAATTTTGTACTAGCCACTGTCATTTACCTCCTATTAAAATGTTAATACTTCTGGTTTCTGAGCTGCATGATTGTGCTCTGGTCCAGCGTATACATGTAATTTTTTAATCATGGCCCTTCCTAAAGGTCCTTTTGGAAGCATACCCTTAACAGCCAGTTCAATTACTCTTTCAGGTTTTCTGTCCATCATTTCTCTTAATGTGAACTCTTTCATTCCGCCAACATAATCAGAATGTCTGTAATAGATCTTCTGATCCAGTTTCTTACCTGTAACTTTTACTTTATCAGCATTAACAACGATCACATAGTCACCTGTGTCAATGTGAGGTGTGTAGATCGGTTTGTTTTTTCCTCTTAAAACTTTTGCGATTTCAGATGCAAGACGGCCTAATGTCTGTCCATCAGCATCTACAACATACCATTTTCTTTCAACCTTATCTGGATTAGCCATATAACTGTTCATGGTTTTCCCTCCTAATTATCAATCATATACGTTAAATTCGTCAAAAAATCAAGTATAGCAAGCCGTTTATCCATTTCACGGCTTTCACAGACGTCCTTTCCACTGCCATACCGGGGCTTTTGGCTAGGCAACTTCGCAGTTCGTCACATTGAGTTATTATATTATAAGTAAAATCCCGTGTCAACAACTTTCTGCACATTCTCTGGATTTTTTTCCTCTTTTTCCCTTTTCTTTTCCTTCCACTGGCCTGTTCTCTCCCTGATCAGCATAGGTGTCCGTTCCTCCAGATCTTTTCTCCCTAACTGAAGTTCATTGCAGACCAGTACCAGATTGTCTACCGTCAGAGGGATCCCTTCCGAATAACTGCTGGCAAAAAACAAGATAGGATCTTCCCTGTCTGCCCGGTAAAGTTTCTTTACCAGGTCCTGATCTTTCTGAAGGAACTCCATCAAAGGCACAGACAAAACAGGATTTTCGAAACGAAGTCGGAATTTATTGCGGAGCATAGCTTCGATCTGCATATTTTTGTAGTTTTTATAAGCCAGACGTTCCAGAAGATTCACCATACTCCTGTCGCAGATCTCCAGTGTAGCGTAAATCCCGTTCAGCTCTCTGGAGAATTCATAATGTTCTTCCCACTCTTCCTTATGTTTATACCGCACATCATGATCTACCTCATGCCAGCCTTCAGAAAAAGTAGTGCGGACCTGTACTTCAAAAGTTTTGTCGATCCTGTATTTTTCCCACAACTCACTGGGAAAAGCAGAGGAAATCTCATCCGGCATACGGCACACATAATTCATCCGGATAGGATTAAACTCGTTTACCTTTGGAATGTCCTCATGAGAGTCTTTTTCAATAATAGAATAAGTCTCCCTCAAAAGCTCCTTACAGATCGGCACATCATCCATATAATAAAGAACGATCCGGATACCGATCAGATCCTGAAGCTTCTTATCTTTTTCAATATATTCTTCTTTCTTCCACTCCAATTTATGCCAGATGGACCCTGCTGATTTCAGTCTGGAAAAGATATGGAAATAAATACCGCTTTTACTCAGTTTTTCCTGGATATCTCTTCCCAGGACTTTTCTCAGGCCCCTTACTTTATCATCTGTCAGATATTGGGATAACTCTTCGATTTCTCTCATAAACACTCCTCTTTTGCGGTCAGATGCACTGCCGCCAGCAAAAAGATCAGAAGTATCACTTGTCTGATATACCTCGCTTATTATAACAATTTTCCCCTTATTCGTAAATGATTTTATACATAATTCTGTGACTTCGTCACAGACTAAAAAAAGAAAACCGGCTATACTTTAGTCAAGCTCAAAACAAGAGCGGTTCTAAGAAAAACAAACACAAAACAACAATAGATAATAAAGGAGATAAAATTATGGCTGTATTACACGTAAATGAAAAGGAATTTCAGAAAGAAGTATTAGAATCCGAAAAACCCGTCCTCTTAGACTTTTTCGCCACCTGGTGCGGTCCCTGCAAAATGCTGGGACAGGTACTGGACGAGCTGGATAAAGAACAGGAAAATTTCCGTATTGTGAAAGTAGATATCGATGAAAATCCCGATCTGGCCGCCAGATGGCAGGTCAGCAGTGTTCCTTCTCTTTTCTTTATAAAAGACGGTGAGGTAAAGGACTCTGCTGTGGGATTTTTCCCAAAACCGAGACTTCTCCAGAAAATGACAGAGGCGGTTTCCTGAATCTTATTACAGGACAAACACTTCTATAAAGAAAGGCGGCAGAACGAATGACAAAGGATTATGATTTTATTATTATAGGGGCAGGTCCCGCAGGAATGACCGCCGCAGTATATGCTTCCAGGGCAGGAATGAAAACTGCCCTTCTGGAAGCCGGAGCTCCCGGAGGAAAGCTTTTAAAGACTCATAAGATCAGCAACTGGCCGGGAATCAAAGAAGAACCCGGGTCTCAGCTTGCCATGGATATGTTTGAACATTCCACCAGCTTCGGAGCAGTTTATGAATATGGAAATGTAATTGAAATCCGGAACGGTGAAAGAAAACAGGTTATCTGTGAAGACGGAACCATCTTCACTGCCCCTGCCGTTCTGGTGGCAACGGGCACAAAAGAACGGCTTCTGAACATTCCGGGAGAACAGGAGCATATCGGAAAAGGCATCTCCTACTGCGCAGTATGCGACGGCGCCTTTTTCAGAGATAAGGAAACTGCCGTGATCGGCGGTGGAAACTCTGCATTGGAAGAAGCGGCGTATCTGACCCAATTTGCTTCTAAAGTCTATCTGATCATGCGCAGAGATGTATTCCGGGCGGAAAAGGCTGTGATCGACACAGTATTATCCAACCCTAAAATAGAACTCCTCCAGAACTATATCCCTCTTCAGGTGCTGGACAACGAAGGCCGTGTAGGAGGTCTGGAAATCTCCCATACCAAATC
The DNA here is from genome assembly GCA_019120545.1 of Candidatus Blautia stercoripullorum. Lineage (GTDB taxonomy): Bacteria > Bacillota > Clostridia > Lachnospirales > Lachnospiraceae > Blautia > Blautia stercoripullorum. The sequence continues at coordinate 4,358 of DWUX01000082.1, read as the reverse complement.
AGGAGAAACAAAGGTCCTCCCGGTATCCGGTATTTTCCCATACATCGGCGCTGATCCTATTACCGGTTTTCTCAAGGATCTGCCGGTATTGGACAAGCAGGGGTATATGGTAGTAAACAGCAATATGGAAACCTCTGTTCCTCTGCTTTTCGGAGCCGGAGATGTATGTCAGAAGGAGCTCCGCCAGGTAGTCACTGCCGCCAGTGACGGAGCCATAGCCGCCCAGGCAGCTTTTAGGAAGCTTCAGGAATCAGGCTTCTTCTAAGCTTCTGAGGCAGGCAGCTGCTTTTTCCACCTGGCCTTTATCTGTACGGAAAAGCTGATATTCACTAAAGGAAGGAAGTCCCATGGACACGCCTTCCTTTCTGTATTTCATACCGCTTTCCACAGTAATCTTGCCGGACATATGGTATTCCATGATCCCTGTTTTTTCATAAATCTGAGGGATATTCCGGGGAGATACCCCGGCCCCCGCCATGATCCGGATTTTTCCTGCGCTCTCCTTTCTTAATTCGCTTAAGACTTCCCAGCCTTCCAGGGCGCTGTTTTTCTGACCTGAAGTAAGGATCCTGTGAAATCCCAGGTCTATGGCGTCTTGTAATCCCTCCCGGGGATCTCTGCACATATCAAAGGCCCGGTGAAGAGTAACTGACATTCCATCTGCTGCTTTCATTAATCTGGAAAGCTGTGCTTTATCCAATCTTCCTTCCGGGGTCAGGGCTCCGATCACAACTCCTTCCGCCCCCATTTCCCGATACATTTTTATTTCTTCTTCCATTACCTGGATCTCTTCTTCTGAATACAGAAAATCTCCGAATCTGGGACGGATCAGCACATGGATCCTGATAGGATTTTTCTCGCGGATCTGCCGGAAGAGATAAGGACTTGGAGTCGTTCCCCCTATGATCAGATTCTGACATAATTCAATCCTGTCCGCTCCTCCCTCCCAGGCGGCTTTTGCAGATTCAAAAGAATCTGCACATATCTCTAATGTGAATTTCTTCATATTACTTTCCTTTCCCTCGCCCTCAATGTACAAGGAAATATACATCTTATACACTAAGGGAAATTTCTCCATACTATTATGGAATTTTTTCCCCTTTTTTTCAAGAAAAACCCATGAAAAAAACAGGGCCGCAGCCCTGCTTTTCTCATTTTCCACTGTTTCAAACGGTCCTAAGCCGGCAGCTACAGTGTACGATATTCACATTTTTCATAATAACCTGCCTGACCTTCCATCTGCGACGTTGTCGTTAATCGGCACAGCCTCTGTTTTCTTTATCCAGCATATTGGTCATACTCTCCAGAGTAATACCCAGTGTTGACATATTATGGAGGAAAGCCGAGGTTCCCGGCGCCAGGATTCCGGCCAGCCCCAGAATGATCAGACCTGTATTAAATCCTATAACAAACCGGTAGTTCCTGTGGATCCGTTTCATCAGGCAGTTTCCTGCCCGCTTAAGGGTTACAAGCTGGTGAAGATTCTCCCCTGAAATAGTAATATCCGCGATCTCTCTGGCTATCTGAGCGCCGCCGCTTACAGCCACGCCTGCATTGGCGGCAGAAAGAGCCGGAGAATCATTGATCCCGTCTCCTACCATCAGGACTTTCCTTCCCTTTGCCTTTTCTTTTTCAATATAAGAAGCTTTGTCCTCCGGAAGGACCTCCGCATAGAACTGATCCACTCCTGTCTTCTCGGCAATGGTCCTGGCAGTTCTCTCACTATCCCCGGTCATCATAACCACTTTCCGGATACCTGTTTTCTTCAGAGCTGGCACAATATCCTTTGCTTCTTCCCGGAGAGGATCTTCTATACAGATCACCGCAGCCAGTTCTCCGGACACTGCCAGGTATAAATGAGAATATTCCGGTGGAAGTTCGTTGAACTTTTCCTTTTCACCCTCAGGGATCTTGGTTTTCTCATCTTCAAAAACAAAATGATAGCTTCCGATGATCACCTTTTCCCCGTTTACCTGAGAGGAAATCCCATGAGCCACCACATACTCTACTTTGCTGTGCATTTCCTCATGAGACAGTCCCTCTTTCTTAGCCTGGGCCACTACTGCATTTGCGATAGAATGAGGAAAATGTTCTTCCAGACAGGCTGCCAGACGCAGCATGCTGTCCCGGTCATTTTCTCCGAAGGCAACTACCTCTGCCACTGTAGGCTGTGCCTTTGTAAAGGTTCCTGTCTTATCAAAGACCACTGTCTCTGCCTCGGCTACCGCTTCTAAGAATTTTCCGCCTTTTACCGTGATCTGATGATCCTGACACTCCCTCATGGCCGCCAGCACTGCAATCGGCATAGACAGCTTCAGAGCACAGGAAAAATCTACCATAAGGATCGACAGAGCTCTGGTCGCATTCCTGGTAAGAAGATAAGTAAGGATAGTTCCCAAAAAGCTGAAAGGCACCAGGCGGTCTGCCAGATGGGCAGCTTTTCCCTCCAGAGAAGATTTCAGTCTCTCAGAATCTTCGATCATAGATACGATCTTTTCATATCGTGTGGATCCTGCAGACTGCTTTACCTGAATAGTAAGTTCTCCTTCTTCCACAACAGTCCCGGCATATACATAGGCATCTTTCTCTTTCTTTACAGGAATCCCTTCTCCTGTAAGAGAAGCCTGATTTACCATCGCCTCTCCCTGGGTTACAATCCCGTCTAAAGGAATCATATTTCCCATATGAACACAGATCAGATCCTGCTCCTTTATGTCCTGTATCTCTGTAAGGATCTCTGTATCCCCTTCCTTTTTCCATACCTTTTCCACATTGAGAGACATGCTTCTTGCCAGGTCAGCCACAGACTTTTTATGAGTCCATTCTTCCAGGATCTCACCTACGCCCAGCAGCAGCATAATGGAACTTGCAGTGCTCACATCGCCCCAGATAAGAGATACACTTATCGCGGTGGCATCCAGCACAGGTACTTCCAGCTTTCTGCGGCGGATACACTTCAGACCTTCTTTAATAAAATGAAGAGACTGGATCACAGCCTTTGCCTTGGCAGCCGGTGCAGGAAGAAACAGTTTACATAGAAAATGGATCACCAGTTTGCTGACCAGCTTCTCTTTATACTGGTTCATCAGTTCTCTTCCGGTATTTTCCGGCACCTTTTCCTGGAGTTCCTTATCCTCAAAAGAAAACGCCACCAGATTTCTGATCAGTTCCTGCCGGCTGCCGGTATAACAGACAACACTGTCTCCGGTCCTCTCATATACCTTGGCAGAAGTTACATTCTTAAGAGAATTTATGTAGAACAGGAACATATCCGCTTCCCGGGCTGTCATCTTTTTCTTCTGGGTAGAAAAGCGGATACGGCCTTTGATCTCATGCTGGATTTTTATTCGCATTTCTCATCTTCCTGTCCTTCTGTCTCTCCCGAATAAATTTCTTCTTCCTGGCGTTTTTCATTTACTTCTTTTGCCTCAGCCAGAACATCTTCTGCGTTTTCCTGAACAGTTGTCACTGTATCCATAACACAGTCTTTTGCTCTCAATACAGCAGCTGCAGCCTGTACATAAGCGTTCTTCGCGTCTTTACTGGAAAGTATCTTTACTCCGGCAGTTCCGAAAAGAACCCCTCCTGCAAAAAAAGCTGCTTTTTTCATTAAATCCACACTGATCATTTCTAAATCCCTCCTGATCTTCTATTTGTGTTTGTAACCTGTGTAAAATGTCATTCCAAGGCAGAAAAGCATTGCCCACGCCCAAAATCTGTGCTGTTTCATATTACCTCTCCTTTTCATTTTACTTGAAGAGGCAAAAGTTAGATTAAACTAACTTATCTTCAAAAAAATGAATGCCTCTCACTTTATTGCAGTTTATCACTTCTTTCCCATTTTTGTCAATGTAACGCCGTCTATTTTATAAAATAAAACTAAAGCTGAAGAAAAGCCGGAATTTTGTACCTATATATTCCTGGTTTTAAACTTCCGGCTTTCTTCTTTCTTCTCTTTATACAGTGGTTTTTAACATATGTAAATCCGATAATCTCATACTTTGACTAAATTCTTACAGGGGTCTGTTACTTACTGCCCCTTTTTCTAAAACCTGATCAATCGTAATACCGGATAAATATTCTTCCATCTGGTTCTGTAGTCCTTGGTAATACCTTCTGATCGTACAGAATTGTGTCCCGTGCCGGCTGCAGAATCCGTCAGCCTCCAGACACCTATTGATTTTTGTAGTACCCTCCATTACTTCTACAATATCCCACAGAGAAATTTCTTCCGGCTTTTTTGAAATGGCATATCCGCCTCTTTTCCCCTGATACCCGGCTACCAGCCCGGCATCTTTCAGCGCCTTTAATACCTTCATAAGATAATTTTCAGATATTCCCATTTTGCTTCCAATTTC
>DWUX01000081.1 GCA_019120545.1 Candidatus Blautia stercoripullorum | reverse complement strand
AGTGCGGTGTACGAGTACGACGGACACGAAGGACTGAATCTGCTGATGCTGAATGACAGTATTCCGGCAGGAGCGAAGCTCTACTAAGGATAAGAAATGACCTTCAGATTTGACAGCAAAAATTCATTTTGACAACAATTTGACAACAAAAACCAAAGCGAATACGAATTATTATGACGTATTGTAAGAAGTTGTCGCTCGTCCATTTCAGGCAAAACAGATTGCTTAGGGCACTTTTTGAAAGATGAACTTTCAAAAAGTGCCCTTTTTTGATGCAGTCAAAAAACATCAGTGGTGGTCAGAACCAAGAATGGAGGATTAGAGAAATGAAAACAGAGGACAGATACTATAATGACCAGAAACGTAGCGAAGTAATGGAGACAGCACGTAGATTGAGAAGAAAATATCTTAGATATCAGCAGGCAGAGATTGTGTACAGTCTGTCTCATAAAAAACTGATGGAATTGGCAAGCGATGCAGAAGCAATCTATAGTTTCCTTGCCGGTGATAGTTTCAGTCAAAAAAATGTATGTGAGAAGGGAGGTAAAAATGCAGCTGACAAAATATGAAAAAGAAACAATTATTTTGTTTAATGAATCCGAGGATGAGGCTAGCATTTATACTTATAATGCAGGATTAAAAACACGTCTGGAAAAATTCAGCAGAGAGTATCCGCAATTTTGCCGTTTAAAGGAAAAGAATAGATATGGGGGCCGGATGTACCTAGTTGACAAAACCAGACTGTCGATCCATTTACAGCCTCCATACAGTGAAAAGCGTATCGAGACTGTAACACGAAACCTTTTAAAAACAGCAAATGATAAAGAAGAATAAAACAAGAGAGCAATAAAAATGAAGGAGTCGATTATCTTAATTGATGGTCGGCTCCTTTTCTTATGGTTAAAACACATTATCATCGGGATAATGCGTCATAATATCTTCTACGCTGCAATTCAAGATATTGCACAGTTTATCTATGGTATTTACTTCTACATTCTGATCGTGACGAAGTCTGTTGAGCTGGGAACGGTTCATATGATATTTGGTATATAGGTCATATTGCGTGATCCCTTTTGACTTCATCGTTTCCCGCAGCTTGTCGTATTTAATCATCCCGGCATATCGCTTTCTATTAAAATTTGTGTTGTCATGTAATTATTATTAGCGTAAAATTGGCTTAATAATAGTATTCGTATACGAACACTATCCGGAGTGGAGACTGTGAAAAAACGCATCATTGTAATAACTGTAATCCTCTGTATGGTTGTCGGATTTTTATATCTGCAGTATGGCCGAGACGTGAAAGTAATCTCAACAATGAATACTGCTTCAGGGAACTGCTATGAAATGGATCTTACGGTAGCAGTGAACAGGCTATTTATCATGGATCAGGAGAAATTTGCGGAAGAATTGATAGACAGATGTATTGCCAACGACTTTCATAAAGTAGAGTTTTCTTATGACGTGATGGGATATCCAAATAGGCTGCGGGTCAAGGTGTATCTCAATGAGACCGGTAATCGACATTTTACAATTTACTATGATGTAAATGAAGGAAATAGATTTGATTATAATATTAAGGACAATCCTGAAATATTTGAATCTATGTTGATAAGGAATGACCTTATTATGTTGAAATGTTATTATTTAGATGGAGTAGAAAATGGATTTTTTTACTAGTATTATCAATCCGATTAGGCGCCTTGACGAGATTCTCGTGCATTTTGAAATAGATTAATAAGATCAAATTTATTTAATTTGTCGGGGTTTTTTCTGTATTTATCCATAGTTTTTTTTTCTGAATTTTAATTTATAATTTATATTATTTAGACTAAATTATGAAAATCAGGAGGAGTAAAATGAATAATATAATACCGATAAAAGAACGTCTTGCGCAGAAATCTGCAATTAGTGGAAAAGCTGGAGCTGCGATCATGTCCGATATGCTGAATGACGAGAAGATCATGAATCTTGTAACAACGCACTATAACAGCATTACATGTGAAAATGAAATGAAACCTGAAATAATCCTAGGAGATAAGCCTGCGTTCAGAGTTGATTCTGAAGAAAGAATATGTATAGATAAAAATGATGATCCAGTTTTAATTCTTGATTTCAGCAGAGCGGATAAAATTATGGATTATATAAAAATTTATAATGAGAAAAATACGGATGATCCGATACGGGTAAGAGGTCATGTACTTGTATGGCATTCTCAGACTCCGGACTGGTTTTTTCGGGAGAAATATGATATCCGGGGACCATATGTGTGCAGAGATAGGATGATGAAGCGCCTTGAAAATTATATCCGGGAAGTGATCGAACATTATGACGGAGCCGGAAGTCCATACCGGGGCATTATATACGCATGGGATGTAGTAAATGAACAGATTGAGCCAGACGACTTTGATCCGGATCGGAATCCGGGTGCTGTGCGTTATACATGCAACGGAAAAAATACTGGATGGTATAATGTTTTCCAGGGGGATATCAGCTATATTACTCAGGCGTTTGTCTTTGCGAATCGCTATGCCCCGCGGGATGTCAAGCTTTTTTACAATGATTACAATGACGCAGATCCGGTAAAAAGAGATGAAATTTGTATTTTACTCAGACAGATCAGAGAGACAGAAGGTGCACGGATCGATGGAATGGGAATGCAGGCTCACTATCATATGGACTTTCCGTCTGTGGAACAGCTGGCGGAAGCTGTGCGTGCGTACTCATCCATCGTAGAGGAAATTCAGTTCACGGAATTTGATCTGCAGTCAAGCAGAGGTTACGATGGATCGGACCGGGAGTCAGAATTGAATAGAGAAGGGGAACGGTACAGAGAACTGTTTCAAACAATTTATGGTCTTGATAAAGAAGACGGGATTAATATCACAGGAGTTACATTCTGGGGAACTCATGACGGAGCTTCGTGGCTACAGGATGTTTCTTTTGTGGGCGGTGGAGCCGATGGAAGCAGACCGCAGATGCCGCTTCCGTTTGATGACGACTACAATGTCAAACCTTCTTATTGGGGGATTATTGACGCATAAAAACAAAAAGACAGACCGACTTCAGGTCCTGTCATTTATAAAGGAGCGGGGAAGAAATGCGGTCGATACTGGAAAAATTCATGAGACAGATCGATAATTTTTCAATCCGGAAAAAGATGATCTTTATATACATATTCTGTATGCTTCTGCCAATCACACTGACAGACGGGGTGATCATATATACGGTTCTGCATACAGAAGCACAGCTGCTCAGATCCGAGATGGAAGATATCGCGGATGCAGTCAGCTATCAGATCTTTTATGATGTGGACACTGTTTCAAAAGTGGCAAAAAGCATTTATACAAGCCAGTATATCAATGATTTTCTTGAGACAAAGTATGAAGATCCATTTGATTACGTTGTCCATTATCAACAGTTCTTCAAAGATACACTCTTCCAGAGTGCGGATATGACAGGCAGCTCAGTAATAACACTGTATACAGATAATGAAACAATTGTGAGTGGCGGTACAGTTAGAAGTCTGGATTTGATCAAAGGAAGTGAATGGTATCAGGATCTGAGTGAAAAAAATACGGAACAGATGCTCTATTTTGCGTATGAGCCGGATATACCCGGGGCAGTTATGGATCCGGAAAGGCATGTCTATTTTCTGAGTAAGATGAACTATTATGGGGGTGGTCAATCGGAAAAGATGCTTAAGCTTGAAATGGATTATAGTACTATAAACAGAAACCTTCAAAATCTGAATTATGATATGCCTGTATATATATGCCATGAAGGGAAAATCATATTTTCAAATCGCGGCGGTGAAAACATCGGAGATCCGTTTGCGAACTTTTCATTTTCCGGCGACGTGGAATATTTGAAGATAAGTAATATTTACGGCGCAGAGCTGGAGATCTGTGTATTGCGGCCGGAAACAAATCTTACAGGCAAACTGGCGGAGAGACTTCCTATACTGGTTCTTCTTTTTTTGATCAATATCCTTTTCCCACTGCTCATGGTACTCCTTTTAAACCGTTCGCTGACTGCCCGGATCAGTAAATTGAGCAGCATCTTCAGAAATACGGAGGATGAAAATCTGATTGAGATTGAAGACGTTGCTGCAAAAGATGAAATCGGTGACCTGATGAGAAACTACAACCGGATGGCGTCCCGTATCAAAACTCTGGTGAAGATTGTTTACAAAAACAAAATACGTGAACAGGAGATGACAGTAGCAAGGCAGAAGGCAGAACTCCTTGCACTGAGAAGTCAGATCAATCCTCATTTTCTGTTTAATGCACTTGAGAGTATACGGATGCATAGTGTGATAAAAAAAGAAAAAATTACTGCAGAAATGGTAGAAAAGCTTGCTGTTATGCAGAGACAGTATGTGGACTGGGGTGAAGATATTATTGAGGTCGGGCAGGAGATGGATATAGTCAGAAATTATATGGATCTTCAGCAGTACCGATTTGGCGCAAGGTTATCATATAAGCTGGATGTGGAAGATGAATGCCAGCATCAGAAAATCCCGAAACTGACAATTGTGACATTTGCCGAAAATGCATGTGTGCATGGAATAGAGAAAAAAACTGTACCGGGCTGGGTATTTATCCGTGTGTACAGAGAAAATGAGAAAATGTGTATTGAAGTAGAAGATACAGGGGAAGGAATGACGGAAAATGAGATTAACAGTATGCGGCAAAAGATGGAGAATGCAAGTATAGAGCTTCTGGAGAATGAAAAAGGAGTGGGAGTCATTAATGCCTGCCTGAGACTGAAAATGATGTCACATGACAGGGTGCACTTTGAATTAAGCGGGGAAGAAGGAACCGGTGTGACAGTTCTGATACGCCTGCCGTTTATAGAAAGTTAGAAAAGGTGATAAGATGCTGAAAGTACTATTAGTAGATGATGAACCATTTATACTTCGGGGAATGGAAGAGTTGATAGACTGGGAACAGGAGGGCTTTAAGATTGTAGGATCGGCTTCCGATGGAGAAGAGGCACTTCATTTTCTAAAGGATCATGACGCAGATCTTGTTCTTGCGGATATCAAAATGCCGGTCATGGACGGCCTGGAACTTTTGCGCACGTTGCGCGCGTCTGAAAAATTCAGGAATGCTTATTTCATTATTCTGAGCGGATATGCTGATTTTCAATATGCCCAGGAGGCAATCAAATATGCATGTACGGATTATATACTGAAGCCGGTGGAAAAAGAAAAACTGATACAGGCTCTTCGTAAAGTTAGAGGAATGAAAGATATAGAGATTGAGAAAGACAGAGAGATAAAAAAACTGGAAAATGCATATCTTGCCGGAAAACTGATTTCTATCATCCAGGGAAGATTTGATCCGCTGACGTTTGAGTATGTCAGACAGCATATGTATTTGTCAGAACGGGTGAGATATGTTGAAATCCTGGTTGATGGAGATGATTACGAGGACGAATGTGAAGATACTGTAAGGCGGACAAATCAGAAACAGTTGTACAAAGCCTGTGTGGATTATCTTCAGGATGACAGCGCCCATTGTGTGATGGATGTCTCCATACAGGAAAAAGTCTATGATGTTGGCTTTGTTTTATGCGGATATATGTATGAATCTACAGATATTAAAGAATATCTGGGTGATTTTATGAAGTATCTGAGAGAAATACTAGGACTTCCGGTGATTATGCTCGTGGGAAAAGAAGTAAAAAATCTGGAGGAAATTGCGAAATCATACAGTACAACGAGAATGTTAAGATCTTTCCAGGGATTCAGGGAGAAAAAGGCAATTTATTATTATGAGGAGGAAATGCAGATCCATACAAGCGGGATTATGCTTTGTAAGAAAAGTCTTGATATTCTTTTGAATGCCATTGAACAGAACAATCATGCGGAGATTATGAAAGCGGTTGACAGCTTTTATGAGGAAATGAAGCAGAGAGGGATTGCCGGTGATGTGATGCGTCTGAATGTTAATTATCTTTTTTTTCAGCTTCTGCATCTGGCATCGGAACTAGATGACAGCGTAAACCAGGAAGAGATATTGAGGATGATAAGTGAAGGCACTTTTGAAAAGGGAATCCTACGGGGGAGTAAAGCGCATTTGTGCAGGGTTGCATGTGAATATGGGGATTATCTGGCACAGATGCGGAAAGATTCTTCGAGGGGAATACTAGGGAAAATAGAGAAAGAGATCCGGGAGAGGTATGCGGAGAATCTGACGCTTAAAGAGCTTGGTGAGAAATATTATCTGAACGGAGCATATCTGGGACAGCTTTTCAGAAAAAAATTCGGGCAGTCATTTAAGGATTATCTGAATAATTACCGGATTGATCAGGCCTGCCAGCTTCTTCTGCGGACAGACAAGAAAATATATCAGATAGCTGAAATGGTAGGGTACCGTGATCTGGATTATTTTGTGAACCGATTTATCTCAGCAAAAGGGTGTACGCCGGCTAAATTCCGAAAACAGGCGAAGACTTAGGCTGAGGAAAAAGAATAAAGGATCTATAAGAGTGAAATTCTATAATTTATCCTGTTTTTTGGTATACTTTATCCGATTTTTTTTGGTTGGCGTTCCGCTAAAATAAAGTTATCAAATACAAGGAGGAAAAATATGAAAGTAAGAAGAGTAACGGGAATGCTGCTGGTATCTGCACTTGCAGTTTCACTTTTTACCGGATGCAGTGGAGGTGAAAGCAGCAAGAATGAGGACGGAATCAAAGAATTTACAGCTTTCTATGCTGTTCCCGGGGCGGAGATCAATGACGAGAATGATATTCAGCAGATCATTGCAGAAAAGACCGGAGCGAAAGTGGATGAGACCTGGCTTACCGGTCAGACAGCTTCTGAGGCAGTAGGGACCCTGATCGCCGGGGGTGAGTATCCGGATTTTATTGATGGCGGAGACGCCATGGGGCAGCTTTATGAGGCAGGTGCACTTGTACCGCTGGATGATTATCTGGATGATTATCCCAATATTAAAGCCTATTATTCCGATGAAGAATGGAACAAGCTGAGACAGGATGATGGACATATTTACTGGATTCAACAGTTTCAGAATATCAAAGGAGAAGAGAAGGCTACTACCCACAATGATGAGGCGTTCTGGATCCAGACGAGGGTACTGGAATGGGCTGGATATCCGGAAGTGAATACATTGGACGAGTATTTTGATCTTCTGGAAAGTTATATCGAAGCCAATCCGACAATGGAGGACGGCACAGACAATATTGCCTACACGATCCTGTGTGAGGACTGGAGATATTACTGCTTGGAGAATCCGCCGCAGTTTCTTGCCGGCTATCCTAACGATGGATCTGTGATCGTTGACCCTGATGAATTGAAGATTATCGACTATAATACGACAGATACTGCAAAAAGGTATTTCCAGAAACTGAATGATGAGTACCAGAAAGGCTATGTAGATCCCGAATCATTTACACAGACATATGATGAGTATATTGCAAAGCTTTCCACTGGGCGTGTGCTGGGAATGGTGGACCAGTGGTGGAACTTTGCGTACAGTGTAAATGATTCCCTGAAACAGCAGGGGCTTGACGAGAAGGGATGCAGTTATGTGCCGCTTCCGATCACCATTGATGAAGGAATCAAAAATCAGTGGCATACTTCCGGCGGAGCTCTAAATGTAGGATCCGGCCTTGCAATTACAACGAGCTGTGAGGATGTGGAAGGTGCACTCCAATTTATAGATGACCTGCTCGAACAGGATATCCATAACCTCCGCTTCTGGGGTGAAGAGGGAGTAGACTATGAAGTGGATGAAAACGGTATGTTCTATCGGACAGAAGAGCAGAGAACTCAGGTCGCAGATACGGCATACAAAGCATCACACCTTTGTTCTTATTCTTATTTTCCGTCATATAAAGGAACCAGCGATGATGGAATCAATGCAAACTGGCCGGACGAGCAGCCGGGAGAATTCTTTGACAGTCTGAATTCTGCCGTACAGAAATGCTTTGAGGCTTATGGTGTTGAGACATATGTGGAAATGCTCGGGACAAATGAGGCCCCCGGTCCGTGGTATCCTATGTATTCTTTCACCAATTCCTTGACTACAAGCACGCCGGGCGGTGTGGCATGGACAAAAATGGGGGAAATAAAACATGAATATCTTCCAAGAGTTGTCATGGCAGATGATTTCGAAAGTGAATGGAATACATATATGGATGCATATGATGGCTGCGATCCGCAGGCATTCCTTGATGAGATGCAGGCTGAATTGGAGCGCAGGATGGAAGAGGCAGCCAAATTTGAGTAGAATATGGAAGGATGGAACAGGCAGATATGCTGCAGGCTTATCTGCCTGTTTGAGAAATGAGGTGAATATATGTCTTTTGGAACAAAGAAGAAGAAAGCAGCAGTGATAGAACCGAAGATTCCTTTTAGTTGGAAAGAGATAAAGCGCCAGAAATCCCTTCTGATCTGGTCAGGGATTATTGTGATCTATGGTATTATTTTTTACTATCTTCCTTTGGGCGGATGGCTGATGGCTTTTCAGAATTATAGACCTATTGACGGACTTTTTCATTCTGCGTTTGTAGGTCTTGAAAAATTTCAGCAGCTTTTTTCAGACGCAACATTTCTTCGGGTGATACGGAACACACTTGCCATGGGTGTGCTAAATCTGGTAACGACATTTATTACAGCAATCGTATTTGCTATCCTTCTTAACGAAGTACGCAATGCTATAGGGAAGAAGACGGTCCAGACGATTTCTTATCTTCCCCATTTCCTTTCTTGGATCATTGTAACAGGAATTATTCATGACGCATTATCAGGAACAGGAATTGTTAACGAACTGCTGGTCAATCTAAATATTATTGACCAGCCCATTAATTTCTTTGCGCATAAAGAGTATTTCTGGCCTATTGTTGCATTTGCAAATGTCTGGAAGGAGACAGGGTGGAACGCCATTATATACCTTGCAGCCATTACGTCAATTGATCCCTCGCTTTACGAGGCGGCAGCTATAGATGGAGCGGGAAGATGGGCGAAGATCAAGCATGTGACGCTCCCGGGAATCAGACCTACAATCATGATTCTTCTTCTCATGAATGTAGGAAATGTATTGAACGCCGGATTTGAAATCCAGTACTTGTTAGGAAATGGACTGGTGCAGAGTGTATCTCAGACAATCGATATTTACGTTCTGAACTGGGGTATTAGCCAGGGTGACTTCTCTCTTGGTACTGCAGCCGGTATCTTTAAGAGTGTAGTAAGTATTATCTTGATCGTGATTGCAAACCAAATCGCTAAACGAAACGGCGATGAGAGACTGTTCTAAGGAGGGGTGAAAATGAAAACAAAAAAGAAAATAAAAACATCGCCCGCGGACAAAGCATTTACAGTGTGCAATACGATTTTTATGATTTTATTTCTCATTATCACACTGTATCCGATTCTTAATACGCTTGCGTTGGCATTTAATGATGGGACAGATGCGCTTAGAGGAGGAATATATATTTGGCCGAGAAAATGGACACTGCAGAATTTTATCACGGTTTTACAGAAAGATAATTTAATTACTGGAGCTTATATTACAGTGGCCCGAACTCTGTTGGGGACGGTTACGGCACTTCTTGCCAATGCTATACTGGCATTCATCGTCAGCAGAAAAAGATTTTTGTTTAAAAAACAGTTGTCCTTGTTCTGGGTTATTACAATGTATGTAAATGGAGGTATGATTCCTACATTTTTACTGTATAAAGGTCTGGGATTGACAAATAGCTTTTGGGTATATGTGATACCGGGAATGATCAGTGCATTTAATATGCTCGTGATCCGTACATATATGAACGGTCTTCCGGATAGCCTGGAAGAATCAGCACAACTGGATGGCGCAGGGTACTTTACAATCTTTACCAAGATTATTTCACCATTGTGTAAACCTGTTTATGCCACAGTTGCACTCTTTGTGGCGGTAGGGCAGTGGAATTCATGGTTTGATGCTATGCTGTACAATAGGATGAATGCAGGGCTGACAACACTGCAGTATGAGCTGATGAAACTTCTGTCTTCCGTAACAAATCAAGGGGCTTCGGCAGAAGCAATGAAAAACGCAGCAGGATCTGTCACACCAGAGACCGTGCGTGCGGCAGCATCCATATTGACTATGCTTCCGATAATCTGTATCTATCCTTTCCTGCAGAGATACTTTGTAACAGGACTTACTTTAGGAGGCGTAAAAGAATAATAAAAACCGGAGGTTACAAAATGGACAGAAAAGAGGCAAGACGAAAGGCGCAGGAGCTAGTTTCAAAAATGACAACAGAAGAAAAGGCTTCTCAGCTTAGATATGACTCACCTGGAATCCCAAGGCTTAACATCCCGGAATACAACTGGTGGAATGAAGGACTCCATGGAGTGGCGAGAGCCGGTACCGCAACCATATTTCCACAGGCAATCGGAATGGCAGCGTCTTTTGACGAAGAACTGATCCGGAAAATAGGAGATATTATCGCTGTTGAGGGAAGAGCAAAATATAATGCCGCCTCCTCACATGGAGACCGGGACATTTACAAAGGACTTACCTTCTGGTCCCCCAATGTGAATATTTTTCGTGATCCCCGCTGGGGCAGAGGGCATGAGACATACGGGGAAGATCCGTATTTGACCGCAACGCTGGGCAAGGCTTATGTGGAAGGACTCCAGGGAGACGGAGATACCATGAAGGCGGCTGCCTGTGCGAAACATTTTGCTGTACATTCTGGTCCGGAGGCACTGCGTCATGAATTTGACGCTGAAGTGTCTCAGAAGGATCTGGAAGAGACTTACTTGCCTGCTTTCAAGGCTCTTGTGAAAGAATCACATGTGGAGGCAGTTATGGGAGCGTATAACCGTGTAAACGGAGAGCCATGCTGCGGCAGTACGACACTGATTAAAAACAAACTGAGGAACGAATGGGGATTCGAAGGTCACTTTGTCTCTGACTGCTGGGCAATACGTGACTTCCATGAGAACCATATGGTTACAGGGACTCCCATGGAATCCGCAGCAATGGCTCTGAACGCAGGGTGTGATCTGAACTGCGGAAATACATATCTTCATATCCTGAATGCGTATTATCATGGCATGGTAACCGAGAAAGCCATCACTGAGGCGGCTGTACGGTTGTTTACAACCCGATTTTTACTGGGGCTCTTTGACGGAAGTGAATATGATAAAATCCCATACACAAAGGTGGAATGTGAGGAACATCTCCGAATAGCACATAGAGCAGCTTTGGAGAGCATCGTCCTTCTGAAAAATGAAAACGGGATCCTGCCATTGAAAAAAGAAGAGATAAAGACAATTGGTGTGATCGGACCAAATGCGGACAGCAGGGCGGCTTTGATCGGGAATTATCACGGAACATCATCGGAATATGTGACAGTCCTGGAAGGAATCAGAAACTGTGCGGGAGATGGAATACGCATCTTTTACTCCCAGGGAAGTGACCTTTTCCGGGATAAAACAGAGGCTCTTGCCCGTGACATGGATCGCATAGCAGAGGCTGTAACCGTAGCGGAAAACAGTGACGTAGTAATCCTTTGTCTTGGCCTGGATGAGACTCTGGAAGGAGAAGAAGGGGATACAGGGAACAGCTATGCATCCGGTGACAAAGAGGATCTTCAGCTTCCACTCTGTCAGCGCAGGCTGATGGAAGCAGTGGCAAAGACAGGGAAACCAGTCGTCCTTTGTATGCTGGCCGGCAGTGATATTGATATGAGCTTTGCCAATGAACATTTTAAAGCAATCCTGCAGGTCTGGTATCCTGGCGCCCGCGGAGGAAATGCCGTGGCGGAGATTCTGTTCGGAAAAGAATCTCCTTCCGGAAAACTTCCTGTGACCTTTTATGAAACGCTGGAGGAGCTTCCTCCGTTTGAAGATTATTCTATGGAGGGACGGACTTACCGGTATATGAAAGGAAAAGCCCAGTATCCTTTCGGGTATGGACTGACTTATGGAAAAGCGGAAGTTGATTCAGTGGCAGTGTCGGAGACAGAAACAGGAGCAGATGTATCTGTCCAGGTAAGAAATACAGGGGAAAGAGACATTTGTGAGGTGCTGCAGATTTATATCAAATGCGAAGATTCTGTGTATTCAGTTCCCAACCCGCAACTGTGTGGGTTTCAGCGAGTGTTGCTCCATCAGGGGGAATGCAGAACACTTCAGGTAAGCATCCCTGAGGAAGCGTTTACTGTTGTAGATGAGGAAGGTTATCACATTACAGGGGGAAAACACTATACGATATACACCGGCTTTTCTCAGCCTGACCTGAGAAGTGAGGAACTGACAGGTATGCGTCCTGTCCGGGTAGAATTCAGAAGAAAGTAAACGGAACTTAAGAACGGAGAAAGCTATGAAGATTAATCTTGACAGCCCTGTCATTGCTTTTTTAACTACGGTCGCTGATTTTATGATATTGAACATTCTGTTTATTATATGCTGCGCGCCGGTCATTACGATCGGCCCGGCCGTCAGTGCCCTTTACACGATTACCATGCGTGAGGCGAGACATGAAGGCGGATATATATTTAAACCCTTTTTTAGGGCATTTAAAAATAATTTCAGTCGGTCGTTTCTTTTATCAATATTATATTGTCTGGCAGGAGCAGTCCTTGTATTTGGCGTAAAATTCTGGCAGGGAAAGTCGGGATTTTCTACATCTGATCAGGTGATGCTCGTGATCACGGGAGTATTTGCGGTTATCTGGATCTTATCACTCCTTTATGTGTTTGCATTAACTGCCAGATTTGATAATACTGTTTTGAAAACAGTAAAAAATGCAGTGATCCTGGCTGTATTTAATCTGAAAGAGACAATATTGCTGGCCTTGATCTCTGCAGTTGTGATCATACTTATGATCTTTGCAAAAAGTGTCTGGATTTTTATGATGGTGGGCGGATTTTCTGCCTGTGCTTATGTGAAATCGCTGCTGCTCATAAAAGTGTTCAGGCAGTATGAACCAGAAGAGGGAGAAATTTGAAATGACGAGAATGGTGATCGATCCAAACAGGAAACTGAGCAGGATCAGCAGAGAAATATACGGACATTTTTCCGAGCATCTCGGGAGATGTATTTACGAAGGTATTTATGTGGGAAAGGATTCGTCCATAGAAAACGTGAACGGAATGAGATCCGATGTAGTCGAAGCGCTGAAGCGGATACGGGTTCCTGTACTCCGGTGGCCCGGCGGATGCTTTGCAGACGAGTATCACTGGATGGATGGGATAGGTCCTGTGGATGCACGAAAAAAGATGATCAACACAAACTGGGGAGGCGTGGTAGAAGACAATAGCTTCGGAACCCACGAATATTTTGAACTCTGCCGTCAGCTGGGATGTAAAACATATATCAACGGAAATCTGGGAAGTGGAACTGTCAGGGAAATGTCTGAGTGGATTGAATATATGACATTTAACGGAGTATCACCTATGTCTGAACTTAGAAAGAAAAACGGTCACAGCGATCCATGGAAGGTTGATTTCTTTGGCATTGGCAATGAAAACTGGGGATGCGGAGGAAATATGAATCCGGATTACTATGCGAATGAGTATCGGAGATACCAGACTTTTGTGCGTGATTACAACAGTAAACAGCACATTCAGAGGATTTGCTGTGGAGCACCTCATGAGGATTATGACTGGACAAAGGAGGTTCTTGCTACCTGCTTTCGGAGAACATCGGAAGAACAGCATGGTTTTATGGACGGCCTTTCTCTCCACTATTATGTATATCCGGAGGGTATCGAGACCAAAGGAAGCTCAACAGAGTTTGACGAAAAAATCTGGTATAAGACGCTGAACAAAGCAGTGTATATGGATGAACTTATCCGCAGACACGGCGCGATCATGGATGAGTATGATCCTGAGAAAAAAATCGGTATGATCGTGGATGAGTGGGGAACATGGTATACATGCGAGCCGGGCACAAATCCTGGATTCCTTTATCAGCAGAACACGATGCGGGATGCACTGGTAGCGGGCATCACACTGAATATTTTTAATAAACACAGTGACCGTGTGAAGATGGCAAATCTGGCTCAGATCGTCAATGTACTCCAGGCTGTGATACTCACCGAAGGGGAGAAGATGATAAAGACGCCTACCTATCATGTTTTTGACATCTATAAATATCATCAGGATGCAGAACTTGTAGAAAGCAGTATTGAGACAAAACAGATCGGAACAGAAGAAGAATGGCAGGTTCCGAATCTGACAGAGTCTGTATCCGTTGCACCGGACGGCACGATTCATCTTACGATGACAAACCTTTCTATTGGGGAAAGCTATGATATAGAAACGACGATCGTGGACAGAAATATTACATCGGTAAAGGGCGAGATCATTACAGAAGAAATGCATGCAATGAATACCTTTGATATGCCGGATCATGTGACGGTGGAAGCCTTCGACGGGACTTGGATCACGGAAAAAGGGATCCGGTTTACCATCCCTGCATGCAGCGTCCTGCATCTTGAACTGAGGTAAGATATTCATGGAAAATGAATGGTACAGGGGCTGTCGGAAATGTCTCCTGAGAGACTTGACTGAAAAAGAGTATTTCCGCAATATGTATGTCTATATTTCAAATCTTCCCGAAGAGGACAGGACACCGGAAGAGGAGTATGAGCGCAGACTGTCAAAGTGCAGAGAATGCGACCATTTGTTAAACGGTATGTGCAGGAGCTGTGGATGTTTTGTGGAGATGCGTGCGGCGATCGTTGTGAGGCACTGCCCGGACAGCACCTCTGAATGGTAGGGATATGCCTTAGTTGAAAACCGTAGGAAAAATGACAGATAGAATAAAAGCAGCTTCCCTGGATATGATCTCCGGTATCTTTGCTCCGGTCATTCCTCTGATTACCGGAGCCGGTATGATCAAGGCGATCCTTGTGATCATGATGGCTCTGGGACTTTCTGATGAGTCATCAGAATATTATATCCTGAATTTTATCGCGGACTCCGGATTTTATTTCTTCCCGGTGGTGCTGGCATTTTCTTCAGCGCAGAAGTTCGGCTGTAACCCTTATCTGGCGGCTATGATCGGCGGCGTTCTGATCCATCCCAACTGGAACGCTCTGGTTTCGGCAGGAGAAGCGGTCCGCTTTTTCGGGATCCCTGTAAGGCTGTTTTCCTACGGCTCTTCCATTCTGCCTATTATCCTGACTGTATGGTTTATGTCTTATGTGGAACGCTTTGCGGAGAAGGTATCTCCAAATATGGTAAAGGCTATCCTGAAGCCTCTGATCACTATGGCGGTTACTTCTCTGGTATCTCTCATCGTGCTGGCGCCTCTTGGCTCCTATATCGGAAGTATCCTTTCCGGCGGCATCGCATTCCTGGATCAGAATGTACCGGTACTTGTGCCGACGATCGTAGGCGCTGTACAGCCTCTCCTGGTTTTCTTTGGCATGCATCTTGCTATTTTCCCGCCTCTGCAGACCATCCAGCTTGCAGAGATGGGGTACGAGACAGTATGCGGACCTGGATTTCTGGCAGCGATCCTGGCCTGTGCGGGGCTACCCTGGGCTTTGCCCTGCGCAGTAAGGATAAAAATGTAAAAGAACTGGGATTTTCTACAGGCTTCACCGCACTCTGCGGCGTTACAGAGCCTGCGGTATATGGTATTATCGTAAAATACAAACAGATCATCCCGGCAGTAGTTCTGGGCGGCGTTTCAGGAGGCCTCTTTGCAGGAATCTTCCATTTAAAACGGTACGCCATCGCCACTCCCGGAATACCGGCTCTTCCCACCTTTATGGGAGAAGATCCTAATAATATTTTCATCGCTATCGGAACTGTATGTATCGCATTTTTTGTATCCGCTACAGCTGCTTTTTTCCTGGGAGCAGAGAAGAAACCTGCAAAAGCCGCTGCTGGAGCTGACGGACAGGGCATGGAGAGCCAAAGTGAGACACAGGTGAACCTTCCGGCGGCAGAACCCAATACTTTATATGCCCCTCTGGAAGGAGAAGTGGTTCCTCTTGAACAGGTTCCTGATGAGACCTTTGCCTCCGGAGTCCTGGGTCAGGGATTTGCTGTCAAACCATCAAAACCCTGTGTATACGCGCCTTTTGACGGCACAGTGATCCAGACCATGGATTCCAAACATGCAGTAGGGCTTCAGTCAAAGGACGGTATGGAAGTCCTGATCCATGTGGGAATTGATACTGTGGATATGAATGGAGAAGGCTTTGATCTGAAATGTAACGAAGGAGATGAAGTAAAACGGGGACAGCTTCTGCTCAGCTTTGACTACGCTTCTGTCAATGTGGAAAAGACAGGGCCGGCAGAAGTTATGGATAAGATTCTGACAGTGACAAATAGTTGAAGAAGTATATAAATACTTTGCAGGAACAGCATGGGCCGGAACATTAAACAGAGACAAGTTTAGTGTTCCGACCCTTATTTGTCTGAACCTCCTGTACATTTCTGCATTGTCTGTCTATAAGGCATGGCTCCTGAAATTAGTTCAGACAGGCTCTCTGTCGATGGTCTTCCGGGTCAGATCCCGGACCCATTTGTTTTTCCTGTAATGGTGCAGTACCCAGGGAATCTTGCCTACCTCGTCCAGACAGGTGCAGGCGTATACCACCAGGACCGGCCAGTGCAGCAGGAAAGTCCCTGCGGCGGCCAGGGGAACGGCGATACACCACATGGTTACTCCCAGACTGTACATATCAAACATGGTATCTCCCCCTGCGGCAAAGATTCCGTTGATGATAATGGAGTTTACTGCCCGTCCGATCATATAGAAGGCCATGATCAGCATCATTCCCAGAAGATATTTCTGGGCTCCGGGAGTCAGCTTTACAAAACTCATGATCACCGGAGTCAGCACCAACATGATGACAGTAGAAAGGCCTCCTGTGAGAAAGGCCAGTTTCACCAGCCGGTCTCCGTAGAGTTTTCCCTTCTTCAGATCTCCGGCCCCCAGCTCATTTCCGACCAGGATGCCGCCGCCGCTGGCCAGTCCGTTGCACAGGCAGCATACCAGATCACGCACCACCGCGGCTACAGAATTTGCCGCGGTGGCGTCTGTGCCCAGATGGCCCATAAATGCGGAATAGGAAGTAAAGCCGATGCCCCAGGCCAGGGAAGCTCCCAGGATAGGCAGAGAGTACCGGAAGAAATCCTTTTCCAGCCAGCCCTCTCTGTGAAACAGCCGTTTCCACTGAGGATGTATGTAACCTTTCCGGTAAGAACAGATCACTACCCAGCCCAGTTCCAGGATCCTGGAGAGCAATGTGGCAAGGGCAGCTCCCTCTTCGTTCATTGCCGGAAATCCCAACAGCCCGTAGATAAAGACTGCGTTGAGGATAATATTGCTCAGCACGGCGCCGGTGCTTACCCTGGCCGCCTGGGCCGCATGTTCCGTAACCTTCATGATGGCCAGATAACACTGAGAGATCCCTGTTAGAAGATAAGACCAGCCGGCAATCCGCAAATAACGGATACCGATCTGGATCAGCACTTCTTCGTCTGTGAAGATCAGCATCAGATATCTGGGAAAGAAGACACAGCCGATGAAAAACAGCAGACTGACGGCGACCGCCAGTCTCAGCCCCATACAGAATAGATCATTGATGGTTTTTTTATCCCGCCTGCCCCAGTACTGGGCGCCCAGAACCACGATGCCGGCTACGATGGAGGACAGGACCATGTTTTGGATAAACTGGATCTGGGTAGCCAGGGAAACGGCGGACATGGTATTCTGGTCTACCCGTCCAAGCATAAGGGCATCTGCCGCCGCCACCAGAGCCAGCATCAGATTCTGAAGGGCAATAGGCAAGGCCAGATTCCACAGCTTGGAATAAAATTCTTTGTCACTGAAGAGTTTCATCTTTTTCATTTTCAAAAGCTCCTGTTGCTTGTAATCTCTCCTGCGTGAAGAGCAGGAGAGGCAGTGACAACACTCTATCATAATCAGCGGAACTTTGCAATTTTTTCCACAGAATAGTTTTGTTTATAATTCTTTGCTTTTCAGGGTGTGAAGTTCCAGAACCCGTATGGACATCCTGCAGTATTCCCGCACATAGGGATCGTCCAGATCCTGATGGAGGATTTCCTGTACTTTTTTGATGCGGTACTGGACAGTATTTCTATGGGTAAACAGAGTTTCACTGGTTTTTGTAACAGAGCGCTCATGATCCAGATAGGTTTTAAGAGTCAGGAACAGATCGTCTTTTTGCTTTTGCTGCATTTTCCAGAGATGGATCACTCCGGGCATACAGGCACGGACAGAATCTTCCAGAGATCCGGACTCAATGAGATAGTTCAGAGCATAATCAAAAAAATCCGAAGACTGTTCTTCAGGGTGAAGGATTTTTCCGCTGTTCAGGGCATAAAGTGCCTGGCCGTACAGGAATTTTATGTTTTCTACTCCGCGGCAGGGCAGACTGAAACTGATCCTGATGGGATTATGGGTTTCCAGTACTTTTAAAAACTCCCGCATCTCTCCTCCGGTATTTGTCCTGAGGCTGGCCAGCAGCAGGATATAGGGCGTCTTTTTAATGGGCACATAATTGTGGGAATGGTAAAGGAGTGTCTGCATCAGCATGTCCAGGTTTCTGCTTATGAAACTCTTGTTTCCTGTATCCGTCACTTCTATCAGAGTGAGACAATAGGTATCATCCATACTCCACTGCTGGTAGGAAAGCTGTGTGTCCAGCATTTTCCGGTCAAAGGATTTACCAGTCAGAAGGTTGTAGAATACATTAGCGTTGCTTAACACGCTTTCATAATAAATCTGTCCCAGGCTGGGCTCCAGAAGCCTTGCCAGCAGCTCCACCATCTGAAAGTCTCCCGGATTCAGCTCTCTTTCTTTGCTGAGGATGGTGATCCTTCCGCAGGTAATATCATTACAGGACATACAGTAGGAATAACCTCCGTATTTTAAGATGCGGGTCTTGGGAAAGTGAAAAGCCCTGGGCCCGTGCTGCAGCATTTCTAAACCTGTTTTGTCATCACGCATTTGTGAGACCGCATTGAGGGAAGTATATCCATAATTGCAGAGATAGTACCATTCTTCATCCAGGGAATCGTCAGGATACTGGCGGGTGATCCCAATGACACGGTTGTTGCCGTCCATGAGGATGATAGGATTTCTGCATACATACCAGGCCAGGTCCACGATTCCCTGATAATTCCGTTCTCTGACCATCTGCAGTATTTCGTCCATCCAATCCTGAAAATAGTCAAATACTCCCTGGATGATCTCAAAACCTGTGAGGAGATCCATATTGGGGATACGGATGATATCCCCTTCTCCATTACAGATCACATCTTCACCCTCGCTATAAACATGTACACAGTTTGTGGCATAGACACGGCGGGCGCTTTTTAAGACCGCCGGAGCCGAATTGCGTATGTCCAGCTCCAAATCCAGAGATGACAGCCTGTTGGCGATCATCCACATACTTAATCTCATAGAATCCCTCCTGTAACTTTAAGTTCCTGCATGTTTAAGTCTAAATACAGGAATGATTTTTCACCATATTCTCCCTACTATTTTAATTATGATGTTGGGGGCAAAAGCCCCCAACTATGAT
>DWUX01000080.1 GCA_019120545.1 Candidatus Blautia stercoripullorum | reverse complement strand
CCGATATCTCCTCTTTTAATATCTCCGATCACAACCAGATCTTTGCTCTTACAGTAATCCACGGTCTTTTTATAGGCCATAAGTCCGGGAATGCCGAACTGCTCATACATGGCGATCTGAGGTTTTACAGCGGGGATCAGATCATAGGTCTTGTCCACAATCTCCTTATTAAACTGCCAGATGGCTTCTGCGGCACCTTCCAGAGTCTCTCCGTATTCTTTGAAAGCCTTTTCCTGAACATGATTTGGGATATAGTTCAGCATTGGATCCAGTCCTACTACGATAGGCGCATTTGTTTTCTGAATTTTGGCTGTAAGTTTATTGATCATTTTTCTTCCTCCGGTTTACTTTTTTCAGCAAACAGGGCAGACCTGACATATCCTGCCTTTTTTCGTCTGCCCTGATGTATTTATTTTGAAATCATTCGCTCTGGTAAACTACTTTTCCATCACATATAGTCGCTTTCACCAGGCCTTTTACCTTCCATCCATTGAAAGGTGTATTTTTCCCTTTTGAGAGAAATGTCATAGAATCAATGATATACTCTCTGTTTGGATCGATCACAGTTACGTCCCCGGGTTTTCCAATGTCCAGAGTGCCTCTGTCAGAGCCTATGATCCTGGCCGGATTATAACTCATTTTTTCCGCCATCTGCATAGGTGTGATCACTCCCTTGTCTACCAATTCTGTAATGGTAAGAGCTACAGAAGTCTCCAATCCCACAATTCCAAAAGGCGCTTTCTGCATGGACTGCTGTTTTTCCTCTCTGCTATGGGGTGCATGATCTGTACTGATCACATCGATAATATCATTTTTTAATCCATTCAGCAGTGCCTGACGGTCTTTTGGTGTTCTGAGAGGAGGATTCATCTTGAAATTTGTATCCCCCGGCACCATGTCATCAGAAGTCAGTGTAAAATGATGAGGACACACCTCTCCTGTCACCGGGATTCCTTCTTCCTTAGCCAGACGGATCATCTCCACACTGTCCCCCGTAGAACAATGACAAAGATGGAGTCTGGCTCCGGTTTCTTTTGCCAGAACGATATCTCTGGCTGCGATCACATCTTCCACCGCATTGCTGATTCCCGGAAGTCCCTGTTCTCTGGAATGCTGATCCTCATTTACGCATCCGCCATTTACCAGATTCTGATCCTCACAGTGGGCAAACACCGGGATATTATGGGATGCCGCGATTTCCATAGCTTCCTTATACAGTTTTACATTCATAACCGACTTTCCATCCTCGCTGATAGCCGGGATCCCCGCCTGGATCATTCCTTCGATATCTGCCAGTTCTTCACCCTTCTGCTGTTTCGTCACTGCCCCAATCTGCAGCACATGGACAGGAGCCAGTTCTTTCGCTTTATTCGTCACATACAGTACACGATCTGGGCTGTCGATGACAGGTTTTGTATTGGGCATAGCCAGAATAGTAGTAAATCCCCCTCTGGCAGCTGCTCTTGAACCGCTTGCCACATCTTCTTTATGGGTAAGTCCCGGATCCCGAAGATGTACATGAAGGTCAATAAGACCCGGCATCACATAACAGCCCTGGGCGTCTATCACTTTGTCCGGCTGAACGGGGAGATCAAGAGAAGGTCCTTTCTCTTTTATCACACCGTCCTCAATAAAGAGATCTCCCGTTTCATCAGTCTTATCCGAGGGGTTTATCATTCGGCCGTTTTTAATCAATATCTTCATTTTGAAGTACGTCCTTTCTCCTTAGATACAGGCTTAATCGTAAATTCATCTAAAATTTACCGCTGTTTTTATAGTAACATACACATTTTCTTTCGTCAATTACACTTTTCCCTTGACTTTTGATATTATACCGAATATACTAGAGGTGTCAAAAGGTATATTGGATATAAATATTAAATGGTTTTTAGAGATTGTATTATCATTTTTATACACAATATTATCTCTAAAGACCATTTAATTTTTTTATCCGGATATATTCATGTTTATTCTTTTTATTTTATGGAGGTAACAATATGAACAAGGGAACTGTGAAATGGTTCAACGCTGAAAAAGGATATGGATTTATCACAGGTGAAGACGGACAGGATGTATTTGTTCACTTTTCCGCTATCAATGGAGAAGGTTTTAAATCCCTGGAGGAAGGCCAGTCCGTAACTTACGACCTGACAGAAGGTGCCCGCGGCATGCAGGCGGCCAATGTAAATAAATTATAATTCTGTTTTTGGAAAAGGAAAAGAAAGAGCCGCTCCATTAGTCAAAATCGAGAATATTTCTGTAGTATGACTAATGGGGCGGCTCTTTCTTTGCGTCTATTTTATTATAGAAAAGTCTGTTTTTATTCTGCTTCCGTCTGAGAAAGACTGTTCATATAATCAGAAATAGCCGTCACATCCATTTCTGTCGTGACCACTTCCTGTTCTGCATCCGGGTCTTCTCTTGTCATCAGGTCATAAGCAGAGTATCCTATCCATCCTACTATTACGATACATACCAAAGTTACAACAACCTTTTCCAGACTCAGGATCCTTCTCTCTCTTTTCTTGAGTTTTTCTCTGTTATTTTTTTCTTTTTTATACTTGTCTACTTTCTTCTGGCTCATAAAAATCTCCCTGCGTCTCTATTCTTTCACAAGAGCTTTTGTGATTTCTGCAATATACATTACATGATAATCTTTCTGCGGATACCATTTTTCATCGTTGCTCTTGTCATCAAAATTTTCCGGAGGCATAGGCGCATGATACATCTTTCTGCACACCAGTATCAGATCCGCTTCTTCAAAAGCCATAGTATCCTCTACCGGTACAGGCGTAAGACCTGCCTCTTTCACTTTATCTCTGTCTCTTCCGGAAACACTGCCCAGAAGGCTTAAAGCCTTTCTGTACTCTTCTTTATAGAAGGAAAGGGTAAAGGTCTCCTTTGCGTCAATAAATTCTTTCGTATATCTCTGGGGACGTATATAAACAGTCACTGCATTTTTCCCCCACATAACACCTGCAGCGCCCCAGCTGGCGGTCATTGTATTAAATTTTCCCTGATCTCCTGCTGTAACCAGCATCCACTGTTTTCCGATTTTTGTAAAAGGATTAAATTCTACGGACTCGACCGGTACTTCTTTAAATCCCATATATCTCATTCCTTTCTTTTTTTCTTTTCCTATCATACCCCAGGTCCAGGGGAATGTCAAATCATCCTTAGATTTCTCTCTTGACCTTTTCAGGAAATTTCAGGTATACTATTCTCATGAAAAGAGCGTTTGCGGATTATATAGAAGTCGCAGATGCTCTTTCTTTTTTATGTTATTGTACAAGGAGGATGTTTATGCAAAAATTTCTGGACAACAAAATTTTCTATGCAAAAAAATGGAGCATTGATATTCTCATGGATATTCTGGGCGGCATTCTCATTGCCATCGGAACCTATAACTTCGCTGCTTTAGCGCAGTTTCCCATGGCTGGTCTGAACGGTATTGCCTTGATCTTTTATCACCTTTGGGGATTTCCTATTGGACGTACCGCTCTCCTTCTGAACATTCCCATTGCTCTGTTGTGTTTTCCTGTTCTCGGCAGAAAGTATTTTCTCCGTTCTGTCCGGACTATCTTTATCACTTCTGTGATCATGGACTATCTGGCTCCTCTTTTTCCCGTCTATACCGGGGACCGGATGCTTGCGGCAGTCTGTACCGGAGTTCTGTCAGGTCTGGGATATGCTTTGATCTACATGAGAGAATCTTCCACCGGAGGTGCTGACTTTATCATGCTGTCTGTGAAAGCCTTAAAACCCTACATATCACTAGGAAAGATCACCTTTGCCCTGGACGGCCTGATCGTCCTGGCCGGAACCCTTATCGTATCCAGAGATATTGACAGCCTTATTTATGGAATGATCATCAATTTTCTCCTGGCAGTAGTAGTAGATAAAGTCATGTATGGCATAGATGCCGGCAAAATGACGCTGATCGTCACTGACCATGCCCGGGAAGCTGCAGACATGATCGATCAGGTCACAGGAAGAGGCTGCACTTTCCTGGAAGGTGAGGGCAGCTATTCAAAAGAAAAAAAAGCTGTGGTCATGTGCGCCTGCAATAATAAGCAGATGTACAGTATCCGCAGCTCTATAAAAAAAATCGACCCTAAAGCCTTTATTATCATTGTAGAGTCCAACGAAGTGGTAGGCGAAGGCTTCAAATCCCACTAATCTTCTTTATAGCGGATCCCTGCCAGAGTCAGTCCTCTGGCAGGGGCAGTGGGGCCTGCTGCCTGTCTGTCCCTGGCCTCTAATATCTCCTTCATGTGTTCCGGAGGATACATTCCTCCCCCTATCTCCATAAGACTTCCGGCTATAATACGGACCATATTATAAAGAAATCCCTTTCCCCGGATCTCTATGGTGATCAGGGATCCTTCCCGGCTGACCCGAACCGCTTTTACTGTCCGAACCGTTGTCTTGACCTGAGCCCCGGCTCCGCAGAAACTCTTAAAATCATGCTCTCCCACCAGATAACGTCCTGCTTCTGCCATTTTTTCAATATCCAGAGGAATATAGGTAAAATGGGAATAAAGTCTCTCTGTAGGGATGGGGAACTGCCGGTTTAAGATCCTATATAGATAAGTCTTCTCGCTTTCCCTGTATCTGGGATGAAAATCCAGCGGCACCTCTTCTGACTTCTGGATCCGGATATCTTCCGGCAGTCTTTGATTTAAGGCAAAAGAAAACTTTTCCCCAGGCATTCGCATATCCGTATCAAAAACAGCCACGTTTCCAAGGGCATGGACTCCAGCATCTGTTCTGCTGGCCCCTATGATCTCCGTCCTCTTTCCGGTAAGGTCCTCCAGACAGTTCTCTAAGACTTCCTGGACAGTGATCCCATTAGGCTGGATCTGCCATCCGCAGTAATTGGTCCCGTCATAGGCTACTGTCAGCTTAATCCTTTTCATCCTGAATCTCCTCCTTTTTCTCAGAGGAAAATCCGGATAAGGATATCCGCTGCCAGATAGATGAGGACGATCCCGTAGGCCACATAATCTTTTCTTTCATAGATCAAAGGTTTCATCTGTGTCCTGTGGTCTCCTCCATGATAACACCTGGCTTCCATAGCCATTGCCAGATCATCCGCCCTGCGGAATGCGGAAATAAATAAAGGCACCAGAAGAGGAATCATATTCTTTGCCTTTTGGATAAGATTTCCGCTTTCAAAATCCGCGCCTCTGGCGATCTGCGCTTTCATGATCTTGTCTGTTTCTTCCATTAAAATAGGAATAAACCGAAGAGCAATAGACATCATCATTGAAATTTCATGTACCGGCACCTTGATCTTGTTTAATGGCCGCAGTATCCTTTCCAGTCCGTCTGTAAGCTGGTTCGGAGTGGTGGTAAGAGTCATCACAGAAGATCCCATAACAAGATAGATCAGGCGGATGCCGATCTTTACAGCCTGCTGGACGCCTTCTACTGTAATGGTGAGAAAGCCCAGACTCCAAATTTCTTTTCCGGGAATTAAAAACAGGTTAAAAAGAACTGTGATGAGCAGGATGATAAACAAGGGTTTCAGCCCTTTGACCATAAATTTTACCGGTACTTTTGAGAGAAGGATAATCCCTCCCAGAAAGCAGGTAGCCAGAAGATATCCCCAAAAGGAATCTGCCACAAACAAAGATATCAGGAATAAGAAAGTCCCGATAAATTTTACCCTTGGGTCCAAACGGTGCAGAGAAGAATCTGCCGGATAATATTGTCCTATCGTAATATCTCTAATCATTTTTCTCCTCTCCCCAGTGCTTTCAGAATACTGTCTCTGGCCTCTTCTACTGTGATCGCCGAAGTGTCTGCCGCTAATCCGTTTTCTCTCAGAGCATGCATGATATAGGTAATCTGAGGCGCTGCCAGTCCCATGGCTTCCAGTTCCTTATAATGGGCAAATACTTCCTTGGGAGTGCCGTCAAAAGCTTTCTCTCCCTGATTCATTACAAGGATCCTTTCTACATATCTGGCAATGTCCTCCATGCTGTGGGAAACCAGGATTACGGTTATTTTTCTTTCCTGATGAAGGTAGGCGATCTGATCCAGGATCTCATCTCTTCCCTTAGGGTCCAGTCCCGCCGTAGGCTCGTCCAGGATCAAAACATCCGGTTCCATAGCCAGAACCCCTGCTATAGCCACTCTTCGCTTCTGCCCTCCCGACAGCTCAAAAGGCGAAGAAGAAAAATATTTTTCTTTCAGGCCAACCTGTATCAGGGCGGTTCTTGCCCGTTCCCGGGCTTCTTCCTGGGACAGTCCCTGGTTTTTCGGTCCAAAGCACACATCGGAAAGAACATCGGCCTCGAACAGCTGATGTTCCGGATACTGAAACACCAGTCCCACATGACTTCTTAATCTTTTCAGGGAATATCCTTCCTGCCAGATATCTTCATCATTATAATAGACCGTTCCGGAAGTAGGTCTCATCAGCCCGTTAAAATGCTGGGTCAGAGTAGATTTTCCGCTCCCCGTATGGCCGATCACCCCGACAAACTGTCCCTGGGGGATTTCCAGGGAAACATCCTTTAAAGCATGTGTCTCGTAGGCGCTCCCTGGATTATAAGTATAGGTAACATGTTCCAATTTTAATGACATAATGCGTCCACCAATTCCTTTGTAGTCAGTATTCCATCAGGCAGAGGAATTCCTGCTTTTTTCAGTTCGTATGCGAGAAGGGTAACCTGAGGCACGTCTAAGCGGTAGGCTTTCAGCTCCTCTACTCTGGAAAAAATCTCCCTGGGCGTTCCCTGCATCACTATATGTCCCTGATCCATCACAAAAACTCTGTCTGAATCAATGACTTCTTCCATATAGTGAGTGATCAGGATCACCGTGATCCCCTCTTTTTTATTTAATTCATGGACTGCCTCCAGAACTTCTTTTCTGCCATTGGGATCCAGCATAGCTGTAGGCTCATCCATAATGATACATTTAGGGTGCATTGCCATAACCCCTGCGATCGCCACTCTTTGCTTCTGTCCTCCGGATAACTTGTTTGGGGAACGATGGCGGAAAGGAGTCATGCCTACGGCTTCCAGGCTTTTATTTACTCTGCTCCAGATCCCTTCCGTGGGGATTCCCAGATTTTCCGGGCCAAATCCCACATCCTCTTCTACTACGGTTCCTATGATCTGATTGTCAGGATTCTGAAACACCATTCCTGCCTTTTGCCGGATTTTCCATAATTCAGGCTCCATGGCTGTATCCATCCCATCTACCCATATGGTACCTTCCGTAGGGATCAAAAGAGCATTCATATGTTTTGCCAGGGTAGATTTTCCAGATCCATTATGTCCCAATATAGAAATAAACTGCCCCGGCTGAATGTCCAGATCAATCTCTTCCACTGCAGTATAGCTTTCTGAAGCCTGGCCATTATCGTCATATTTTAAATAATCATATTTTAATTTTCTGGCTTTAATGATCTCCATAGTCTTCTGTTTTAATCTGCAAACCTTTCTATACGTTTTCTTCTCTGTGTTTTCAACAGGTATATCTCCAGACTTCCATATCGTCTTCATCGTCCTCCAGATGATAGTCGGTCTTCTGAAATCCCAGTTTTTCTGCCAGATTTATAGAGGCTTTATTTCTGCTTTTGATCCTGCAGTAAAGATAGACGGCGCCTCTTTTGACGGATTCCTGTATAATCCCCTGACAGGCCTCATAAGCATAGCCCTGTTTCCGGTATTTCTCATCTATGATGTATCCTAATTCCACTACCGTCTTCTTCTTATTCCAGAATTTAGGTTCTATTCCTGCTCTGCCAATGATTTCCCCTGTATCCTTTTTCAGAACTGACCAATACCCCATATCACACATCTCGTACATATAGGAACGATAGGCGTCAAACCCTTCCAGTTCCTCAGAAAGAGGTTTCGCTACTCCTTCACATGCATCTTTTGAAGTTTCCTGACTGCAGATTTCCATCAGCCGGGGAATATCTTCCTTTTTCATTTCCCGTATCAAAAGGCGGCTGGTCTCACAGATCACCGCTGGAAGATGATGACTGTGACAGTATATCTTTTCCATAAAGGCGCTGTCAATTTCTTCATATCCTTCTACCACCATATAGGCGCTGCCCAGATCCTGTTTTCCGGAATCCGGGTTATAATAGGCCATACAGGTGATCCCCGCATTTTTTGCTGCTTTACAGCCGTTTTCCGAATCTTCTACCACTATACATTCTCCGGGCTGGAGTCCCATCTCCCCTGCCGCCTTTAAAAAAACATCCGGGGCCGGCTTTGGATGCCGGACGGATTCGCCGCTTATAAGCTTGTTAAAATACTGCATGATCCCCCAGTGTTTTGTAACCTTTTCAATATAGCTCTGGGGAGAAGAAGAAGCCACAGCCATCCGGTACCCGCCTCCTGAAAGATTCTGCAAAAGCTCTTTCACATAAGGGATTAGAGGTGGAAAGCCTTCTTTTTTCATCAGTTCTTCCTTCATTTCCTTCATCTCTGTCAGCAGAGAGTCATCCTCAAGGCTGATCCCGTAATTCTCATGAAGAAGCTTCATAAGAAAACTGACAGTAGAACCGATACAATCCTTGTAAACGTTATAGTCCAGATTGATTCCTCTCCTTTGGAGGGTCTCTTTCCAAACTCTGAAGTGAAAAGGTTCGCTGTTGATCAGAACGCCGTCCATATCAAATATAATTCCCTTTAACATATTTTACCCTTCTTTTCTATATACAGGAAGACTGCCCCAAAAGTTCTTCAATAAGATTCCAGATTTCTTCTCTTCCCTGTTTTGTCTGGGCAGAAAAAGGAATGACTGCAGTCTGAGGAGGAAGCTCCAGTCCGTCTCTGACTTCTTTGATATGTTTCTGGATCTGGCTCCTTTTTAATTTATCTGCCTTTGTGGCAATGATAATAGGTGCATATCCGTTGTGGACGATCCATTCATACATAAGCTTGTCATTTTCTGAAGGCTTATGCCGGATATCAACCAGAAGAAAAACTGCCCGGAGCTGTTCCGATTGATGGAGATACCTTTCTATCAGTTTGCCCCATTGTTCTTTTTCTGTCTGAGAAACTTTAGCATATCCGTAGCCTGGAAGGTCCACCAGATACATTTCATGGTTAATATTGTAAAAATTAATTGTCTGAGTTTTTCCCGGCGAAGAACTGGTCCTGGCCAGGGATTTTCTGTTCATCAGTCCATTGATCAGAGAAGATTTGCCGACATTGGACTTCCCTGCGAATGCGATTTCCGGCACCGTGTTTTTGGGCAGAATACTTGTAATCCCGCAGACTGTATCCAGTGCCACATGTTTTATGACCATGCTTTTTCCTCCGTTTTAATGGTTATCCTTTGGCGCCAGAGCCTGCTGGAGCACTTCTTCCATAGTGTTTACTCCTATGATCTCCAGACCCTCGGTGATCTCTTGATCCATTTCAGCCACATCCGCCTGATTTTCACAAGGAATCAGTACTTTTTCTATCCCTGCGCTCTTTGCGGCCAGCAGCTTCTCCTTTAAACCTCCGATGGGAAGAACTCTTCCCCGCAAAGTAATCTCTCCTGTCATGGCTATATTCGCCTTTACCGGCGTTCCGGTAATAGCGGAAAGCATAGCCGTAGCCATAGTAATTCCTGCTGAAGGTCCGTCTTTTGGAACGGCTCCCTCTGGAATATGGATATGTAGATCATTCTTCTGGAAAAATTCAGGATCTATATTATAGCGGCTGGCAACTGAACGGATATAGCTGATGCCTGCCTGAGCAGATTCTTTCATCACATCTCCCAGCTGGCCAGTGAGAAGAAATTCTCCTTTTCCCGGCATCAGATTTACTTCGATCTGAAGAGTATCGCCTCCCACACTGGTCCATGCCAGTCCCCTGACAATTCCCACTTCATCTGCCTGGTTCTTCTTCTGATAAGTGTATCTGGCTCTTCCCAGAAAATCTTTCAGGTTATCAGAAGTAACAATCACCTCTTTTTCCTTGTCTTCCATGATTTTTCTGGCGGCTTTTCTGCAGATATCTCCGATCTTTCTCTCCAGATTCCGGACTCCGGACTCCTTCGTATAGCCGGTAATGATCTTTCGGAGAGCATCCTCTTCGATCTTCAGCTGCTTCTCTTTCAGACCATGAGCTTTGATCTGTTTCGGGATCAGGTGTTCCCAGGCAATGTGCCACTTTTCATTTTCTGTATAACTGCTGATCTCTATGATCTCCATTCTGTCCAGCAAAGGTCTGGGAATGGTCTGAAGATCATTAGCTGTAGCAATAAACAGGACCTGAGACAGATCCAGCGGAATTTCAATATAATTATCTCTGAACTTTACATTCTGCTCGGAGTCCAGCACCTCTAAGAGGGCAGAAGCCGTATCTCCCTTATAATCGCTGCTGACCTTATCAATCTCATCCAAAAGCATCAGTGGATTTTTCACTCCTGCCTGGATCAGGCCGTTGGCGATACGTCCCGGCATCGCTCCGATATAAGTTCTTCTGTGTCCCCTGATCTCAGCTTCATCACGGACGCCTCCCAGTGAAATCCTCACATATTCCTTGTGAAGGGCTCTGGCTACAGAGCGGGCAATAGATGTCTTTCCAGTTCCTGGAGGGCCTGCCAGACATAAAATAGGACTTTCTCCCTTTTTGGTCAGAGTGCGGACCGCCAGAAATTCCATGATCCTTTCTTTGACCTTTTCCAGACCATAATGATCCTCTTCCAGGATCCGGCTTGCTTCTTTCAGGTTCCGGCTGTCCCTGGAAGACTTATCCCAGGGCAGAGACAGCAGAGTCTCAATATAGCTGCGCATCACGCCTGCTTCCGCCTGAACAGCTGCAGATTTTTTAAATCTGTCGATCTCTTTATAGATTTTTTCTTTTACTTCCTTTGATGCCTTCAGCTTATCAGCCTGCTCCCGGAACTGATCAGCCTCTGACATGGTATCTCCGTCCCCAAGTTCTTCCTGGATCACCTTTAACTGTTCTTTCAGGATATAATCCCGCTGATTTTTGTCCACCCGTTCTTTTACTTTTTTATTAAGTTCCATACGGATTTCCATGATCTGGATCTCATTTGTAAGGATCAGACCTAAAACTTCATAGCGGTCTTCCAGAGATACAGCTTCCAGAATCTTCTGTTTATCCTCATACTTCATCGGAAGATTCACTGCAATCTGATCGATCACCTTTTCCACATCTGTCAGTTCCAATATCTGTCCCGCCAGATCTTTACTCAGTTTGGGATTTTCATTGCAGTATCGGATAAAGATCTCTTTTATCCCTCTGAGCATGGCTTCTTTCACATTTTCGTCTAAAGACTGACTCAGAGAAGGGTCAAAGACCGCAATTTCTGCTTCCAGATAAGGGCCTTCTTCATCCAGATGGAGAAGCTCTCCTCTTTCCCTGCCTTCTACAAGTACCTGGATAATCCCATTCTTTGTCTTTACCAATTGCTTGATCACTGCGATAGTTCCAATTTTATATAAATCCTCTTGTCCAGGATCTTCTGTCTGAGGGGCCTTCTGGGTAATAAGAAATACTCTCTGATCCTCCACCATAGCTTTTTCTAAAGCTTTTACGGATTTCTTCCTGCTCACATCAAAATGTACGATCATATCCGGAAGAATCGTGGTCCCTCTCAGAGCGATAACCGGCAAATATTGTATCATGTCACTCATACTCGCTCCTCCTTATGCTTTTGTGCCTTTTATCATGCGATCTCAGGTGTCTCTTTTTTCTTTCTGCCGCTGTTTTTGTTTCTTCTGGAAGCAGCGGGAAGTTCTCTGTGCTCAAGCACCGGAGCTTCCTTTCCTTCTACCACAGCCTTTGTGATCGTACAGGAACTGATGCTTTCATCAGAAGGAGCCGTATACATGATATCCATAAGAACACTTTCCATAATGGCTCTTAATCCTCTTGCTCCGGTTTTTCTCTCCATGGACCGGTCTGCAATAGCTCCCAATGCCTCTTCGTCGAATTTCAGCTCAATGCCGTCCAGTTCAAAAAGAGCCTGATACTGACGCACAAGTGAATTCTTAGGCTCTGTCAGGATCTGCATCAATGCCTGGCGGTCTAAAGCATTAAGGGAAACCACCACCGGCACACGGCCTACAAATTCTGGTATCAGTCCAAAACGTACCAGGTCCTGGGGCATTACTTCCTTGAGAAGTTCCCCCACATTTCTCTCTTGAGGCGCAGTAACTGACGCGTTAAAACCGATTGACTTTGTATCTTTTCTTGTCTCAATGATCTTTTCCAGTCCTTCAAAAGCACCTCCGCAGATAAACAGGATATTTGTGGTATCGATCTGGATAAATTCCTGCTGGGGATGTTTTCTTCCTCCCTGAGGAGGTACATTGGCAACTGTGCCTTCTACGATTTTAAGAAGGGCCTGCTGCACTCCTTCTCCTGAAACATCTCTTGTGATAGAAGCATTCTCTGATTTTCTGGTGATCTTATCAATCTCATCTATATAGATAATGCCATACTGTGCCCGTTCAATATCGTAATCTGCAGCCTGGATCAGTTTCAGAAGAATATTTTCCACATCTTCTCCCACATATCCTGCTTCCGTTAAGGTGGTAGCGTCTGCAATGGCAAAAGGCACGTTCAAAAGTCTCGCCAATGTCTGTGCCAGAAGAGTCTTTCCTGAACCGGTAGGACCCAGCAAAAGAATGTTGCTCTTCTGAAGTTCTACATCTGACACGCCTCCTGCCAGAACTCTTTTGTAGTGATTGTATACCGCCACAGAAAGAACCTTTTTTGCTTCTTCCTGGCCGATCACATATTCATCTAAAAACTCTTTAATTTCCTGAGGTTTATGCAGATTGATCTCATCCGACATCTGGCTTTCAAAATCTGCACCCAATTCTTCATCAATAATCTCTGCACAGATTCCCACACACTCATCGCAGATATAGGTGCCGTTAGGTCCTGCGATGAGCTTTTTCACCTGGTCATCTGTCTTACCGCAAAAGGAACACCTGATTTTCGTATCATTCCCCTTCATTGCCATTTTTCTTTCCTTTCTTCTATGCCCAATATTCCTGAAAGCTGAAAGACCCCCGCATATATCTGCAGGAGTCTTATCTTCAGTCAACTATCTATGCTGGATGACAGAATCGATCAAACCATAATCCTTTGCCTCCTGGGCAGTCATATAGTTATCTCTCTCTGTATCTCTTGCAATTGTTTCCAGGGTCTGGCCTGTGTTCTGTGCCAGAATAGAATTCAGCATATGCTTTGTCTTCAGAATCTGCTCTGCCACAATCTCAATCTCTGTTGCCTGACCTTTAGCGCCGCCGGAAGGCTGGTGTATCATAATTTCCGCATTGGGAAGAGCCATACGTTTTCCTTTGGTGCCCCCTGCCAGAAGGAAGGCCCCCATACTGGCTGCCAGTCCCATACAGATGGTGGACACATCACACTTAATATACTGCATGGTGTCATAAATTGCCATGCCTGCGGTGACGGATCCTCCGGGGCTGTTGATATATAAATGAATATCCTTTCCCGGATCTTCAGATTCCAGGAACAGAAGCTGTGCCACAATCAAGTTTGCAGACACATCTGTTACTTCCTCACCTAAGAAAATGATCCTGTCTTTTAATAATCTGGAATAAATGTCGTAGCTTCTTTCTCCACGGCTGGTCTGTTCAATGACATACGGTACTAAGCTCATGAAACTCCTCCTATTTTTCAGTCATACGCAGCGGAATTATTCAGCTTTTTCCTCTTCTTTTTTCTCAACTGTCTTTGCTGCGTCTGCAACCAGGGTAACTGCTTCCTGAACAGCCATATCCATCTTGATCTGCTCTTTCTCATAGTCACCCATCATCTCTTTTAATTTGTCAGCTTCCATCTTGTACATGTCAGCCATTCTCTTTACTTCTTCCTCAAATTTCTCATCAGAGATCTGGATATTCTCTACTTCAGCGATCTTCTCCAGCACCAGACGGCTCTGGATTCTCTTCAGTGCCTGAGGTCTCATCTGCTCCTGAACTTTTGCATTGTCAAGTCCTGTAAACTGATAGTACTGATCGATTGACAGTCCCTGAGCCTGCATTCTTCTGATGAAATCCTGCATCAGCTGATTGATCTGGCTCTGGATCATAGGTTCAGGAATATCCATCTGCGCATTTGCGATAACAGCGTCTACTGCCTTATCTTCTTTTTCTCTCTTGGCAACTTCTTCTTTGCGCTCTCTTAAGTTTTTCTCAATATCTGCTTTATATTCTTCAAGAGTATCGAACTCGGAAACATCTTTTGCGAATTCATCATCCAGTTCCGGCAGCTCTTTTACCTTGATAGATTTCACTGTGCATTTAAATACGGCAGGTTTTCCAGCCAGGTCATTTGCATGATAATTTTCCGGGAAAGTCACATTTACTTCTTTCTCTTCGCCGATCTGAGCGCCTACCAGCTGATCCTCAAATCCAGGGATAAAAGAGTTAGAACCGATGGTCAGAGGATAATCAGTTCCCTTTCCTCCTTCAAACGCCTCTCCGTCTACAAAGCCTTCGAAGTCCAGAGTGATCATGTCGCCCTGCTCTACGGCTCTGTCATCTACATCAATAGTTCTGGAATTGTTTTCCTGCTCTCTCTTTAATTCAGCAGCAACTTCTTCTTCAGTAACCTCTACAG
The DNA here is from genome assembly GCA_019120545.1 of Candidatus Blautia stercoripullorum. Classification (GTDB taxonomy): domain Bacteria; phylum Bacillota; class Clostridia; order Lachnospirales; family Lachnospiraceae; genus Blautia; species Blautia stercoripullorum. The sequence goes on along the minus strand of DWUX01000080.1, from coordinate 4,845 downwards.
GAGAAACCTCTACCTCTACTCCTTTATACTCTCCCAGAGTCACCTCTGGTTTTACGGCAACTTCTGCAGTGAAAATAAAGGGTTTGCCCTTTTCGATCTGAACAATGTCGATTTCCGGCTGAGAAACGATATCCAGTTTGCTTTCTTCAGCAGCTTTAGGATATTCTTCCTGGATCAGTGCGTTTGCAGCATCTTCATAGAAAATACCTGCGCCATACATCTTTTCGATCATGATACGGGGAGCTTTTCCTTTACGGAACCCTGGAATCGTGATTTTGTTTTTGTTTCTCATATATACAGCCTGCACTGCTTTTTCAAAATCCTCCGGGCTGACTTCTACAGTCAGTTTTGCCATGTTCTTTTCTAAGTTTTCTACCTGTACACTCATTGTCAATGATTCCTCCTTGAATTTCTATATGCATTCTGTTCTGTAAATACGCTTTCTTAGAACAGCGCTTTTTCTCATACTTACAGTCATTAACACAGTATAGCACAAGGAAATGGAAAACGCCAGTATTTTTTTCTTCTTATGCCATGTAAATCACAGATTTTTTGATTTCTTCCGCCTTCTCAGGACCAAAGAGAAGAGAGATCAGCTCCAGCGCAAAAGGAATCGCCGTTCCCAGACCTCTGCTGGTGGTAATGCAGCCGTCTGTGACCACTTCTTCCATCTCCACCTGGGCCCCTGTAAGCTTGTCCTCGAATCCCGGATAGCACACTGCCCGTTTTCCCTTCAGCAGCCCCAGTCCGCCCAATACACTTGGCGCGGCGCAGATAGCCGCCACTCTTTTGCCCTTAGCCGCAAAATCCTGAAGCAGCCCTGTAAGTCCTTCATGTTCTCCCAGATGAAGAGTTCCCGGCATTCCCCCGGGAAGCACCAGAAGATCTGCCTGGTCAAAATCCACATCGTCAAAGAAAGTATCTGCTTTGATCTCAATGCCGTGGCTGCCTTTCACCGCCAGTCCGTCGCTGATAGATACCATCTGCACCTGAGCTCCCGCCCTTCTCATCAGATCCACCACCGTCAGTCCTTCTATCTCTTCAAATCCATCTGCAGTAAATACATATACATTTGCCATTGTTCTTTCCTCTCTTTTCTGTTTTGTCTGGTCTGAACCGGTTTTCTGAAACATCCGGCATCTGACTTCCTACTGAATATTGTAGCACACTTTCCGTTCCTCTGATTTAAAATTTTTATAAAGAAATATCAGGCCTTTGCATTTTTCTCCGGCTGTGATATAACTGTAGAAAAAGCAAGGAGGCATTTTCCATGGAAATTGAAAGAAAATATCTGATCCACAAACTCCCTGATGATCTGGACGGTTATCCCCGAAAAAAAATCCAGCAGGCTTATCTCTGCACCAGTCCCGTTGTCCGTATCCGCCGTCAGGACACAGATTATTATCTCACCTATAAAGGAGGCGGATTGATGGTCAGAGAGGAGTATAATCTTCCTTTGAACCAGGAAGCCTATGAGCATCTTCTGAAAAAGGCAGACGGTATCATCTTATCCAAGACCAGATATCTCCTGCCTCTGACAAAAGAACTGACCATTGAACTGGATGTTTTTGATCCCCCTTATGAAGGGCTCTGGCTGGCGGAAGTGGAATTTCCCACGGAAGAAGAAGCCAATGCCTTTATTCCCCCTGAATGGTTCGGGGAAGACGTAACCTTTTCAAGCGCCTATCACAACAGTACCTTATCCAGAAAAAATCTGACGCAAAAAAGCTAAGTTTTGTTACGTTGATCAGGTACTTTAAAGCAGCCGGAAATCCTCTGAAAACTCTCTCTTTGAAGTTTTCCCTTCCGGCTGCCTTTTTTGTCTTCAGTTATTTTCCTGCCGCTCTCTCTGCATAGGTCACATCCACCAATTCTTCATAGGGCACTCTTTCTTCCAGCTCTCCTGCGCTGTCCAGGATATCCTGCAAAAGTTCAAAACTTTCTTTCTCAAAGATCAGATCTTCTTTCCAGGTATCCTGTTCCTGATATCTCTCCACGATCCTGATAACAGTCTCCAGATCGTTTTCTTTAAACTGAGGCTGGATGATCCGGGCGATCTCCTCCGGGGTATGGGAATTCACATAATCCATTCCCCTCTGAAGGGCATTGGTAAACCCCTGGATGATCTCCGGATTTTCTTCGATATAGCTTTCTTTGGCGCTGTAGGCAGTGTAGGGAACATAACCGGATTCCACTCCGCAGGAAGCCACCACATAGCCGGCGCCTTCCTGTTCTAAAGCTGTGGCGGAAGGTTCAAATTCTACACTGAACTCTCCCTGTCCTCCCGCAAAAGCGGCAGCCGTAGAACCAAAATCAATGCTCCGGTCAATATTTACATCTTTGTCCGGGTCAATTCCCTTTTCTTTCAAAATATACTCGAAGACCATCTCCGGCATTCCGCTTTTTCGTCCTCCCAGGACATCTTTTCCTATCAGATCCGTCCATTGAAAGTCCGGCATTTCCTCTCTGGCCACTATAAAGTTCCCTGCTCTTTGCGTAAGCTGGGCAAAATTGATCACAGGATCATTTGCTCCCTGCTGATAAGCATAGATAGAAGATTCGGATCCCATAAAACCAATGTCAGATTCCCCGGACAGCACAGAAGCCATGACCTTATCAGCGCCAAAGCCAGTGACCACTTCCAGTTTGATCCCCTCTTCCACAAAGTACCCTTCCTCAATCGCCACATACTGGGGCGCATAAAAAATAGAATGAGCTACCTCGTTTAAAGTGACTTTTTTCAGTTCTTCTCTTTCCGAAACTTCTCCTGCTGTCTCTTTGCTGTTGTCTTTCTCTTGGCAGCCTGCGAAAAAAAGGCCAGCCGCCAGTACTCCCGAACATAATAAGGCTGTAAGCTTTTTCATAACCCTCTCCCTTCAAAATACCCCCTTTTCTTCCAAAAATATTTCTATCCTTGAAAGAAAAGCCCTGCAGAAAGTTCTGCAGGGTATATAATAAACTATGTATTTTTTCAGGAATTGCCACTGATTTTTACAGACGGGGCGCCGGATTTTTTCTGTCCTCCATATATTTTTTAATTCCTTCTATATCGCTGTAAGAAAAATGACGCAGTTCGTTTTCCGTCATCTGACCTAATTCTTCCAGATCAGAATTTCCTGTCACAGGACAGATAGGTCTCAGTTCTTCCTCCGTAAATCCCAGCTCTTCCATCTGCTCTTTGGAAATATACTGAGTCACCTCGATTTTATTGCAGGATCTGCAGTGATATACCGTAAACACCTCTTTACTCATTTCTTTCTTCTCCTTTATCCTATAGAAAATTTCCCGGATAACTGCGGGCTGTTGATTTTTAGGATAACACAGATTCCTGCCTCCTACAAGAGACAACCTGGTTTCATCTCATGAATATAACAGACACAGAAAAAAACGCCAGTAAAAGCCCCAGCAAAATGATCCTATTTCGTTTCTCCTCCCGTAACCCGCTCATCTTATCTTTCAGATGCCAGGGAACCAGAAAAGTGATCAGAACACTGATAAAAAAGATTCCTATATCCGCCCAAAGATAGTTTCTTCCCGTAAAAAAGGTATAGCTGTAGTAGATAAGAGGCATGCTGGCCAGACCCGCCCACAATCCCGTAAGGCTCCTGAAAAAAAGATCTCTGCCCCTTTCTCCCAGGTATATTCTTTCACCCAATATAAAAAGCAGACCTGGGAAAAACAGCAGTTTCAAATGCTCCCACACTGTTTCATTCACCGGAGCGATAAGTCCCACAGCAAAACATTCCCCCGACCACTGATAAAAAAAGTGGCTGGCAGTTCCCAGGATCAAAGTCCAAAGGATTCCTCCCACAGTAAGTCTTTTTAGAGTTTCTCTGTTCATTCCTGCCTCCTGTATAAACCCTTATACTACTATTATGCTCTGAGGAAAGCCTCTTATGAGAAATGCTCTTGCAAAATTTTATCTGACCCCTCATAATGTAGGAAAAAAGGAGGTCCAATCAATGAAATATGGATTTATCGGCTGCGGAAATATGGCTGCCGCGATCATCAATGGAGCATTGGCTAAAGGAATTCTGGCTAAAGAGGATATTTTAGCTTCTGTTAAAACAGAATCCTCTGCCAAAAGAATACAGGAAACCATGGGTATTGCCTGTACTACAGACAATCTTTCTGTAGCTTCTCAGGCAGATTATCTTTTTCTGGCTGTAAAACCCCAATTTTGCGAAGAAGTTGCTTTGGAAGTTCGGGGGAAAAGAAAAAAAGGACAGGTCCTGGTTTCCATTGCCGCAGGAAAAACTCTGGCATGGCTGAAGGAAAAATTTGGAGAAAATGAAAAAATCATCCGCACTATGCCAAATACTCCGGCTCTGGTAGGCGAAGGGATCACCGGCGTATGCCCGGATGATCTGGTATCCCGTGAAGAGACAGACCTGGTGCTGGAGCTTTTGAATTCTTTTGGAAAGGCCGCTGTCGTTACGGAGCCTATCCTGGACATCGTAGGCGCAGTCAGCGGAAGTTCTCCCGCCTTTGTCTTCATGTTCATAGAAGCCCTGGCAGACGGAGCCGTAGCGGAAGGAATGCCCCGGGCTCAGGCCTATACTTTTGCCGCCCAGTCTGTGCTTGGAAGCGCCAAAATGGTATTGGAAACAGGTCTGCATCCAGGTGCTTTAAAAGATATGGTATGCTCTCCGGGAGGAACTACTATCGAAGGCGTAAATGTTCTGGAAAAAGAGGGAATGCGCAGTGCCGTAATGGATGCTGTGCGGGCCTGCATAGCAAAGACAAAGAAACTATAATGTAAAACAGGCCGTTCCAATCAATGGAACAGCCTGTTTTCTTTAGTAGCGAGAGGGGGATTCGAACCCTCGACACTACGGGTATGAA
>DWUX01000079.1 GCA_019120545.1 Candidatus Blautia stercoripullorum | reverse complement strand
ATGATCGGCGGAAATATGCTGCAGCAGCTTTATAATATTGCAGATACCCTGATCGTAGGCAGGTTTATTGGTTCAGGGGCATTGGCGGCAGTAGGATCTTCCTACACACTGATGACCTTTCTCACATCTATCCTGCTGGGGCTGTGCATGGGCAGCGGGGCGGTTTTCTCCATCCGCTACGGAGAGGGAGATATGGAAAAGCTCCATGAAAGTCTGGGAGCATCCTTTGTTCTGATCCTTGCAGTGGCCGCAGTGCTGAATCTGGCGGTTTTTCTACTGATAGATCCCATTATGTATCTTCTGCAGGTCCCCGGAGAGATCTATGATATGATGCGGCAGTATCTGTGGGTGATCTTCTGGGGGATCCTGGCTACATTTTTGTATAATTATTTTGCCTGTCTTCTCAGGGCGGTGGGAAATTCTGTGGCGCCTCTGATCTTCCTGGCGGTATCTTCTGTAATGAATATTGTCCTGGATCTGTGGTTTGTCCTGGGCTTTCGCTGGGGAGTGGCAGGTGCGGCTTTTGCCACAGTGCTGTCCCAATACGCGTCCGGGATCGGCCTGGCAATTTACACCTACTGGAAGACACCGGAATTCCGTATACAGATGAAATATCTGAAGCCGAAACCGGCTATGCTAAAGGAGATCGGACAGTTTTCTTTTCTGACCTCTGTCCAGCAGTCGGTGATGAATCTGGGGATCCTGATGGTCCAGGGGCTGGTGAACAGTTTCGGCACGGTGATCATGGCGGCTTTTGCGGCGGCGGTGAAGATCGATTCTTTTGCTTATATGCCGGCCCAGGAGTTTGGAAATGCCTTTTCTACATATGTGGCTCAAAATTACGGAGCGGGAAAAACAGAGAGGATCCGGAAAGGGATAAAAACAGCGGTCGTACTTTCCGTGGGATTCTGCTTGGCGATCTCTCTTCTGGTATTTATCTTTGCAGGACCTCTGATGACCATTTTTGTGGATCCTGCTGAGACTGAGATCCTGGAGGCAGGAGTAGAGTATCTGCGGATCGAAGGCGCCTTTTACTGCGGGATCGGCTGTCTGTTCCTGCTCTACGGTTTATACAGAGCTATCAAAAGGCCGGGGATGTCTGTGGTCCTTACTATATTTTCCCTGGGGACCAGAGTGGTGCTGGCTTATGTGCTGTCAGGGATAGATTTTATCGGCGTCACAGGAATCTGGTGGTCGGTACCTATCGGATGGGCCCTGGCGGATCTGGTGGGATTTGTGTATTATAAAAAGAATAAGAAAAAACTGTTTAACTAAGATTTAACCAAAATCCGGTAACAGGTAAAATAAAGGAAAGTTATAATTTTCTGTAAAGGAAAGGATAGCTTTCCTTTTTACATTTCCTATCAAAAAAGTCTATATGGTAAAGGAGACCTGCATATGGTAAAAATCTATGTTATCGACACCAATGTTCTGATTCAGAATCCTCAGGCTCTGCTGAGTTTTGAAGATAATCAGGTGATCCTTCCGGTGGTAGTGCTGGAAGAACTGGATAACCTGAAGAAAGCAGAAGGAGAGAAAGGAAGAAATGCCAGAGCAGCCATACGGATCCTGGAAGAGCTTCGCCTGAAGGGAAATCTTCTGGAAGGGATCCGGCTGGAACCTCATGGAATGATCCGGGTGGAGAAGAATTACATAGATGTAAAGCTTCCTGAAGATCTGCCGGAAGACAAGATGGATAACCGGATCTTAAAGGTCTGCAAAGGATTGGCAGAGTCCTCCAGTCAGCAGGTGATCCTGGTGACAAAAGATATCCTTCTTAGGATCAAAGCACAGATCATAGGGATCCGGGCGGAAGATTATACCACAGAGCAGGTGGCAGAATATGAAGGGCAGTATAAGGGAAGAATTGAAGTATACGTGCCGGAAGAAAAGTTTAAGGATTTCAAGAAAAAAGGCGTTCCGGTAGAGGACGTTTACCTTTCCGATGAACAGGGAAACCGGAAAGTACCGAAACTGGAGGAAAACGAGTTTGTGATCCTGAAAGCAGACCAGTCTGCCAAAAAGACCCAGCTGGGAAGAGTGGAAAAAGGAATGATAAAGAAACTGGAATACCGGAAAAGTATCCCCTACGGAGTGACTCCCAGAAACGCCGGTCAGTATTTTGCCCAGGAGGCTCTTATGCAGCCTGCGGACAAAGCGCCTCTGGTGATCATCAAAGGAATGGCAGGCACCAGCAAGACTTTTTATACCCTGGCGGTAGGTTTGGAAAAGGTGTTGAATAATCCTACAGGAGAATACAGGAGGATCCTGATCTCCAGGCCAAATGCCCAGTTTGATTCGGATATCGGCTTTCTCCCGGGAGATGAACAGGAAAAGATCTCTCCCCTTATGCGGCCGATTATTGACAATCTGGAACAGCTGATCGACTCCAATGAGGAGGAACGATATAAGGATGAAATGGAGCTTCAGGGAAAAATAGATGAGATTTTCGAGAGAGGGCTGATCCAGACAGAAGCTTTGAATTATATCCGGGGCCGTTCTATTGTAAAGACCTATCTGATCATTGACGAAGCCCAGAATATGACTCCGAATCAGGTGAAAGGGATCATTACCAGGGCGGGAAAGGGCACAAAGATCATTCTTCTTGGAGATACCAATCAGATCGACCGACCTATGCTGGATGAAAGGACAAACGGCCTCAGCTTCGCCTCTGAATATATGAAGGGCAGCCCCCTCTGCTGGCAGATCACTTTCTCCCCTGAAGAGTGCGAGCGCTCGGCCCTTGCCATGGACGCAATTACGAGACTATAAGAAAAGGAGCTGCTGGAGTATATGGCAGAAGAGAAAAAAGGTGAGATCACCTACAGACAGATAAAGAAAAATGAAGAGATCAATTTACTGATCGAAAGAGGAAACCAGGTGCTCAATGTCCTGGGATTTACGGAACACTCTAAAAAACACGCCGCCAAAGTGGCGGAGACAGCAGGAAAGATCCTGAAAGACCTGGGATACAAAGAAAAGGAAATCCGTCTCAGCAAGATCGCAGGGTATATGCACGACATTGGCAATAGCATTAACCGCCATGACCACGCCCACACAGGAGCCCTTCTGGCTTATGGGATCCTGAAGGACCTGGGCATGCCCCTGGAGGATGTGCTCACAGTGACTACTGCTATCGGCAATCATGATGAGTCTACGGGAACTGCGGTAGATGTGGTGTCTGCCGCCCTGATCCTGGCGGACAAAACAGATGTCCGCCGGAACCGGGTGCAGAATTCCTCCATTGCAAACTTTGATATCCATGACCGGGTAAATTATGCGGCGCTGACTTCCACTCTGGAAGTAAAGCGGGAAAAACGGGTGATCCAGATGGACCTGGAACTGGACGATGAAATGTGTACGGTAATGGATTATTTTGAGATCTTCCTGAAACGGATGATCATGTGCAGAAGAGCCGCGGAAGTTCTGGGATGTAAGTTCAAACTGGTGGCAAACGGAAATAAAATATGCTGATCCAGCCGCCATAAACGATAAAATCCAGGGCAGGACTGAAAACAAGATATAGAAGATGCAAACAAAGCGAGCCGGGAGTAAAAACTCCCGGCTCAATGTTTCTTTAAACAGAATTCTCCTTAATGTTTCTGGAAAGTCAGCTCTGTGTCGCAGGTCCCGGCGGTGATCATCTGATAAATACCCAGTATGCCGCATTTTACCATACTTTCTACTGCAGCGTCAGTATAAAAGGCCATGTGCTGCGTCATGATCACATTCCGGAACTGGTGAAGATAGAACCAGTTCCGGTCGGCAAGGATATCCGTCTTGTGGTCTTGATGGATGATCTTTTCTTCTCCTTCCGCAGTATCGATCCCCAGAGCACCGATATGTTCTGATTCGATACCTTCGATCAGAGCTTCCATATCAGCCAGTTCTCCTCTGGCACAGTTGATGAGCACTACGCCTTTCTTCATTTTTCCGATACTTTCCCGGTTGATGATTTCTCTGGTGGAGTCAAAAAGAGGCATATGCAGAGTGATAATATCAGATTCTGCGTAGAGGGTATCCAGATCCACATAAATAGCAGGAGGCGTAACAGCAGGGTTCTTCCTTACATCATAGGCCAGGATCCTGCAGCCGAAACCGGAAAGTTCCCGGATCACCTGAGCTCCTATCCGGCCTGTTCCCATAACTCCCACAGTAAGGTCTTTCATTTCACGGCCCATTAATCCGGACAGAGAGAAGTCGTTCACCTGGCCCCGCCAGAGAGCCTGTTTATACTGCCTCAGACACATGAGCATCATCATAATGGTGAAGTCCGCAACCCCATTAGGGGCATAGCTGGCATTGCATACATGGATCCCCAGCTTTTCTGCCTGTTCCAGATCAATATGGTTGTATCCGATAGTCCTGGTAGAAATATAATGAACGTTAAGTTTTGCCAGAGCCTCCAGAAACAGTGCGTCGATCCTGCCTTGTCCCAGAATGGAAATGCCGTCGCAGCCTTCTGCCATGGACACATTTTCCAGAGACGGAATCTCTGCGGTAGTCTGAATCTCTATAGGCAGCTCTTTCCCTAATTTGCGGATGGCCTCCAGCTCATCTTCCCGTGTTTCATAGATCAGTATTTTCATAGTATGTCTCCTCTTCTTACAGCAAAAAATGCAATGTTGATAAAACCTGTCTGTTAATTATGATAGAGTGGAAAAAGTCCCATTGCAACTGCAAATATCCCATGATAATATAAGATAAACTTATAATATGCTTCCAAGGTTAAAAGAACATACTTTAAAATGAGAAGGCAGGGCTTTGGGAGCAGAAGAATTTTTCGGGAGAATTATACTATGAATATGAATCAGCTTCGATATTTTATTGGGGTGGCAGAGTATCAGAGTTTTACAAAAGCTGCCGGCAGCTATTATATTACCCAGACAGCTATTACCCAGCAGATCCGCGCTCTGGAAAACCATCTGGGAGTTCAGTTGTTTGACCGGAATACCCGTCCTGTGAGACTGACGCCGGAAGGCAGCGTATTTCTCAGAGAGGCAAAAGCGGTTCTGGAGCGTGTGGAACAGGCGGAGCACCGGGTCCGGGAGGCTTCCGTGGGACTGGTGGGCAGCCTGAAAATTGGGTATATCAAGGGATATGAAAGAAGCAGCCTCTCAGACCGGCTTCGAAGTTTCCACAATAAATACCCCAACATTCTGATTTCCTGCTACCGCTGGGATACGGGCATCCTGGAGAACGGACTCCAGAAAGGAGACTATGACATTATCTTTACATGGAACAGTGAGGACAGTGTGAAAAATGGGGATACAGACTGTATTTGTGTGGAAAGATCGCCACTGACTGTAGTGCTGTATGACAGTCATCCCTTTGCACGCCGCCAGGTTCTGAGAAGAGAAGAACTGGCACAGGAACCGATCATTTATATGACTCTTTCAGAGGACGGAAATTCTTTTGGGGACCTTCATTTCTTGGAACTGTATCAGAAATCCGGCGGCCAGCCTAACATCCTGTTTCAGAGCAACGATATAGAAAGTATATTGATGATGGTTGCTGCGGAAGAAGGAATCTCAATCCTTCCTTCCTTTGTTACCAGTAAGATCACCAACGGAGACAATCTGAAATTTATTCCCCTGGAAGGGTCAGAAGAATTTGTGGATATCTATGCTCTGTGGAAGAAAAACAGGAAAAACCAGATCCTGGAACACTTTCTGGAAGAAATCAGTTGAGAAAGAACCCTTTATCGACAGATCCCCCTTTCTGTGCTATGATTATATTTACACGATCATAGAACAGAAAGGGGTATTTTCATGGAAAATACGTCTGAAAATAGACAGAAAAACCAGGCTTTAATTCCTTCAAAGCATATCAGTATCGGCCTTCTGGCCCATGTGGATGCAGGAAAGACCACTTTGGCGGAAAGCCTTTTGTTTCATACAGGAAGTATCCGGAAGATGGGAAGAGTGGATCATCAGGACGCTTTTCTGGATACCAATGAGATGGAGCGGGCCAGAGGTATCACGATTTTCTCAAAGCAGGCAGTTTTTAAACTGAAAGACAAGGAGATCACCCTGCTGGATACTCCAGGGCACGTGGACTTTTCTGCGGAAATGGAGCGTACCCTCCAGGTGCTGGATTACGGAATCCTGATCATTAGCGGCCCTGACGGGGTACAGGGGCATGTAGAGACCCTCTGGAGACTTTTAAAACAGTATCAGATTCCTACCCTGCTCTTCGTGAATAAAATGGATCAGGAGGGAACAGAAAAAGAGAAGATACTGGACCAGTTAAAGAAGCGTCTCCACGAACACTGCATAGATTTTTCCCAGGACAGAGACCAGGAAGAATTTCTGGAAGAGGCAGCTATGTGCGGGGAGCCTGCTCTGGAAGAATATCTGGAAACAGGAAATATCTCTCAGAAGAAACTTGGGGATATGGTAAAAAACAGGGAGCTTTTTCCCTGCTTTTTCGGTTCAGCCCTGAAATCCCTGGGAATCACGGAATTTCTGGAAGGGCTGGAGAATCTTTTGGAATGTCCTTCTTATTCTGAATCATTCGGCGCCAAGGTCTACAAGATTTCCAGAGACGACAAGGGGACCCGTCTGACTCACATGAAGATCACCGGAGGAAGCCTGAAAGTAAAACAGCTGCTTTCTGGAGAAGGATGGGAGGAAAAGGCGGACCAGATCCGGATTTATGACGGCCAGAGTTTTCAGACAGTGGAAGAGGCCGGGGCCGGCTGTGTCTGCGCAGTTACAGGTCTTACTAAAACCTGGTCAGGAGAAGGCCTTGGGGAAGAGACGGCTTCTGCTCCTCCGGTGCTGACTCCGGTGCTGACCTATGAAATCCGGCTTCCCCAGGGCACAGATGTTCATGGAATGCTGATAAAACTACGGCAGCTGGAGGAGGAGATTCCCGAACTTCAGATCCTCTGGAACGAACAACTGGGAGAGATCCATGCCCAGGTTATGGGAGAAGTGCAGATTGAGATCCTGAAACAGATGATCCTGGAGCGCTTTGGCATAGAAGTGGAATTTGGCTCCGGAAATATTGTATACAAGGAAACCATCAAAGAGCCGGTAGAGGGGATCGGACACTTTGAACCTCTCCGTCACTATGCGGAGGTCCATCTTTTGCTGGAGCCTTTAGAGAGAGGGGCAGGACTGGTTTTTGCCGCAGACTGCAGCGAGGATGTTCTGGACCGAAACTGGCAGAGACTGATCCTTACCCATCTGGAGGAGAAACACCATCTGGGAGTCCTTACCGGTTCGGAAATTACAGACATGAAGATCACTCTGATCGCCGGAAGGGCCCACCTGAAACATACGGAAGGGGGAGATTTCCGTCAGGCTACCTACCGGGCGGTACGCCAGGGACTGAGAAAGGCAGAAAGTATCCTTCTGGAGCCGGTTTATGAATATTCCCTGGAGGTGCCTCAGGATACGGTTGGCCGGGCTATGGCCGATATCCAGCGGATGAGCGGAACTTTTTCCACTCCGGATATTCAGGGAGCATATGCTTTTCTTACGGGAACCGCTCCGGTGTCTGAGATGCGGGACTATCAGAGAGAAGTCACAGCCTATACCAGAGGAAGGGGGCATCTGTCCTTTGTATTGAAAGGCTATGAACCTTGTCACAACAGTCAGGAGATCATAGAAGCGGCGGCTTATGATCCGGAAGGAGATCTGGAAAATCCTACAGGATCTGTTTTCTGTTCCCACGGAGCCGGCTTTAATGTGCCCTGGGATCAGGTGGAGGAGTATGCCCATATCGATACAGGATTTGGGAAGGAAGAGGAGCCGGAAATGGAGATCCAGTCGGCACCGGCTCCCAGTTTTGAAGAGATCCGCCTGACCCAGCAGGAACTGGAGGAGATTTTTGTCCGTACTTACGGCCCTATAAAAAGACCAAGGTATAACCAGGAAGAGGACTTTGCAGTCAAGAAAGCTCCGGAAAAGACCAGAAGGTATAAGAAACAGGAGCCAGAGAAAGAATATCTTCTGGTAGACGGATACAATATTATTTTTGCCTGGGAAGATCTTCAGGAACTGGCCAAGGTGAATATTGAAGGGGCCAGAAATAAACTGATGGACATGCTCTGTAATTATCAGGGCTACAAAAAATGTACCCTGATCCTGGTGTTTGACGCCTATAAGGTGGAAGGAGGACAGGGAGAAGTCCAGAAATACCATAATATCTATGTAGTCTATACAAAAGAGGCGGAAACCGCCGACCAGTATATTGAAAAGACAGTTCATGAGATCGGAAGAAAGTACCATGTAACTGTGGCTACCTCTGACGCTTTGGAACAGGTGATCATCATGGGGCAGGGAGCAGCCAGACTTTCTGCCAGAAATCTGAGAGAAGAGATCCAGATGATGAACCAGGAGATCCGGAATCATTATCTGGAAAAGACAAAGAAAAGCGGCAGCTATCTATTTGAAAGCCTGCCGGAACATATGACAGATTTTATGGAAGATGTCCGACTGGGAAGAAAAAATTTCGAGGATTTAGAAAAAAAGTCTTGACCTTCCACCTGGTAGAAGGTGTATAGCAAAGGTAAAAGAAAGCATATGTCCTGTACTGCAGGGAAAACGAGGCTGCAGAGAAATCCAGGATCAGAGGCAGGAGGTTACAGACTATGAAGATAGGAGAAGCGGCAAAGAAAGCGGGGATATCCCCCGGCAATATCCGGTTTTATGAAAAGAAGGGACTGCTGAAGCCAAAAAGAGAGGAAAGCAGCAGCTACCGGAGCTATACAGAAGAAGATGTAGAAAGACTGAAAAGAATCACCTGTTTCTGCATCTCACATTGTATTCTGGAGCGGATTGTTTCTTATCTATAACCTGAGTTTTTTAAAATACTGGTCAAATAAAAGAAAAACAGCAGA
>DWUX01000078.1 GCA_019120545.1 Candidatus Blautia stercoripullorum | reverse complement strand
AAAAAATATTTGAAAGAAAATTCTTGACTTTTCTGAAAAGTTTGATATATTAGAATCTATGAAAAATGTATGCGGAAAGAAGACATATGTCTTTCTGAGAAAGGATAGAGGGCTAAAATATGAGTGAAAAATTAAGAGTTGGAATTTTAGGTGCTACAGGAATGGTTGGACAGAGATTTATTTCTCTTCTGGAGAACCATCCCTGGTTTGAAGTTGTGACTGTGGCAGCCAGTGCCAGAAGCGCAGGAAAAACTTATGAGGAGGCAGTAGGGGGCCGCTGGAAAATGGATACTCCTATGCCGGAAGCAGTGAAAAACCTGGTTGTGATGAATGTATCTGAAGTAGAGAAGGTAGCTTCTACCGTAGATTTTGTATTCTCTGCAGTGGATATGTCCAAAGAAGAGATCAAAGCCATTGAAGAAGAATACGCAAAAACAGAAACTCCTGTAGTTTCCAATAACAGCGCTCACAGATGGACTCCTGACGTGCCTATGGTAGTGCCGGAGATCAATCCTCAGCACTTTGAAGTGATCAAATATCAGAAAGAGCGTCTGGGTACAAAGAGAGGATTTGTGGCTGTTAAGCCAAACTGCTCCATCCAGAGCTACGCTCCTGTGCTTACTGCATGGAAAGAGTTTGAACCATACGAAGTGGTGGCTACTACATACCAGGCAATTTCCGGAGCCGGAAAAACTTTTAAAGACTGGCCGGAAATGGTGGAAAACATTATCCCTTATATCGGAGGAGAAGAAGAGAAAAGTGAAATGGAACCGCTTCGCCTCTGGGGAGAGATCAAAGACGGCGTGATCGTTCCTGCCACAGAGCCGGTGATCACCTGCCAGTGTGTCCGTGTTCCTGTATTAAACGGACATACCGCCGCTGTTTTTGTAAAATTCCGGAAGAAACCTACAAAAGAACAGCTGATTGAGAAGATGGTAAACTTCAAGGGCATTCCTCAGGAACTGGATCTTCCAAGCGCTCCAAAGCAGTTTATCCGTTATATGGAAGAAGATGACCGTCCTCAGGTAAAGGCAGACGTAGACTACGAAAACGGCATGGGAATTTCCGTAGGCCGTCTGAGAGAGGATAAAGTTTACGATTACAAATTTATCGGTTTATCCCACAATACAGTCCGCGGAGCAGCAGGCGGCGCTGTACTGTGCGCAGAGACTCTGAAAGCTCAGGGATACATTACCAAAAAATAATGAAGATCACAGCTTTAGTAGAAAACCAGTCCGTGGGTGAGTGTAAGGCCGCCCACGGGCTTTCTCTTTATATAGAGACCCCGGGTCACAGGCTGCTCTTTGATCTGGGACCGGATCATACTCTTTTTGAGAATGCCGGAAAAAGGGATATTGATCTGGAAAAAGTAGATACAGTGATCATTTCCCATGGCCATTATGATCATGGAGGGGCTTTGGAAGAGTTTCTGCACATGAATTCCAAGGCCAGGATCTATGTACAGAAAAAGGCCTTCGCTCCCTATTATTCCACTGCTCTGGGAAAGGCCAGGAGCATTGGATTGGATCCCAAGCTGGCCGCTGATCCCCGGATCATATTGCTGGAGGGGGATTTTAAGATTGATGAAGAGCTGGAGCTTTTTACTGTGACAGGAGAAGAAAAATACCATTCCCAGGCCAATGATGTGCTCTTGGATGAAAAAGGAAGGGACACATTTGCCCACGAACAGAATCTCCTGATCCATGGCAGGACTCCTGTGCTGATCATGGGCTGCGGCCATAAAGGGGTGGTAAACATTATGGAAAAAGCTTCCAGATGGAATCCAGAGGTGTGTATCGGAGGCTTTCATCTGAATGTTCCTGCTACAGGAAAAGCTGTCCCAAAAGAAGTCCTTGAGGGGATCGCGGGAGAACTGAAAAAATACCATACCCGGTTTTATACCTGCCACTGCACCGGACAGGAAGCCTATGAATATCTGTCCGGGAAAATGGAAATCCGGTATCTTCACTGCGGAGAAAGCCTGGAAATCGGGTAGCGGGAGAACCTTGAAAGAATCTTAAGAGACTTGTTTTGTGTATAGCCGTAAAATCAGCGCGGGATATGACTGCATGATTCATGACAATAAACAGATTGGCAAAAGGTACGGTTAAAAATGGAAGTTCTGAAATAGTAACCGTACCCTGCGGCAGAAGAAGTGAGATTAATAACATGAAAAAAGGATTTTTGATAATTTTTACGTTTTTTTATTTCGGACTCTTTATTATTCTGATCGATCTGGTATCCCGCAATTTTATAGGGCCGCTGCCGGGAGTCCTGACTTTAGCGGCCCTGGTGGCAGCCTTTATCCTCAGTGTGGGGCTGGCTCAATTTACAGCCAACAAAGCAGAAGGTTTAGCCCCGCCAAAAAGGAAGCTTCTTCTGGCAATCGTCTGCCTGTTGTTGATCCTGGCGGTCATTGTAGTGTTTGTCAAAGCGAAAGGAAAAAAGCCGTTCCAGGATTTAGAGGCATCGGATATTTCAGCAGCTTCCGTAGAGCTGGTACCGCCGGATACAACGGTTCAGATCACGGAATTGGAAGAACTTGCAGGATATCTGAATGATATTGTTGTCTATGAAAAAGATAATTCTTACAATGATTATGCAGGACAGACTGTGACTATTACTCTTACTATGAAAGATGGATTCAAGAAGAAAATTAGGGAAAATAATCTTTTGGCAGTAATAGATGGAACCGATTATAAGGCGAAATATGAGCCTTTAGAGACTTTGAACCGATATGTAAACAATCTGTTGGAAGAATAATTGTGAAAGAATAAGGCAGTGTTCAGAAAAACAGTCCGATGAATAAGATACGGAGAACACGGTATCTCATGGGAAGAAAATCCCCGGATTGACAGCCTCGGTCTGACGGTATATAGTTGAGATGAAATTGATGGATATAGAAATGAAATTAAGAGCAATGGGTGAAAAATGAAAAATAAAAAATATATCTTAATTCTTGCAGTCATTTTGCTGGTGCTTTTTGCAGTCCCTGTCTGGGGAAGAGCAGGAGGCGGAGGAAGCTCCGGAAGTGGAGGGGGCGGAGGCAGTTCTTCCTCAGGCGGCGGTAGTTATACAAGCCATAGGAGTTATTACAAAGGAGGAAATGTTGCTGGCATGATCCTCCAGGCGGTTGTTGTGTTTTTTACAGCCAGCGGAGGCACTATTGTATTGATCCGTAAAGCTATGGCTGCCAGGGCCAAAAGCAGGAAGGCTATGGCCTTTTATGCCCGTCTGGGAGATAACTGGGATTACCGGGAGATCCAGAGGCAGGTGGAAGAGACTTATTTTCAGGTACAGGAATGTTGGAGGAGAATGGACGCGGCCTATGGAGCCCCCTATCTTAGCGAAGAACTGTTGGAAGAATTTGACAGCAAGATCCAGTGGATGCAGATCCGGGGAGAAGCAGTGGCCCAGAGAAATGTAAAGCTTTTAAGCGCTATGCCTGTGTATGTGGAAGACAATCCAGGAGAGGAATATGATATGATCTGGTATCTGATCCATGGAAAAATGACAGGCTATTACATAGATGTGAATACTAGAAAGGTTATTCGGGGAAATACCCGGCCGGAAGCTTTTTTTGAATATTGGAAGTTTGTCTACCGGGGAGAACGGTGGGTACTTCAGGAGATCAAACAGAAAGACGAGATGGACATCGATGCTCTTTCCCAGGGTGTGGTATAGCTAGTGTACTATCTGCTGATATTAGAGAAGGGAGATGAAAACCAGTGGATCTGAAAGAACTGGAATACTTTAAGATGGTCTGTGAGCAGAAAAGTATTACCAAGGCTGCCCATGCCCTGTATATGACGCCCCAGGGGCTGAGCCGGATCATAAAGAATATCGAAAACGAGATGGAGGCAACCTTGCTGAACAGGACGGCTTCCGGTATCAGCCTGACCAGATCAGGAGAGTATCTCTATAAACATCTGACCGACCTTCTGGGGCCTTACCGTATGGTATGCAGCGAGATCCGGTGCATGGAGCAGCAGGAGAAACATGAGATCGATCTTCTCTCTGCCTATGGGATCCTTCGTCTGGTGACTCCGGAATGTATCTGGGATTTTAAGGAAAAGTATCCCCAGATCACCCTTCATTACCGGGAATATCCCGATCATCAGGTGGAGAGCAGGTTTCTGGCCGGAGAGGGAAACGTGGCCTTTACTGTGGGAAATCACAGCCTGAAGTATATGGAAGCTACTTTTATGGAAAAGTTTGAGATCAAGCTTCTGGTAAACCGGGCTCATCCTTTGAGTAAAAGAGAAAAGGTAACCATTAAAGATCTGGAAGGGGAACGGCTCTATATTGAAAGCCCGGAATTTCATATCCACAGCTTGATCCTGGAGAAATGCCGTCAGGCGGGCTTTGAGCCCAATATTGTCTTTGAAACCAGCGGATTCAGCCTCTGCCATAAAATGGTCCAGCAGAATAAAGGAATCTCTGTAACCGTAGATTTTATTTTCGACGATATGAAACGGGAGGATCTGGTAATGATCCCCTTTGAAGATGGTCCTTATGAGTGGGAAACCTATATGCTCACCAGAAAAGGAAGCACTCCAAACCCGGATATCCGTCTTTTCCACAGCCATGTAATGAAATGGCTGAAAGATATTAAAGAGAAAAATATTTCCAGATAGTATCACAGATTTGTTGAAAGGAATCAAAGCTTTGTTGATTTCCGGAGAATAGAAATCATGATATGATACAAGTGAATTCACTTATATTATATCTTCTTTAAGAAAGAAACACATCTGATTGGCGTGGGATGTGTTTCTTTTTTTAACTATTCAGCCATGCGGCTTCGGATTGAGAAAAACTGCCCGCCCTATCAATAAAACGTTGCGGGTACTCAATAAAACGTTGATGGGAAGATAAGAAAAGGATTGTTATAATATAGACAAACAATTATTGTCAAGCAAACATAGGAGGTTAATATGAGTACATTCAGACTTACGACTATCGAAGAATTCGAAGCCGCAACCCAAAGACTTCTGGA
>DWUX01000077.1 GCA_019120545.1 Candidatus Blautia stercoripullorum | reverse complement strand
GAAAACAGAATCCGGAAAACTGATCATGATCTTCTGGTGTATCTTCGTCTTCATGGTATGCGGCTTTGAGCACAGCGTTGCCAATATGAGTATCATCGGCGTGGCTCTGGTAAACGGATATGTAGGAATTGGCCAGTATATATACAACGTTCTTTTAGCTACTGTAGGAAATATGATAGGTGCGGTTGTATTTGTGGCTCTGCCTTATCATCTGATTTCTAAAGAAAAATAGAATAAACAAAGCATATTGGGAATATTCTCTGAATACTTCCAGTATTATAGAACAGACAGCCTGAGTTGGGCTGTCTGTTTTTTTTAAAGGAATCAATTAGCCGATCTTTTTTGCTTGGGTTTTAACTGATACAGAATTCTGCAAGATCTAGGCGGAGAAATTTCAGGGCTTCGTCCAGATTGCCTTTTTTTAAAGCCTTCAGTATGTTAATATGGTTTTCCAGATCATTTGGAATAGAAGTTGCGTTCCATTGTGAATGATAAAACTGTGCATAGGAAAGCTTTAGATACTGCATAGACTGCTGGATCTGATTATAAATATAGGGATTATTGTAATAGGATGCAAGTTTTAAATGAAAACGCATATTAATATCCCAATGCTCCCAAATGCCGCAAGGGGTAGTATTGCCTTCTTCTGCAATCTGATTCAGTTCCGCAATCTGCTGAGGCTGAATGGAAGGAATGATTTTAGTAAGCGTATAACTTTCCAGTACGCAGCGGAATTCCAAGATGGCCGATACATCTTCCATAGTGAAGCTAAAGACCTGATAGCCACAGCGAGGGATATTTTTTAAAATACCTTCACTGGAAAGAATTAAAAGAGCTTCCCTGACTGGAGATTTACTGACATTATATTTTTGTACAAGTTCCTGCTCAGTTAAAATTTGTCCTCCGGAGTATTCTCCTTTTACAATTCCATCCAGAATATCATTGTAAACTTTTTCTTTTAATGTTAGTTTTTCCATATGATTTTGTTCCTTTTCTCTGAGTATTTATAGAAATATTTGACACTTTATAAAATTGATGCTGTGGTTTGTTAAAATTGTACTGTATAAAATCGTTGACACCAATTTAGGGCTGTGATAATATTAGAAATATGATTAATAAAACAATTATATCGAATTGCTTTGTTTTTTACAAGAGGAGGAAACATATGAAAGAAAAAATTTCAAAAATGCTGTCTTTATTGACGGCAACAGCTCTTGCAGTCGGAACTCTTACTCTTTCAGCCTGTGGACGTGATCCAGTCGTCGAAGACAGTAACTCTTCCGCTGCATCTGATACGGCATCATCGACTTCAAAAGATGATACTTTTACTTATGCTATTGCAGGAGATCCGGGAGAAACGGTAAATGTGATTACTACTTCTGACCGTTATGGACTCAGCACCATAAAGATGATCTACTCTCCGCTGTATATGAATAATGCGGATGGGATTAACTGGTTTCTGGCAACAGATTATTCGGTGTCTGATGACAACCTTACCTATACCTTTAATCTAAGAGATGATGTGACATGGTCTGACGGAGAACCTTTTACTGCTGATGATGTAGTCTTTACTTACGAAGAAATGGAGAAAGAAGAAAACGTAGGATGGGCCTATAGCCAGTTAGTATATAATGAAGGAACAGTAAAGGTTACCAAAGTGGACGACTATACAGTATCATTTACATTTCCATTTCAAACGCCTACAGCTGTTGAAATGCTGAGTCAGATTTTCATTATGCCGGAACATATTTATAAAGATGTGACGGATTATGAACATAATGACTACAATATGAACTCAGTAGGTACCGGCCCTTATAAGCTGGTAGACTATCAGGCTGGATCTTATCTGAGATTCGAGGCAAATGAATCCTATTTTAAAGGAACACCTTCTATTAAAAATATTGTATTCAGAATCATTGAAAATTCCGATACCGCAATCCTTGCTTTACAGAGCGGAGAGATTGATGCTTATTCAGCAACACCTTCTGAAGTGGAAAAACTGGATATGGATCAGAATAACCTTACTGCCTATACCTATACAGAGGGCCGTGTTGGATATATGATGATCAACTGTAACCGTGTACCAGATCAGAAAGTACGCCAGGCAATCTTTTATGCGCTGGATAAAAAGGCAATGAATGATGCAGCTTTCCTGTCAGACGAGTATTATCTGACACCGAATACTTTCCTTCCAACCAACAGTCAGTTCTATGACGACAGCAATGTGGAAAAATACGACAGAGATCTGGAAAAATCAAAACAGCTTCTCAGTGAGGCAGGGGTTACAGATCTGAAACTGAAATTAGGATATGCAGGAACAGACGATGCACAGTCTACACAGGCTCTGTTGATTCAGGAACAGCTTGGTGAAGCAGGAATCGAAGTGGAACTTGCATCCAGTGATGCAACTGCTCTGTCTGCACAGATGCAGGATCCGGAAAACAGCTACGATATGTATCTGGGAGGCTATATTATGGGAATCGATCCGGATACATTTTCATCTCTGTTCGAATCCGGCGCCGGATACAACTATATGTACTATGATGACCAGAAGATCAATGACCTGTTTGCACAGGGCCGCGCTGAAACAGATGAAGCAGCCAGAAAAGAAATTTATAGTGAACTGCAGAAAGAAATCCAGGATCTGGCAGCCTTTTATCCCATTGTATCTAACGATAAGATTTTGGTTGTAAATAACAGAATTCAGGGCATCGAAGAAGCGGGACTTGTTCCTGTATATACCTTTGAGGATACTTATTATTTAAAGATGGCTGAATAGCGTATAAAAAAGGCAGGCGCGCATTTATATAGCCTGCCTTTTTTATTAACAACAGACAAAAGGAGAGCAAACGATGGCAAAGTATATAGTAAAACGTATATTGAGCGCAATCCCTCTGCTTCTGATCATTACGATCATTTGCTTTTTTCTTATTAATCTGGCTCCTTATGACGCCATAGATTCTATGACAACACCTAAGATGTCAGAAGAGCTGGTCCAGATGATACGTGAAAAATACGGATATGACCAGCCTGTTTATATCCAGTATATCCGTTGGCTGGGAGGATTGCTGAACGGTAATTTCGGATATTCTATTGTAAACGGAACGAATATTTTTGATGATCTTGTTTCCAGGATCCCCAATACTATTGTATTGGTGCTTCCGGCATATCTTGCCGCGTATATTATTTCCATTGTTCTGGGCCTGCTGGCGGGATCTCATAAGAACAAGCGTCTGGATAAGATCATTGACGGATATGCATCTTTGGGAATTGCAATGCCTACTTTCTGGGTGGCAATGCTCCTTATTTATATTTTCGGATACAAACTGGGACTGCTTCCCATTCTGGGGATGCACACGGTAGGGGTGGATACCACCGCTGATTTTCTGCGGCATTTTATTCTTCCCTTTGTGGTCCTGACCCTGTCATTTATACCTGATAACCTGCGGTATGTGCGCTCCTCTACCATTACACAGTATTCTGAAGATTATGTAATGGTACAGAGAGCTTTTGGAGCTTCCAAGGGGGAGATTATGTTTAAGCATGTATGTAAAAATGTATTACTCCCTGTCATCACAAAACTGGGTATGGCACTGCCCACTCTTGTAACAGGAGCTGTTATTACAGAGACTGTATTCAGCTGGCCTGGAGTGGGGCCTTATTTTATTAAAGCTATTCAGGGAATGGACTACCCTATCATAATGGTAGTATTGGTTCTTTCCTCGACCCTGGTTATTTTAGGAAACCTATTATCCGATATTTTATATTGTATCACAGACCCGAGAATACGAAAGATGAGGTGAGTTAAATGGCAGTCAGCCGTTCTAAAAAAAGACGTATTGAAAATGTAATAGAGACACTGAAACATGATAAAGCTGCCATTATATCCATAATTTTTCTTATTGTGGTTATTATTCTGTCCCTGGCAGCACCGTTTCTTCCTTTGGAACCTAATAAAACGGATATTGCTCATATGCTGAATGCTCCGTCTGTCCATCATTGGTTCGGCACTGATGAAGTTGGACGCGATTACCTGGCCCGAGTTATTTATGGCGGCCGTATTTCTCTTTTGGTAGGTGTGCTTGCTATGCTGATGAGCGTATGCATCGGGGTTACCATAGGTACAGTATCCGGATATTTCGGGGGGATCATTGATGCGATCCTTATGCGTATAGTGGATGTTATGCAGTCTATTCCCTGGCTGGTCCTGGTTACAGTAATCAGCATTTTCTTTAAACAGGGCTTGAGCTCTATTATTATTGTGATCGGTTTCTTTTCCTGGATGGAGATATCTCGTCTTGTAAGAGCGGAGATCATGTCTATCAAGGAAAGGGAGTATATTCTGTACGCAGAATTTTCCGGAGTATCCCGGTTTCTGATCATCATCCGGCATCTGATTCCGGCAGTTCTTCCTACGATCATCATTGCTGCCACAACAAGCATTGCAAACGCTATTATGACAGAGTCTTCTCTGAGTTTCCTGGGAATTGGCATTCAGGAGCCTATGTCTTCCTGGGGAAAACTTCTCCAGAGTGCTCAGAGTAATCTTCAGAATGCCATTTACATGGCGATTATTCCAGGTCTGTTAATTATGTTTACTATTTTTGCATTTAATAAACTTGGAAATCTGATCAGAATTTATGTAGAACCACGTGTGACTGATGGGACAAAATAGGAGGGCGCTATGGAAAATAAGAATCATGTAATATTGGACATTGAAAATCTGACAGCTGCCTTCCAGATCCATAAGAGCAGGGTCGTAGCGGTACGCGGAGTCAGCCTTTATATGGAAGACGGAGATATCCTTGCGATTGTAGGAGAATCCGGAAGCGGAAAGAGTGTTACCATGAAATCGGTTATGGGAATCCTGGGAGAAAACGCACAGGTGAAAGCTGATAAGTTGGAGGTTATGGGAAAAGATCTTTTAAAGCTTTCTGAAAAAGAAATCCGCAGTATGCGCGGAAGCGATATGGCGATGATTTTTCAGGATCCTATGACTGCCTTAAATCCGCTGAAAAAAATCGGTCAGCATATGGTGGAAGTTATTCGCAGACACCGTAAGGTAACGAAAAAAGAAGCAGAAGAAATTGCGGTGGAAATGTTAAAAAAAGTAGGAATCCCCTCTCCGGAAAGCAGAATGAATCAGTACCCCCATGAATTTTCCGGCGGAATGCGTCAAAGAGTAATGATCGCTATGGCGCTTTGCAGCCAGCCTCGTCTTTTGATCGCTGATGAGCCGACAACTGCCTTGGATGTGACCATTCAGGCTCAGATTCTGCAGCTTCTGAAGAAACTGAGTGTGGAAGAAAAAATGAATATTATCCTGATCACACATGATCTTGGAGTTGTCGCTTCACTGGCCCGGAAAATCGCTGTAATGTATGGGGGACTGATTATGGAGCAGGGTACAACGGAAGAAATTTTTTATCATCCTGCCCATCCGTATACCCGCGCGCTTCTTCATGCGATTCCTAAATGTGAAAGCGGATGCAGAGAACGGCTGGAGCCTATTCCGGGACATGCCCCTTCACTGGCAGATCCTCCGGCGGGATGCCCTTTTGTTACCAGATGTTCCTTTGCCTGCCAGGAGTGCAGAAAAGAAATTCCGAAGATGAAACAATATTCTGAGACTCAGCGGGCGCGGTGCATTTTTCTTCCGGAACAGCTGGACGAACTCAGGGACAAGAGACAAAAGGCAGACAGAAAGGAGGGCGAAGATCATGACGGCAAATGAAACTTATCTGTTGGAAGCGGTCGATGTATCAAAATACTTTCCGGTAAAGAATTTTTTCGGCAGAACAACGCAGGTGGTCAAAGCAGTGGATCGTGTTAGTTTTTCTATCAGAAGAGGAGAGACCTTTGGTTTGGTGGGAGAATCAGGATGTGGGAAATCCACTTTGGGACGTACCCTGATCCGGATGTATGAGCCTACTTCCGGGACTATTACTTTTGATGGAACAGATATTTCCACCCTGAAGGGAAAAGAACTGTTGAAATATCACAAAAGAATGCAGATTATTTTTCAAGATCCCTATTCTGCTCTGGATCCTCATCAGAATGTAAGAGAAATTATGGCGGAACCGATTTCGGTATTTGAGAAACTTTCTGCCTCTCAGATGGATGAAAAAATAGCTTCTCTTCTGGAAATGGTTGGAATGAAAGCGGACGATATGGAGAAATACGCATATGAATTTTCCGGAGGTCAGCGTCAGCGTATCGGAATTGCCAGGGCATTGTCCGTTAATCCTGAATTTTTACTTTGCGATGAACCTATTTCTGCATTGGATGTATCCATTCAGGCCCAGGTAGTTAATGTTTTGGAAGATCTTCAGCAGGAGATGGGATTGACTTATTTATTTGTGGCCCATGATCTTTCTATGGTGCGTCATATATCAGATCGTATTGGGGTCATGTATCTGGGGAAGATTGTAGAAATCGGAGAAAGCGATGAAGTATATGATAATCCTCTTCATCCATATACACAGGCGCTGCTGGCGTCGATCCCTATTGCGGATCCCAGGAGGGCTCTTTCCCTAGAAAAGGCGGGGATTGAGGGGGATCTTCCCAGTCCGCTGAATGTTCCGTCCGGATGCAGATTTCATACCAGATGTCCTTATGCCACAGACGAATGCCGTGCCAAAGAGCCGGAATTCGAAGAAAGAATACCGGGACATTTTGTGGCATGCTGGAAAAAATAAGTAGAAAAAATGTGGGGACAAGATATGATCACGAAAGACTTGTATAATACTTACGTTCAGATATTAAAGGATGAGCTTCGTCCTGCAATGGGATGCACAGAGCCCATCTCAATTGCCTATGCAGCAGCAGAAGCAAAAAAAATTCTGGGGGATATACCAGATAAAGTAGAGATTGAAGTCAGCAGAAATATTATAAAAAATGTAAAAAGTGTGGTTGTGCCTCATACAGGAGGCATGCGTGGAATCCAGGCCGCGGCTGCAGCCGGGATTATTGGAGGAAATGCAGAAAAGGAGTTAGAAGTTCTGGAATCTGTTACCGATGGACAGATCCAGGAAATGAAAGGATTTTTGAAACAGATACCATGTGAAGTGAAATGTTCTGATTCGGATTTTATTTTTGACATCCGCATCATTCTTCATAAGGATCAACAAGAAGCAGAAGTCCGTATTGTTGATTTTCATACCAATATTGTTCTGATCCGGAAAAATCAGGAAATTCTTTATTCAAAAGAAATAGCCGGAAGAAAAGAAGCTGATCTGGCAGATAAATCTCTTTTGACAATTGAACAGATTTATGAGTTCGCGGATATGATCCGTATTAAGGATGTAAAAGAAATACTGGATCGGCAGATCAGTTATAATATGGCTATTGCAGAGGAAGGTCTTCATGGGAATTACGGAGCGAATATCGGAGCTGTCCTTTTGAAAACTTATGGAGATCAGGATGTAAAGATTAGGGCAAGAGCCTATGCGGCTGCTGCTTCAGATGCAAGGATGAATGGCTGTGAACTTCCGGTAGTAATTAATTCGGGAAGCGGAAATCAGGGGATTACAGCATCAGTACCTGTTATCGTCTATGCAAGAGAACTGAATGTTCCTCAGGAAAAACTTTATCGTGCACTGGTTATTTCTAATTTATCTACGATCCATATAAAAGAAGGAATCGGACGTCTGTCTGCATATTGTGGAGCGGTCAGTGCAGGATGCGGAAGCGGAGCAGGAATCTCATACCTCTATGGAGGCGGATTTATTGAGGGGGCCCATACGCTGGTGAACAGTCTGGCTATTTTATCGGGTACTATCTGCGATGGGGCAAAGGCGTCCTGCGCTGCAAAAATCGCCTCCTCTGTAGATGCAGGTATTATCGGGTATTATATGTATAAAAACGGACAGCAGTTTTTCGGCGGAGACGGAATCGTGAAAAAAGGGGTAGAGAATACGATACGCAGTATCGGGCAGCTGGCATCAGAAGGAATGTTGGAGACTGATAAAGAAATTGTGAGGCTGATGATTGAAGACTGCGTTTAATTAAAAAGAGCAATGCAGAACCATTTGAGTTTATGGTTCTGCATTGCTCTTTTTTAGGCATAGTATAGATATCAGACAGTACTGGGAAAGGAAAGATCATGCAGGATCAGAAAGTCGATAATCTGTTAAATTTGGCTATTGACGCCACTCCTGAAGAAAGAGAAAAATCTTTGCAGCTGAATGTGGGGTACGATGAAGAAGACAATACCTGGGAGGTATTTGTAAAGTATTCCGGAGATTTGAGAAGAGTCCTGGGAGAGAATGTGGGAATTGTGGAGCTTTTAAATGGATTTGCCATACTTACTGTACCCGAGAGGCTGATCAATATGTTGGCGGAACTGGAGGAAATCGAATATGTGGAAAAGCCTAAGAGCCTTTTCTTTGCAGTCAGCCAGGGAAGAAGCGCTTCTTGTATGAATACAGTGCAGAGTGGGTTTTCTCCTTTGGGAAATCCTCTCACAGGGAAAGGGGTGCTGGTGGCATGCGTAGATTCAGGAATCGATTATACTCATCCGGACTTTCGGAATCCGGACGGCAGTACCAGGATTCTTAGATTCTGGGACCAGAGCCTGCCGGGAAATCCTCCCGCCGGCTATCAGATGGGAACGGAATTTACCGAAGAGGAACTTGACAGGATCCTTCTGGAAGAAAGAGATCCTGTCTCAGGGGAAAGAATACCAAGCCGTGATACAAGCGGGCATGGAACCGGAGTTATGGGGATCGCAGGAGGGAATGGAAGAGCCTCTGGCGGAATCAACCGGGGCGTAGCCTATGAAAGTCCTCTGATGGCAGTAAAACTGGGCGTTCCCAGACAAGGAGGATTTCCAAGGACTACGGAACTGATACAGGGGATCGATTATCTGATCCGCCAGGCTTTGGAGTTCAGAATGCCTCTTGCGTTAAACCTGAGTTTTGGCAATAATTATGGATCGCATAGTGGTGAATCTTTGATAGAAGCTTATCTGGACGGCGTTTCAGATATCGGAAGAAATGTGATCTGCGTAGGTACAGGGAATGAGGGAGGGGAATCCCTCCATACTTCAGGAATTCTGGAGAGCGGCCGAGAAACTTCCATACAACTGAATATCGGCGAGTATGAGACAGGAGTAAATGTTCAGCTGTGGAAGCAGTATATAGACCAGGCAGAAATTGCCCTGATCCATCCGGACGGAAGCCGGGTAGGGCCTTTTCAGGAAGTACTGGGACCTCAGAGATTTTTGGTGGGAAATACGGAAATCCTGATCTATTATGGAGAGCCCGGCCCCTATAGTATTTCCCAGGAAATTTATATAGAGTGGATACCCAGGGGCCGGTATGTAGACAGCGGAACCTGGAGGATCCTTCTGATCCCGCGGAATGTTGTAGAGGGAAATTTTGACCTGTGGCTGCCGGGAGGAGGGGTTCTGAATGAAGATACGAAATTTCCTTTTCCTACGCCCGATACTACCCTTACCATACCATCTACCGCAAGGAAGATTATTTCTGTTGGGGCTTATAATTCCCGGATGCTGTCTTATGCGGAGTTTTCAGGACGGGGCTATACCAGAGTGACCAGGGAGGTAAAGCCGGACCTGGCGGCTCCGGGAGTAGATATTCTTACCGCTGTGCCGGGAGGGGGATATGGGACCAGGACTGGGACTTCCTTTGCGGCGCCATTTGTTACAGGGGCGGCGGCCCTGCTTATGGAGTGGGGGATTGTAAGAGGGCAGGATCCTTACCTGTATGGAGAAAAGGTTAAGGCCTATTTAAGAAGAGGAGCGAGACGGCTTTCAGGCGGGGTCTATCCCAATCCCGAGACAGGCTATGGATTCCTGTGCCTGAGGGACAGTTTTCCGGTATAAACCTGGAAAATATCCATTGCAAAGAGAGGCCGCTGTGCGTATACTAAAGGCAGATTATTTACAGAAGGAGAAGAAAAATGCTGAAAACACTAAAGAATCTGGCTGGATATTACAAACCTTATAAAGGGCTGTTTTTCTCGGACATGTTTTTTGCCATTTTAGGGGCCGCTATTACTCTGGTGATTCCTCTGATTGTCCGGTATATTACCAGCAATATTGTTAACCTGCCTGTAGATATAGCCACCGGCATGATCGTGAAGCTGGGGATTTTTATGATCCTGCTGGTACTGATCGAGGCGTTTTGCAATTTTTATATTGCCTATTACGGACATATTATGGGAGCTCAGATCGAGAGGGATATGCGAAATGAGATCTTCGGCCACTATCAAAAGCTGTCCTTTGCCTTTTATGACAATCAGAAGGTAGGCCATCTGTTATCCAGGATCACAGCAGATCTGTTTGATATCAGCGAGCTTCTTCACCACGGACCGGAGGATCTGGTGATCTCCATTATCAAATTCCTGGGAGCCTTTATCATTCTTATGCTGGTAAATGTAAGACTGGCTTTGGCAGCTTTTCTGTTTGTTCCCTTTTTGATCATCTATGCCGTTATTTTTAATAAGAAGATGAAAACTGCTTTTCGGGAAAACAGAGCCAGGATCGCAGATATTAACACCCAGATCGAGGACAGCCTTTCCGGGATCCGGGTGGTGAAGTCTTTTGCCAATGAGAAGCAGGAGATGGAAAAATTTAGGAAAGGAAATGAACGATTTGTAGATTCTAAGAAGCTGAGCTATAAATATATGGGCGGGTATAATTCGGGTATGGGAGCCTTTACTACCCTGATCACGATTTCAGTTCTGCTGGCGGGAGCCTTTTTCCTTACTAGAGGAGAGATGCCGGTGGAAGATCTTGTGACCGCTCTTCTTTATATCAATAATCTTACCGATCCGGTGAAAAAGCTGATCAGTTTTACTGAGCAGTTCCAGAACGGATACAGCGGATATTCCCGTTTCCTGGAGATCATGGCAGTGGCCCCGGATATCAAAGACCGGGAAGATGCAAAAGAACTTGCGGATGTCAAGGGAGAAATCGATTTTGAAAACGTATCTTTTGCCTATGAAGGAAGTAAGGAAAAGGTATTAAGCCATGTAAATCTCCGGGTGAAAGCAGGAGAATATGTAGCCCTGGTGGGAAGTTCAGGAGCAGGAAAAACCACTCTATGCAGCCTGATCCCCAGATTTTACGATGTGACTGAAGGCAGAGTACTGTTGGATGGAGAAGATATCCGGAATCTGAAGCTTCAAAGCCTGCGGAATCACATCGGGATCGTGCAGCAGGATGTATATCTTTTTGCTGGAACTGTTATGGAAAATATTCGTTATGGAAAACCGGAAGCTTCAGACGAGGAAGTTATCCGGGCAGCAAAAGCCGCCAACGCCCATGAATTTATCATGGAGCTGGAAAACGGATATGACACAGATATCGGACAGAGAGGGGTAAAACTTTCCGGAGGTCAGAAACAGAGGCTTTCTATTGCAAGAGTATTCCTGAAGAATCCGCCGATCCTGATCTTTGATGAGGCGACATCGGCTCTGGATAATGAAAGTGAGAAGATTGTTCAGAAATCCCTGGAGGAGCTGGCAAAGAACCGGACAACCTTTGTTATCGCGCACCGCCTTTCTACTATACGGAAGGCCCAGCGGATTTTGGTCCTGACAGAAGAAGGGATCGCTGAGGAAGGAACCCATGAAGAACTGATGAAAAAAGATGGCATATACAGCAGTCTGTATAAGATGTCCTTTGCCTGAGACAGAATTTTTATAGATGGAATGCCCTAAAGGTGCTGTTTCAAGAAGGTGAGTCTGTTGGATGTTTCTGATGAAAAGAAAGATAAGACAGGAAGTGTTGGGCAAAACCGCTGAATTTAAAATTAGTACTTACGCAGAGTCAGATTTTTTGTTAGAATAGCACAGGAAATTAAATATTGGATCAGATGAAAATGGTAGTGAGATTATAGAACTGTAATCGCAGCGAAAGTTATAATGGCCCGGCAGAGGATCTGCCGTCGCCGCTTTTACAGAAAATATAACCCGCTGCCTTTTTTGTTCCGCAAAAAGGAGGAGTAAAAATGCCAAAAACAAAATTTCAGGAAGTTATTTTTACGATTTTAATGGTGATGGTAATGGTTTATGCTATGGTGGTATATAATATCGCCTTTGACAAGGGAGGAATGAGCAACCAGATTTTCCTTCTGGCCTTTCATGAGTTTCCTATTATGGTAATCGCTGGATTTATTCTGGAGCTGTTCGTAGTAGGCCGTATTGTTCCCGGACTGGCTTTCCGTATCGTAACACCTGGCAAAGACAGACCGATAGCAGTGATCCTGGTGATCTCTGCCCTTACCGTATGTTTCATGTGTCCAATCATGAGCTTTATTGCAACTGTACTTTTCCAGGGAGTGAACAGTAATCTGATCGCCAACTGGCTTCAGATCTCTGTACGGAATTTCCCCATGGCCCTGTGCTGGCAGATTTTCTATGCAGGTCCCCTGGTAAGATGGATCTTTGGAAAGATATTCAGACAGAGCCAGGAAAGAGAAACAGCCACAGCTGCCTGATGTGAATACTTCAGACAGTAAGATCAGGAAAAATTTATTAATATTGCGTAGCCGGAGGACTTTCAGGAGAGAAGATCCTCCGGCTTTTTTTGAAGCATAGATATTCTATTGAGATGGTAAAGCCTATTTATATTTGGATTATTTAAAGTACAGAACAAATCCGAATGTTTGTTCTGTACTTTCTTTTTATACTTTGCTATAATAGCGTAAGAGAATGCAAATACTAGATTCATAAAGGAGATTTTGAATGGATCATTTTGAATTAGTATCAGAATACAAACCTACCGGCGACCAGCCCCAGGCCATCGAAGAGCTGGTCAAAGGATTTCAAGAAGGCAACCAGTGCGAAACCCTTCTCGGTGTCACCGGTTCTGGA
The DNA here is from genome assembly GCA_019120545.1 of Candidatus Blautia stercoripullorum. Lineage (GTDB taxonomy): Bacteria > Bacillota > Clostridia > Lachnospirales > Lachnospiraceae > Blautia > Blautia stercoripullorum. The sequence continues at coordinate 4,296 of DWUX01000077.1, read as the reverse complement.
AAGACCTTTACCATGGCAAATGTCATCCAGCAGTTAAATAAACCTACGCTGATCATTGCTCATAATAAGACTCTTGCGGCACAGCTCTACGGCGAGTTCAAGGAGTTCTTCCCCAACAATGCCGTAGAGTATTTCGTCAGTTATTACGACTACTACCAGCCGGAAGCTTATGTCCCTTCTTCTGACACTTACATTGCCAAGGACTCTGCGGTAAATGATGAGATTGACAAGCTCCGTCTCTCCGCCACCGCGGCGTTGAGTGAAAGAAAAGATGTGATCATTGTATCCAGTGTTTCCTGTATCTATGGTATTGGAAGCCCTGATGACTATCAGAATATGATCATTTCCCTCCGGCCGGGGATGGAGAAAGACCGGGATGAGGTGATCCGGGAACTGATCGACATCCAGTATGATAGAAATGAAATGGATTTTCACCGTGGAACTTTCCGGGTTCGGGGAGATGTGGTAGAAATATTCCCGGCGGATTATACGGATACTGCGGTGAGGGTGGAGTTTTTTGGAGATGAGATCGACAGGATCACGGAAGTAGATGTACTTACCGGAGAAATCAAAAGATCTCTGAACCATATTGGAATTTTTCCGGCTTCTCATTATGTGGTACCTATGGAAAAAATCATGAAGGCGGCAGATGCCATTGAAGAAGAACTAAAGGAAAGGGTAGAGTATTTTAAAAGCGAAGATAAGCTTCTGGAGGCTCAGAGGATCGCAGAACGGACAAATTTTGATATAGAAATGCTGAAAGAGACAGGCTTTTGTTCCGGAGTAGAAAATTATTCCAGGCATCTGTCCGGTCTGGAGCCAGGACAGCCTCCTTATACATTGATCGACTATTTTGGCGATGATTTCCTTATTATTATAGATGAGTCTCATAAGACTATTCCTCAGATCAGGGGAATGTTTGCAGGAGACCAGTCCAGAAAGAAGACTCTGGTAGACTATGGATTCCGTCTGCCTTCCGCTATGGATAACCGTCCTTTAAACTTTGAGGAGTTTGAGAGCAAGATCGATCAGATCCTTTTTGTATCCGCCACTCCCGGAGAATATGAGGAAGAGCATGAACTTCTCAGGGCTGAGCAGATCATCCGTCCTACAGGCCTTCTGGATCCCATGGTGGAAGTACGGCCGGTAGAGGGACAGATCGACGACCTGGTAGGAGAGGTAAACAAAGAGGCTGCGAAAGGAAACAAAATCCTGATCACTACTCTGACCAAGCGGATGGCCGAAGATCTTACAGATTATATGAAGGATCTGGGGATCAGGGTAAAATATCTCCATTCGGATATTGATACTTTGGAGAGAACTCAGATCATCAGGGACATGCGTTTGAATGTGTTTGATGTACTGGTGGGAATCAATCTCCTCAGGGAAGGACTGGATATTCCTGAAATTACCCTTGTGGCAATCCTGGATGCGGATAAGGAAGGATTTTTAAGGTCTGAGACTTCATTGATACAGACTATAGGCCGTGCGGCGAGAAATGCAGAGGGACGGGTTATCATGTATGCAGATACGATGACAGACTCTATGCGGATGGCTATAGATGAGACTATGCGCCGCCGGAGCATGCAGCAGAAATATAACGAAGAGCACGGGATTACGCCTACTACTATTAAGAAGGCTGTCCGGGATCTGATCAGCATCTCTAAAGAGGTAGCTGAGACGGAAGACAAGATGATGAAAGATCCGGAATCTATGAGCAGAAAAGAACTGGAAAAACTGATTAAAAATGTTGAAAAACAGATGAGAGCAGCAGCGGCGGATCTGAACTTTGAGATGGCCGCGGAACTTCGGGACAAGATGATCGAGTTAAAGAAAAATCTGGAAGAATTAGATGCTTAGTGTTCATAAAAACAGATAGCAGCAGGCAGAGATGTCTTGAGATTCATTTAGAATAACAGAGACATCTCTGCTTTTTTGCTCTAGAGACAGTATTCTGCATTTTCAATAAAAAATAATGAAAAATTTTAGGTAAAAATACAAAGAAATCTCTTGACAAATATTTTAAGGGGTGCTATCTTAAAAGCATAGATGTTAGCACTCCATTAAAACGAGTGCTAACAGTCTGAAGAAAGGAGCAGGAGACGGGATGGAAAATGAATTAGACGAGAGAAAACGAAAAATTCTGAAAGCCATTATCCAGACATATTTGGAAACCGGCGAGCCGGTAGGTTCCAGAACGATTTCTAAGTATACTGATCTGAATCTTAGCTCCGCGACAATCCGCAATGAAATGTCTGATCTTGAGGATCTGGGATATATTATTCAGCCTTATACATCAGCAGGGCGGATCCCTTCCGATCTTGGCTATCGTCTTTATGTAGATGAGCTGATGAAAGAGAAGGACAAAGAAGTAGCTGAAATTAAAGATCTGATGATTGAGAAGACGGATAAAATGGAAAAGGTATTAAAGCAGGTAGTAAAGATCCTGGCTTCAAATACCAATTATGCTACCATGATCACCGGTCCTACCTATCATCGGAATAAACTGAAATTCATCCAGTTGTCCAGAGTTACAGAAGTCCAGCTTCTGGCAGTGGTAGTGGTGGAAGGAAATATTGTAAAGAATCACATTATTGAACTCCACGAGCCAATGGATGAGGAGACGGTGCTGAAACTGAACTTGCTGCTGAATACACAGCTGAACGGTCTGACTATTGAAGAGATCAACCTGGCTATGATATCCAGAATGAAAGAACAGGCCGGGATCCACAGCGAGGTGATCAGCAGTGTCATTGACGCAGTAGCTCAGGCTATAGCGGTGGATGATCAGGAAATGGAAATCTATACCAGCGGCGCTACAAACATTTTTAAATATCCGGAACTTGCAGATACTTCCAAAGCCAGCGAATTGATTTCTGCATTTGAAGAAAAAGACACTCTGGCAGAATTTGTGAAGGATACCATGGATAACGAAAACGGCACTGAGAATACCGGCATCCAGGTTTATATCGGAAATGAAAGTCCGGTAAAAACTATGAAAGACTGCAGTGTGGTGACTGCTACTTATGATCTGGGAGGCGGTATGCAGGGTACCATCGGAATCATAGGCCCAAAACGGATGGATTATGAAAATGTAGTAGACAATCTGAAAACTTTGAAGAGTCAGTTGGACAATATATTTAAGAAGAAAACGTAGAAAGGTGGTAAGAATTCGTGGCAGAAGAAAAGAGAGAATTCAATCCCATAGACGAAGAAACAGTTTCTGAAGATCAGGCGGAAGAAATCATTAAAGAAGATGATGAAAACGCTGCTGAAGAAGCTGGAGAAGAAGAAATCAAAGAAGAAACTGATGAAGAAGCTTCGGGAAATACAGAAGAAGATGAGCAGAAGGAACCGGAGAAAAAAGGCTTTTTCAAGAAGAAAAAAGACAAAAAAGATGAAAAAATAGAAGAGCTTACCGACATGGTCAAAAGACAGATGGCGGAGTTTGATAACTACCGGAAACGTACAGAGAAGGAAAAATCTTCCATGTATGAGATCGGCGCCAGAGAAGTGATCGAAAAGATCCTTCCTATCGTTGATAATTTTGAACGAGGTCTGGCAGCAGTTCCGGAAGAAGAAAAAGACAGTCCTTTTGTGGAAGGAATGAATAAAGTTTACCGTCAGCTCCTTTCTTCATTTGAAGGAATGGGAGTTAAGACCATTGAATCTGTAGGCCAGGAATTCAATCCGGATTATCATAACGCAGTGATGCATGTGGAAGATGAAGAAGCCGGAGAGAATACAGTGGTGGAAGAATTCCAGAAAGGTTATACCTATAAGGATACAGTGATCCGCCACAGCATGGTGAAGGTGGCAAATTAATCTGCGGACCTGAACCGAAAGGATTTTATATGCAGGAGTGATCCTGAAGGATTTTATCTTATAAACAGCAAATAATAACTAACAATAGAAATGATACAAGGAGGAGTTTATCATGAGCAAGATCATAGGTATTGACTTAGGTACTACAAATAGCTGTGTAGCCGTTATGGAAGGCGGACAGCCGACAGTTATTCCAAATGCAGAAGGCGCAAGAACAACACCTTCCGTTGTGGCTTTTACAAAATCAGGGGAAAGACTTGTAGGTGAGCCTGCAAAACGTCAGGCTGTTACAAACGCTGACAAGACGATTTCTTCTATTAAAAGACATATGGGTACAGACTACAGAGTAGCTATTGATGATAAAAAATATTCACCCCAGGAAATTTCCGCAATGATCCTTCAGAAACTGAAAGGTGATGCAGAAAACTATCTGGGTGAGAAAGTTACAGAAGCAGTTATTACAGTTCCTGC
>DWUX01000076.1 GCA_019120545.1 Candidatus Blautia stercoripullorum | reverse complement strand
ATGCTTTACCGGCCAGGTAGCCAGATACCTGATCGGAAACGACGCATTCCAGGAAGTGGATATCGTGGGCATCACCAGAAGCATTACCAAATACGGAGTTACCGTAAGAAGACGTGAGGATCTGGGACGCATCATTAAAGAAGCCTTTTATATTGCCCGTACAGGACGGCCGGGACCGGTACTGGTGGATCTTCCAAAAGACGTAATGGGAGAACTGGGAAGCCCGGAATATCCCAAGACCGTCAATATCAGAGGGTACAAGCCTAATACCAGCGTTCATATCGGCCAGCTGAAAAAGGCTATCAAGGTTCTTGAAAAAGCAAAACGTCCCCTGTTCCTGGCAGGCGGCGGAGTAAACATTGCCAGAGCCGGAGAAATCTTTACTCAGGTAGTAGAAAAGACCCAGGTGCCGGTAGTAACTACTGTTATGGGCCGCGGAGCCATCCCTACCAATCACCCTCTGTTTGTAGGAAATCTGGGAATGCACGGAGCCTATGCCGCCAATATGGCAGTAAGCAACTGCGACGTGCTGTTTTCTATCGGGACCAGATTCAACGACCGCATTACCGGAAAGCTCCACGCTTTCGCTCCTCATGCCAAGATCATCCATATAGATATTGATACCGCTTCTATCTCCAGAAATATCCAGGTTGATATCCCCATTGTAGCTGACGCAAAAGAAGCGATCACAAAAATGGCGGAATATGTAACCGAGCAGAGCACCCAGAAATGGCTGGATCAGATCCAGGAATGGAAAGAAGAACATCCTCTGACCATGAAGGACAGAAAGCTTATGAGTCCTTTGGATATCATTAATGAAATCAACCGTCAGTTTGACGAAGCCATTCTTGTTACCGACGTAGGACAGCATCAGATGCTGGTTGCCCAGTACGCAGAGTTGAATCCCAAGAAGCATCTGGTTATGTCAGGAGGCCTGGGTACTATGGGCTATGGACTTCCGGGAGCCATCGGCGCCAAGATCGGAAACCCGGACGTGCCGGTAATCGCCATCTCCGGAGACGGAGGCATGCAGATGAATATCCAGGAAATGGCCACTGCGGTTCTGGAGGAGCTTCCTGTAATACTGTGTATCTTTAATAATGAGTATCTGGGTATGGTACGTCAGTGGCAGAAGCTGTTCTACGGCAAACGCTACTCTATGACCAATCTGAAAGCAGGCGCCCTCTCCCGCCGTACAAACGGGGAAGAATTTCCATCAGAATATATTCCTGATTTTGTGAAGCTGGCAGAGAGCTACGGAGCCAAAGGCATCCGGGTTATGAATAAGGATGAGATCGCACCTGCCTTTGAAGAGGCGAAAAAGAACACTAAGGCGCCTACTATCATTGAATTTATCATCGACCCAGAGGAAATGGTATATCCTATGATCAAACCAGGCGGAACCTTAGAAGATATGATTATGGATTGTTAGGAGGACGGGGAAATGGAAAAAGGAATGAAAAAAAGATGGATATCTTTATATGTAGAAAATCAGGTAGGTGTGCTGTCCAAGATTTCCGGGCTTTTTGCCGGAAAGAGCTATAACCTGGACAGTCTGACAGTAGGTACTACAGAAGATCCTACCGTCTCCCGTATGACTATCGCTACTGTCAGCGATGATGAGACCTTTGAACAGATCAAAAAACAGCTGAACCGTATGGTGGAAGTCATTAAAGTCATTGACTTTACCGATATTTTCATCCGCATGAAGGAAATCCTCTATATTAAGGTAAAGAAATGTACGCCGGCAGATAAGGTAGAGCTTTTCCAGATCGCAGAAACTTTTAAAGCCAGAGTCATCGATTATGGAAAAGACAGCCTTCTTCTGGAATTTGTCCAGACCGCTACTAAAAACGACGCAGTTATCAAACTGATCAAAGAAGAGTTTAAAACTATAGAAGTTGTAAGAGGAGGAAGCGTCGGTATTGAGTCCATCAGTATGATGGAGCGCTGATAAATCTGCAACAGGAAAGAACCGGGATATGAAAGGAATCTTACCGCTTCATATCTCGGTTCTTTTTTAACTGCTTCTTTTTCTGTCGTTCTTTTTTCTGCATCTTACTGTTCCGCCGTTTCCATTAAAAATTAAAATCTTGCGTGAAAATCTCCGGAACAAAGGCAATGCAGGTTTGCAAAATACTCAGCGTTATTTTCTACATATTTTGCAAGACGCTCTACAAAAGAAAGTTTCTTTGTTACATTATTGTCATTCATCATTTTTTTCATAATACTTATCTCCTTTTCAAGATTTGCTGTTTTCTTTGTTACAATCATATGCTATCATTGAAAAAGAGTAGTTTTTAGATATTTTATTGACTGTTTTTAAGTCAAAATTGATATTTCAAGGGGTTTTTAGATATGAAACAGGCCATTTATGAGCATCTCTATGATCTTGAAAATACCAGTATTGCCATTCATTACTACAGTAACCGGGGGTCCTATTTTCCCGCCCACTGGCATCCTGCCATTGAGCTGATCTACATCCTGAACGGTACGGCTGAGATCATTGTAGGAGGAGTCAAACATATCCTTGTGCCGGGAGAGTTTATTGTAGTAGATTCCAATCAGATCCATGAATCCCAATGCGCTCTGGCCTCTATGGGAGTTACCGTTCATGTATCCAGGGAGTTCCTGGAATCCTATATAGAAGACGCAGCGCTGCCCGGAATCGACTGTATGCGGGACACCCTCCAGAAAGAAAAGCTTCCCTATTATCTGGAAATATGCAGTCTGTTTAAAAAGCTGGTTCCCATGTATATACAGCATCCGTCCGCTATGCGCCTTGGCAGCGACGCTATTGTCATGGAGATTCTTTTTCATCTCCTCAATCATTTTTCTTATCAGCTTCCCTCTTCCCGGATTCCCGGGACCGCCAAAAATCAGGAGCGCCTCCAGGAAATCCTTCTATATGTAGAAAAAAATTACCGGCATCCTATTCTCCTGGAGGACATTGCAGGGGAATTCGGTCTGAACCGGGAATATTTCTGCCGCTTTTTCAAGCAGCAGATGGGAATCAATTTTACCCGGCATGTAAATCAGGTGCGGCTCTCCCATATCCATCACGAGCTGATCGCCACAGAAGATCCGATCATGGACATCATAGACCGAAACGGCTTTACCAATTACAAACTCTTTCATAAACTTTTCCGGGAAATCTACGGCTGCACTCCCAGAGAAGCCCGCCAGGAAGCAAAAGAGAATCAGGAAAAGTCTTCCCATATAAAACAGATCCTTCCGGAATAATTTTTTATATTCTCTTTTTTTATAAAAAACACAAATTTTCCACATTTATAAGGTAAACTTTAAGAAATATCATAATGAGGAGAGTTCGACATGAAAAAAGAAAACCGAAAACTAGCCCAGAAGCGCCGGGCGCAGGAAAGAAAAAAGCAGGATACTATAAGAAAACTGAAGAAATTCCTGGCCTGGTTTATCCCCGGCATCATCATCCTGCTTCTAGTCATTGTCCTGGCGGCAGATGCAGTAAGGAATTCTGGTTCAAAGGAATCACAGGAAGCAGAAACTGAACAGAGTACTTCTGATACAGGTTCAGAAGACAGCAGCTCAGAAGAAAACGAAAGCGATGCTTCCTCTTCCCTTTCCACAGATACTTCTCTTACAGTGGAGGATGGAGATACCGTCAATATCGACTATGTAGGCACTATAGATGGAGTGGAATTCGACGGCGGCAGTACCAACGGACAGGGTACAGATCTGGTGATCGGCTCCGGATCTTACATCGACGATTTTGAAGAACAGCTCATCGGAGCTCATCCGGGAGACACTGTAGATGTAAATGTTACCTTCCCGGAAAACTATGGCGTAGAGGATCTGAACGGACAGGACGCTGTCTTTGAAGTAACTGTAAACGGAATTTATCAGAACGCAGAATAAACAGAAGCGCTCCGGTATCAAAGAAAAATCTTTGTGCCGGAGCGCTTCTTAATGTTAACAAATGAGCAGGACGCTCATGTTGCACTCTCTTATTTAATAGCTCCTTCTACCATACCGTGCATGATCTGTTTCTGTGCAAACAGGAAGATAATGATCATTGGTACGATTGCCAGCAGAGCTGCTGTCAGGATCAGATCCCACTGTTTTACATAGGATCCAACGAAAGCCTGCACAGCTACAGGAAGGGTCTTTACTTTACCATTCTGTCCCAGCATCAGAGATGGAAGCAGATAGTCGTTCCAGATCCACATACCGTTCAGAATCGTAACTGTAGTGATAACCGGTTTCAGCAGAGGGAAGATGATCCTGAAAAAGATTCCCTCTGGGGAACAGCCGTCAATGTTGGCGGCTTCTTCCAGCTCGTAAGGAATATTTTTGATAAAGCCCGTAAGAATGAATACGGTCATAGCTCCGCCGAATCCACAGTATGCGAATACGATACCTGGGATAGACTGCAGCATGGAAATTCCCACGAAAGATCCCACATCACGGAAAGTAGAGATCAAGGGCAGCATAACCACCTGGAAAGGAATGATCATAGATGCAATAAATACCATATAGATTGCTGTAGACCATTTTGTTTTGTTACGGCAGATTACCCATGCTGCCATACTTCCGAATAATGCAAGCAATACCAGAGAAACTACGGTAATGATCAGGGAAGTTCCGAAAGCATACCAGAAATTAAAGTTAGAGTTATTAACTACGTTGGACAAGTTAGTGGTCCACTGAGAAAAACTTGCTCCCACAAAGGAAATCGGATTCGCCACGATATCATTAGCATTTTTGAAGGAGTTCATCAATACCAGATAAAATGGAAACAGTATATAAACAGCAAGGATGATGGCGATCACTGTAATAACCAGAGTAATCACATTTTTTTCTTCATTACAATTCAACCTCCTTCTTGTTTGATATACGTACCTGTACCAAAGATACAACCGCCAGGATGATAAAGAACAGCACTGCCTTTGCCTGGCCCATTGCATAGTTATCTTTTGAAATAGCTGTATTATAAATATTTAATGCCAGCATCTGAGTACCATTTGTAAGGTAGCTTCCCATGAAGTTTGCAACAGAGCCGGAACCATTTGTCAATGCCATGTTTACGTCGAACTGTTTGAACGCAGATGTCAGTGTCAGGAAAGTACAGATCGTGATAGTAGATGCGATCATAGGAATCTTGATTTTAAATAAAGTTGCGATCCTGCTCGCTCCATCGATCTGTGAAGCTTCCAGCACATCTTTTGGAACCTGTGTAAGGCCTGTGATATAAATCAACATAATATAGCCGGCATACTGCCAGATATATACAACAATGATACCAGCAAAAGCTGTACTTGTTGTTGAAAGAATAGATGCCTGATTGCCGGAAATCTTTTCTGTGAGCTGTGTCAGTACATTATTGAAAACGAACTGCCAGATATAACCAAGAACGATACCGCCGATCAGATTAGGAAGGAAATAGGCCGCTCTGAAAAATCCTAATCCTTTTAAGTTAGAAGTACACAGAAGAGCCAGGAGGAATCCAACAACATTTACCAGGATCATATTAAAGACCACAAAAAGGATGGTGATTAAAATAGACCAGATAAAGCTGGGTTCTTTAAACATAGCAGTATAGTTTCCAAGTCCGACAAATTCATTGAAACGGATACCATTCCAGTCTGTCATAGAATAAAAGACGCCCAGCACCAAAGGGATAATAACTGTTACGGCAAAAGTAAATAAAAGAGGGAATAAAAACAGCACGTTAATGATTTTTCTATGGTGCTTGATCGTCGGATAGAAATATGCTCCGATAATAATTGCCACAGCTCCTATGATCAGCATAGAACCGCGGAATGTCAGAGGACTTCCCGTGAAATCCAGGATCAGTGCTCCCACCAGAAGGCAAAGGCCTCCGATCAGAAGAATTAAGGAAAAAACTCTCCTTCCTGCAGTGCTTTGATTACTCATGCACTACTCCTCCTTTCTTGAGTCAAAAGTATACAAAGAGCGGGCAGCGACTGAAAACCGCCACCCGCCTTTTCTTTCAATCTGTAAAATTATGATCAGCCTGCGTATGCACTCTGCAGTACCTGCTGCATTGTGGTTACGAATCCGTCAACATCCAGGTTTCCGGCTGCGAAATCACCGAATACCTGTCCGGTATAGTTCTGTGCCAGACCCTCGATCATTTCCAGCCAGTGCCATCCGGAAGTCTTTCCTGCTGACTGATAATCTACGATAGTCTGAGCAAATGGATCGTTAGCTACATATTCGCAGGAATTAAATGGGCTGATAAATCCAGCCTCCTCAACCAGAACCTGCTGTGCTGTAGATTCAGAACACCACTGAAGGAATTTCAGAGCTTCTTCTGTGTTGCCGTCTTTATAAACAGACCACCAGGAAGGAGCATTTGTAAGAATTGTGTCAATTCCTTCTTCAAAAGTATATGGAATCATACCGACTTTAAAATTACCTGCTGCTTCATAAGCATCTGCATCTGTTGAAGTCATAGTTGCGCCTATCCAAGAGCCCTGTGTTACAAATGCGTATTTTCCAGAAGCAAAATTCAGTATCTGCTGATCATATGTACCGGATACTAACAGAGCAGGATCAGAATATTCCTGGAAAAGCTCAACCATCTCTGCAAAGTCTGTCATACGGTCTGTATCAATCTTTCCGCCGTCATTGAGCATATCAATATATGTAGTATCATCACGGTCCAGACCTGCATCAAGATAGTTCGCAAACAGATGATTTCCTGTAGACCAGTACAGAGAAGCAACCTCTGCGCAGTATCCAACAACTGCTGTCAGACCTAATTCATCTTTTTTGGCATCCAGTGTTTCAAAAGCTTCTCTTAAAGAGTCCGGGCCTGTGATAGAAGCCGGATCAATACCTGCCTTTTCCAGGATATCCGCATTATAACTGAGGCCGATAGCTTCTACAGTATATGGAAATCCGATAGTTCCGTACTCTTCATCTACATAGGCCTGATCTGTATCAGATACCCATTTCTGATCGCTCATATCTACCAGCATGCCTTCCCAGTTTTCAAAATCAGGAATACTTCCGTTTACAAAGATATCCGGCATATTATCGCCCTGATAATAACCTTTCAGCGTACCCTGGATATCGATACCGCCGCCCATAGACTCGATTTCTACGGTAACGCCTGTCTCTTCTTTGTACATCTCTGCCAGTTTCTTCAGCTGAGCATCCACTTCGATTTTTCCGTTTACCAGACGCAGTGTTTTTCCGCCGGAGGATCCGGAGCCTGAACTTCCTGAATCACCGCTTCCGCCGTCAGAGCCGCCTCCGCCGCATGCTCCCAATGACAGTACCATTGTTCCTGTTAGTAAGAGTGCTAATAGTTTTTTCATGTTTTCTTACCCTTCCTTTCTTTAATTTTTTATCTGCTACGTGTTTATTATTATACACGTTTTGCACAAAATTTCAATAGTTTTCCACATAAAATTCGTATTTTTTATGTCATTTTGCACATTGACTTTTTGGAATCGTTTCCAGTTTTTATAAAATTGACCAAACTTCCGCTTCCCACGGGCGAAGTTCCGTTTTTATGCTCAACTCTTGTTTTTCATAATTTCCAATAAGTCTATCGGCCTGAGTCCAGGATACAGAACCTGGTATTTCAAAGGATACTTTCTCTGCTGACAAGTTGCATATTACAAGAAGTTTTCTTCCTTCGTACTCTCTCGTATAGGCAAACACCTGCGGATCCTCCGGAGCCAGAAGCTCATAATGTCCATATACGATAATATCCGACCAGATGCTGGATCTCCGCAGAGCGATCAGTTGCTGATAATAATGGAATACTGAATCCGGATCCGCCAGTTCCTGCTCTGCATTGATTTCTTTGTAATTTGGATTTACCATAATCCAGGGCGTTCCCTCTGTAAATCCGCCGTTTTTGCCGCTGTTCCACTGCATAGGCGTTCTGGCATTATCTCTGCTCTTATAAGCGATGCATTCCAATAATTCTTCCGGCTGCCGGAGTCCGGCCTCTGTCAGTTCATGATAAGCGTTGATACTTTCCAGATCCCTGTAGTTCTCAATTGATCCAAAGGGACAGTTGGTCATTCCCAGCTCTTCTCCCTGATATACATAAGGCGTCCCCTGCATCATATGAAGGACCGTGGCGATACATTTTGCCGACAGAGGAGAGTCATCTCCCAATCTTGAAACAATACGGGGCTGGTCATGATTGCAGAAATACAGAGAATTCCAGGCTTTACCTTCCAGCTCCGTCTCCCATTTAGAAAGGTTTTCTTTCAGTTCTTTCAGAGGGATCGGTTTTTTACACCATTTATCCATGGTTCCGGAATCCAGAGAAGTATGCTCGAACTGGAACACCATATTCAATTCCGTTCCTTCAGCATTGGCATATTTCTTTGCCTCTTCAATAGTCACCCCGGCGCATTCGCCTACAGTCATCAGATCATATTTTGAAAGTACCTTCTGGTTCATCTCCTGAAGATACTCATGGACATGAGGACCGTTGCAGGTGCCATACATACAATTTCCATAAAGACCTCCGTCTGTAGGGACATCCGGCAGACCTTCTTTTTTAGAGATCATAGAGATCACATCCATACGGAAACCGTCAATCCCCTTCTGGCACCACCAGTCCATCATAGCGAAAACATCATCTCTTACCTTGGGATTTTCCCAGTTTAAATCCGGCTGTTTTTTAGAAAAGCAATGCAGATAATACATCTGGGTCTTTTCGTCCCATTCCCAGGCAGACCCGGAAAAAGCGCTTCCCCAGTTATTAGGTTCATGACCATCTACGGGTTCTCTCCAAATGTAATAATCTCTTTTGGGATTTTCTTTTGAAGAACGGCTTTCAATAAACCAGGGATGCTCATCAGATGTATGATTCACCACCAGATCCATGACGATCCGTATCCCCCGTTCATGAGCCGCTGCCAAAAGTTCATCGAAATCAGCCATTGTTCCGAACTCAGTCATGATGTCCTGATAATCTGAAATATCATATCCGTTATCATCATTAGGCGATTTATAAACAGGGCTCATCCAGATCACATTGATCCCCAGTTCCTTCAGATAATCCAGCTTTGACTGGATCCCCTTTAAATCGCCGATACCGTCTCCATTGCTGTCGCAAAAGGAACGAGGATAAATCTGGTAGACTACGCTTTCTTTCCACCATGTTTTATTCATCTGATCTTCCTCCTCTTTATTTTGTTTGGTTTAGCGTTAAATCTAAGATAATATTATATCTATTTTTTGTCCGCGTCAATATTTTTTATTATTTTCAATATTTTTCACATATTTATTCTTTTCTTTTTGTGCAATATTCATATTTTTATTTTCTCTTTTACGTTGATTTTTTCTTTTTCATTTTATATAATAGATTTACAGGAAAGTTTATGATATACTTTTTCCGTTTATAAACGGTTTAATCCTCTGGTTTAAAGTTTATAAACAGGTTTTAAAAAATAGTTTATAGGATATCAAGAAGATTTTTAAGATATGGCAAAATATAAAAAGAAAGCAGGTGAAAGAAATGGGTGAAGTCCGATTAAAAGACATTGCCGAAAAGGCCGGGGTAAGTATTATGACTGTATCCAATGTGATCAATGGGAAGAACAACCGGGTATCCGCCAAAACCATTGACCGGATCAATGCGATCATTGATGAATGCGGCTATGTGCCGAATTTAAGCGCTCGGTCTCTGACCAACAAAACCTCCAATATCATAGGAATTGTCATCTCCCCTTATGAAGGAAATGAAGAGGCGAATCATCTGGAAAATCCTTATATCAGTACTATGATAGGAACCATCGAGAAAGAACTTCGGCATGAAGGATATTTTACAATGGTGCGTTCCGTATCTAAAAAAGAGGATTTTACCACTCTGTTCCGAAACTGGAACGTAGACGGCATTATCTTTCTGTATCCGGAAAAAGAAGAATTTATTAAACCATTTGTGGATAATTCCCGGTGTCCTGTGGCAATTTTCGACAGCAGCCTGGATATTCCGGGGCTGATCAGCGTATCCTCCGATGACTGGCAGGGACTGTATCTTTCTACAAAATATATGATCAATCACGGGCATTCTCATATCGCCTTTGTGGCGAATTATGAAGGCAATCCCCTTCTCACCAGAAGATTTAACGGCTATCGTTCCGCCCTGGAAGAAAGTCAGATTCCTTTCCGCCCTGAATATGTATATGCCTATCCTCCTACCTACGAAGGCGGAATTGAAGCCGGCAAAAAAATCGCTCTTTCCAGAAATGAAATAACGGCAGCGGTGACCACTGCCGATATCTGTGCTATAGGTGTAATGGAAGGAGCCAAGCTGGGAGGCTATCGGATCCCCGTAGATCTTTCTATTATTGGCTATGATAACCTGCAGCTCTGTCAGTATACCACCCCGAAACTGACTTCCATTTCTCAGGACCTTACCAGAAAGGCTATTCAATGTACCCGTCTTCTTCTGGAAAAGTTACGCCAGGGAACTACCAGCAGTCCTTCCAGAATCATTATGGGCGTAGAGATCGTAGAACGTCAGTCTGTCATCTCTCTTTTTTAAGGGCAAAGATTTTTCTCTTTGCCCTTCTTACAGAAAGACCGCAGATAAAAGTAAATAATATCAGTACAAACAAAGCGCTCCAAAAATTCACCCGGATCAAATCTTCTCTCATAATATTTCCCAAAGCTTTTACAGAAAAATAAGAGGTAACCGTCATCAGAAGGAAGGGACAATAATATGCAAAACAGATTTCATTTCTTACTGCTTTTCCCAAAGCCTTCCTGGAAACTCCGATTTTTTCTAATATCTCATATCTCTGAGCATCTTCATAATTTTCATTTCCGATTTTCAGAAAAATAATACTTCCCGCCGCCAGCATCAAAGTGACAAACATGAACAGACACAGGGAATAGGTTACCCGGATATAACTGTCTTCATTTAAAGTGTCCTCTGTATAGCTCACGCCTGTCATGCCATCTTTTGTCAGATTGTTTAAATAGCTTTTGGACGCATTTATATTTTCCGGATTTTTCAGACGGTAATTATAGACATAGATTTCTGTCCCCTGATTTTTTAACTCTTCCCATGTTTTATCAGATACCATATACATTTCTGCATAGGTCTGGATTTTTCCCAGATATGGAGTAGTAGTAATATCAAGCTCTTCATAGGTTTTCTCTCCGATTTCTACAGAGTCATTTTCTGAGACTTCGGCCATACTGAAAAGAATCTCGTGAAAAAGATCTACCACCTGGTTATCCTTCAGTTCCTTATAAGGAAAATCCAGGTCTGCCCTCTTTGCGCCTTCTTTCACCTGAGAATAGGGAACCAGAACATACATGACCTGATCATATTTGGTGTGGAACAATTCTGAAGGAAGACTTAAAAGTGTGTATTCATTCCAGTACTCTACCGGATTTTCTTTTTGGATCCCTTGGAGGATTTCTTCTCCGGCAAGGGTACCGTCATAGTTCAGCACCTGACAGGTATAAACTCTGTCAAAGTTAGCCGCCTTATCATATCTCTGTTTCAGGGCAATGGACAGAGCTATTACCGTAACCGAACAGATCATCAATATTGTTACCATTGCATAAGTCCGATAATTCTTTCTGATTCGAAAAGCCAGATTATTCACCCAAAGGGTCCTCTCTTTACGGTAAAGGAAGTTTTTGCTCTTGGTAAGAACGCGGAGAATGGCGGGAATCAGGCCGGAATAAAGAAGATACACGCCCAGAATGACCAGAACTACTGCCTGAATCATACGGATCAGAGCCTGGTATCCCTCTGTATCCAGAGCCGCCAGATAGCCAAGGATAAGCGCCGCCGTTCCCGCCCCTATCCGGAGAACCGTAAGGATTTTATTTTCCTTTCCGATTTCTTTCTGCTTTGCTCCGGAAAGAAGGTTCAGCACACTGCTGTTTTTAAGAGTCCAGCAGCCTTTCAGGATCATAAGGCCATAAATGATCACAAACATCCCCGCCGTGTTCAGCACAGGAGGAAGGGAAAAAGAAAACTCCACATCCACACTGATCTCAGACAACTTCAGCAGGAGCATCTGAAACAATTTGGAAAATAAAAGTCCCAGGAGAAGGCCTGAAAGAAGGGCAAACAGCCCCACCATGGCAGACTCCAAAGCATACATCCTGCTGATCCGTCTATTATCCAGTCCCATAAAAATATAAATGCCGATCTCCTTTTTCCTCTGATTGAGAAAAACATTAGTGGCATACCAGATAAAGAAGAAAAGGAAAACCACAAATACTATGGAGGCCGCCTGGATCACTGAATCGATGAGATCCTTCCGGAATTCTAAAAGGACGTCCATTGCTCTGGAATAGATCACATTCTGAAAATTAAAGAAAATAAACACAGAAAAGGCCAATGAAAGGACCAGCATGGAAAACTCTCTTACGCTTCTTTTAAAATTAGATACTGCCAGTGAAAAAAGGCTCATTCCTGGTCACCTCCCATAGAAGCCAGCACAGTCATGATCTCGTCATAAAATTTCTTTCTGCTTTCCTGCCGGTTCAGGCAGCACTGGATCCTTCCGTCTTTCAGAAAATAGACCTGTTTTGCGTAGCTGGCGCAGTAAGGATCATGGGTGACCATGACAATGGTAGCCTTTCCCGCCTCATTGGCCCCTTTCAGGCAGCAGAGCAGATCTCGCCCTGATTTAGAGTCTAAAGCTCCCGTAGGCTCATCTGCAAAGAGAATCCTGGGATTGGTGATCAACGCTCTGGCGCTGGCTCCTCTTTGTTTCTGTCCTCCTGAAAGCTGATAAGGATATTTTTCAAGATGAGACTCCAGTCCAAATGTCGCCGCAATTTCTCTAACCCTTTTTAAGATTTCTCCTGTCTTCACCCCGTTCAGGGAAAGGGGCAGGGCAATGTTATCCTGAAGAGTCATATTGTCCAGAAGATTATACTCCTGAAAAATAAAGCCGATCTTGTCTCTGCGCACCTGGGAAAGCTCTTTGTTTTTCATCTCTACGATATTTTCCCCATCCAGGAGGATCTCTCCCCTGGATGGCTTGTCCAAAGTAGACAGCATATTCAAAAGAGTAGTTTTTCCCGCACCGCTGGGTCCCATAACAGCAATAAAATCTCCCTGGAAGATATCCAGGCTGATGTCCCGCAGCACCCAGGTCTGGTAGCCTCTCCTCCCGTAGCTTTTTGATAGATTTCGGATTTCTAAGATTTTATTCATTTCTATATTACCTCCTGTCTGTATATCAGCATAGCAGAGAGGCAGGAGAAAATCCTTACAGATAACTGACAGTTTTCTTTTGTATCTAACATTTCTGCAAGGTATTTTCTGCCAGAAAAAGATGTTCTGAAAGATCCTGAAAACGAAGTTCAAACCTGGATCCTTTTCCCGGTTCTGAATATGCCCGGATATCCAGATGAAGAAGACCGCTGATTTCTTTTACAAAATACAGACCCATTCCCGTAGAGCGGTAATCTCCTTTCCGGTGGTTCTTTCCCACAAATCCTTTCTGAAAAATATAAGGCAGATCCTCCCGGGCAATTCCCAGTCCGTTGTCTTCCACAGTAAAAAGGACACAGTTCTCTTTCCCCATCTCTGCGGAGAATCTGAGAACCGGATTTTCTCCCCGGTATTTCACTGCGTTTTGTATCAGCTGGTCCAAAAGATAGACCAGCCATCTCTGATCGGTATAAACCTGACTATTTCCGATTTCCTCTTTTATCTCAAAATTATGGCGGATCAAAAAGTAAGCCTGGTTTTTTACAGCCTCTCTTATGGCGTCTCTAAGACAGAGTTTCTCATAGCGGACATCATGTTCCGGACCATGGAGTTTGCTCCCTAACAGCACAGTATGGATCAGGCTTTCCAGCCGGACAATACTTTCTTTCATTTCCCGGCCGGTCTCCTGATCCCGGCTGCGTTCATTGATCAATTTCATAGCAGCCAGGGGCAGTTTTGCTTCATGAGACCATCTGGCAATATAATCTGTCAGTTCTTCCTGCTCTCTGATCAGCCCCTGGATTTCCTTTCTGTGGGCTTCCTCTTTTCCCTGGAGATAATCATATACATTCTTTCCGAAAATTTTCTCCTGCTCCCAAGGCTCCAGTGAAATTTTTCCTTCCAGATACTCTCTTCCTTTCTTCCAGCGGCAATAATCTTTCCATATGCCCGCCGCGGCAGCGGCCAAAAGCAGAAGATTCAAGTACAGCAGATCCTGAAAGTAAAAATGAGAGGCGCATAAAAAGACCAGATAAAAGTTTCCGAATCCCCACAGGCACAGAACAATGAAAAAACATCTTCCTCTGTCTTTTATATATCCTCTCATTCCAGATAGTACCCCTTTCCCTTTTTTGTATGAATACAGGAAATCCCGTCTGCAAAGCTCATGATCTTTGCTCTGAGCCTGGAGATCAGCACTGTGAGGGAGGCGTCTGTTACATATTCGTCTGTGCTCCACAGATATTCCATCAGCCTCTCCCTCTCTACGACTTTTCCTTTATGATCTGACAAAAGGCCCAGGATCTTATTCTCTGACCTGGTCAATTCTGCGGTTTCTCCCTTATACACCAGTTTTCCCTGTCCTCTGTCGTATAAAAGTTCCGGCGCCAGATATTCCCGGTCACTTGCCGTATATTCATAAGCCCTCCTTAAAAGCGCCCGGATCTTCACAAGAAACAGTTCTCCGTCAAAGGGCTTTTCTACATAGTCGTCCCCTCCTGAGACCATCGCCATCACCTTATCGCTGTTCTGATCTCTGCTGGAGAGAAAAAGAATAGGCACTTTGGAAAGCTTCCGGATCTCCCTTGCCCAGTAAAATCCATCATAATAAGGCAGGTTAATATCCATAAGGACCAGATCCCCCTGCCTTTTCCTCCATTCCCGGTCTACAGCCTCAAATTCATCCAGATATTCCGCCTCAAATCCCCATTTTTCGCAAAGCCTTACGATCTCCTGAGCCAGGACCAGATCATCCTCAACTAATAAAATTTTCATTTTTATCACCCGGAAATATTGTAACCTGTTTCCAGAAAAATTTCGATACAAAACGCCAATGTTGCAAAAATGTTAGGTTGCCTCCCAGTCCTTAGGAAACAGGATCTTTGCCAGAAAGCCTCCCTGAGGAGAATGATCCAGCACAACTCTTCCCCCATGGGCCTGGGCGATCTGCTTTACGATCAGCAGGCCAAGGCCATGGCGCTGTTCCCCGGTGTTGCTGTCACAGACCATATAGTGAGGGGCGTTCCGGATAGACTGAAGTTCTTCTTCAGTAACTCCTACTCCGTTGTCAGACACCATCAGCGCATACATTCCTTCTTCTTCTCTTACCTCCACTCCAATAGTACAGCCCTTGGGATTGTGGACCTGAGCGTTGGTGATCAGATTGGACATAGCCCTCTTTATCAGATCCGGATCGCCATAGACTATCCGGGGACCGGAATCCGCCTCTGTATTCCACTCAATGGGATAATCTCCCTCATTGTCCAGGTTCAGGAAATCCACTGCTACAGATCTGGCAAGAGCTACCAGATCTGTTCTCTGACGTTTTACCGGCTGTACATTATACTCCAGCTTGGAAGCCAGATTGAGATCATTGATCAGATTCTTCATCCGGATACTCTGCTGCCGGATGATCCCTGCCTTTTGCCTGACTTCAGCAGGCAGAGAAGCATCTTCTTCCAGGGTGCTGGCATGGCCCAGGACCATGGACAGAGGAGTCCGGATATCGTGGGATACTCCGGCGATCCAGTTGGCCCTGGCGGTCTCCTTTTTTCTCAGGGCATAGCTCTGAGTCTTCAGTTTTTCGGACACACGGTTTATGGAAGCCGCCAGCTGGGACATAAGTCCCTTTTCCGGAATATATACTTCTTCCTGATTGCCCAAGGCTTCAATTCCATGGACAATAGGTTTCACAGAGCGGATGATCCCGGAAGTAGCCACCCCATAGACAATAATGATAAAGACCAGATTAAAGATCAGAAATTCCAGGATCAGATAAAAGAAATTCCGGATCAGATCATAGTCAAAAGTAGGCCACATCAGTTTAAAATACCGGTCCTTGGGGAAGCCCAGAAACAGAAGATTCTCCCCCTGTGCCGCCGTTGTGGTAGGATAGTCCTGGATATATCCCCGGACAGCCCAGGAAATTTCTCCCAAAGTATAATGCCGGGGGATTTCCTGGGGCAGATTCCTGCTGGCCCAGATCACATTCCCTGTATCATTCTCTACCAGGATTCCCCAGGCTCCGGTCTGTTCCAGCGTTTTCTCTCCTTCTTCTGAAAGGGTATAGTCTCCGTTTTCGGAAAGGGTAAGGGCAGACGCAGTCTCCTCAGCCTGTTTCCACCCGCTGGAATGATCCTGACGGTTCCAGGTCACAATAGCCAGGAACAGCAGATTCAGCAGGATTCCCAGAAAAATCGAAAAAATCAAAATAGAAAAGAATTTCCGAATAAGTTTTATGGTACTGTTCATTCCCTACTCCTTTACCATCAGCTTATATCCCAGTCCCTTTACAGTGATCAGAGACACTGGTTTTGAAGGGTTTTCTTCAATTTTTTCCCGTATCCGGCGGATGTGGGCCATCAGAGAATTTTCATATCCGTAAGGATTGTCTCCCCATACTGCCTGACAGAGCATATCAATGGTGACGATCCTGCCCCCGTTCCTGTAAAGAGCCGAAAGGAGGGCAAATTCTTTGGCTGTCAGAGGCAGAGTCTCCCCTCCCTTGATCACCTGGGCTCTTTCAAAGTCAATGCTGCAGCCTGCCAGACGTACCAAAGGCTGTTCTCTTTTATAACATCTTCTGAGGATCACTCCGATACGGAGGATCAGTTCTCTTGGGAGGAATGGCTTCACAATATAGTCATCTGCCCCAAGGCCCAGACCCAGGAATTTATCTTCCTCCTCTCCTCTTGCCGTAAGAAAAAGCACCGGGATATCTGAGCTCTCCCGGATCTGCTCAAACAATCCAAAGCCGTCTCCGTCAGGAAGCATCACATCCAGCACAGCCATTTCCGGCTGCCACTCCTGAAATACCTCCAGGGCTTCTTTTACAGTTCCTGCCCTGCGGATATTCCGGTAACCTTCTTTTGCTAAAATCTCTTCTACCATTTCCAGCAGATCCGGTTCGTCATCTACTAACAGTATCTTTTTATTTTTTAAATATTCTAAATCCATAAGATTTCCTCCTGTAGGTTCTTTCCATATAGTATCATATATCTTGCTCTTATGTAGCCCTTCCAGGTAAAATGTAAGGTAATTGTAAGGCAGGGAGAATGTTGCTGTAAGGTTGCTGTTCTATACTGAGAATCAGCAAAAGAAAGGAGCAAAAACAATGAATATCATCGAAACCCATAATCTCACAAAACGATACCGGGATTTTACCGCAGTAAATAAGCTGAACATGCATGTGCAAAAAGGCCAGGTCTATGGATTTCTGGGACCAAATGGAGCGGGAAAATCTACGACCATGAAAATGTTCCTTGGGCTTACCCGCCCTTCCAGCGGCGACTTTCAGATAAAGGGGCTTTCTTATCCCAAAGACCGAAGAGAAATCCTCCGGCAGACAGGGGCCTTTATCGAATCTCCCTCCTTCTATGGGAATCTCACCGGCGAAGAAAATCTGGACATTATCCGCAGGATCCTGGGGCTGCCTAAGGACAGCATCAAAGACGCCCTGGAGCTTACAGGTCTCTATGAATTCCGAAAACGGCTGGCCAGCAAATATTCTCTTGGAATGAAGCAGCGGCTGGGACTGGCGGAAGCTCTCCTGGGAAGACCGCCTCTGCTGATCCTGGACGAGCCTACCAACGGCCTGGACCCTGCAGGGATCCATGAAATCCGTACTCTGATCCGTTCCCTGCCTCAAAAGTATAACTGTACGGTGCTGGTTTCTTCCCATCTTCTTTCGGAAATCGAACTGATGGCTGATGACGTAGGGATCCTCAACCACGGCCGGCTTCTTTTTGAGGGAACTTTGCCGGAGCTGAGAGAACAGGCTGCCCAGATGGGCTATCCCGCAGACAATCTGGAAGACACCTTCCTGACTATGATCCAGGAAGACAATCTGAAACGAGGTGGCAGAAAATGATCCTTGCCTTAGAAATTAAAAAAATAAAGCGCACCGGACTTTTCCCTGCTTTTCTGGCAGGAGCCTTGGCCGCTTCCGCTTTTCCGGTGATCAATATGGCCTTTCGGACAGAGTTGTTTACAAGCCAGGATCTGCCCCCGGCAGACATTCTTCTAAATGGCAACTGGGATATGATCGCTACTTTTCACTGCTTTCTGGCAGTATTGGGAGCCTGTATCCTCTACCACACCGAGTTTGCCAACCGTGCCATAGAAAAGCTCCATATGCTGCCGGTAAGCCAGGGAAAAGTGTTCTTCTGTAAGAACCTTCTTCTCCTGCTGCTGTTCCTGCCGGTGTTCCTTATAGAAACCTGTTTTCTCCTTTTCTGTGCCCGTCACTGGTTTCCAGGAGAAACTCTAGGAGCAGAAATTCTCTTAGAAAATATGGGCTTTTCCCTGGCAGCCATCCTCCCGGTCCTGGTTTTGTCCACGCTCATCGCCTCTCTGGCAAAAAATATGTGGATTTCTCTTGGGATCGGGGTCATCGGTATGTTTCTGGGGCAGATGACAGTATCTTACGACACTCTGTTCTCCAGAATCTATACCTTTTGTCTGCCTTACTGCTGCCTGACCTCTTCCTCCCGGCCAGAGGATATTTTTCCGATCCTGGGGATCTGCGCAGCTGAAACAATACTTCTTGGAGCTATCAAACTTTTTCTTATAAAGATCAGGAGGACACCTGTATGAATTTGCTTACCATCTTTCGCATAGAACTGAAAAAAATACGCAGGACCCATATTTTCTGGATCCTGCTGATTCCTCTCATTTTATTATGGATTCCTGCTGTATTAAATGCTGGCTCTAGCTTTGGCAACGCCGCCGGTCTGTCTCCGGAAATGAACTTTTTCTTTCAGAGCTATCTGGGAATGTCCTGGTTTATGTATCCCGCCAGTCTGGTGGTGATCACAGTTATGCTGAACCAGCTGGAGCGGACTAATCAGGGAATCTTAAAAATGCTGTCTCTGCCTGTATCCACAACAGGTCTGTGTCTGGGGAAGTTCCTGGTCCTGCTGCTTTTGTCTGCTATTCAGATGAGTCTGATGGCAGTCCTGTATTATCCTGCGGCGGCCATAGCTTCCCACAGCACAGGTTATGATTTTATTCTTCCACTATCCACAGTGCTGTATGAAACTCTGGTCATATATTTCAGCTCCATACCTATGGCTGCCTTTTACTGGCTCATAGCAGTATGCATCCGGACCTCTGTGTTTTCTGTGGGGATCGGGCTGGCGACTATCGTACCGGCAGTGCTTCTTATCAATACGAAGATCTGGTTCGCCTACCCTATGTGCTATCCCTTTTACATCATGTCACAGCTGCTGAGCCAGCCCCAGGCAGAGGTATATAGTCTATCCATAGACCTGTTCCCTCTGGTCCCCGTAGCCGTGGCCGTAACCCTTGTATGTCTGACCATATCCTGCCTGTGTTTCGGCAGAGCAAAAAGGAGATAATCTTACAGGATCTGCTTTTTCAGGTAACGGCCCACTACATTGGCAAAGTTGGAAAGATCCCGGATATAGACAAAGTCCTTCCCGAAGATTTTCTTCTCTGCGGCCAGGTCCTCCTCTTCTCCGGCAAAGACGCCCAGCACAGCGATCTTCCGGTTTCTCAGCTTTCGGATCTCCCCTGCAGTATCCCGAAGGGCGAAGTCCAGGCAGTAAGGCTCTTTCTCCGGTTTTTTGGCTCCGGGAAGGGTATATCCGGGATTCTGGGTTCCTGCCATAATGTCGTTGGGCCTGCCGTCGCTTAACAGGATCAGGATCTTGTTTTCTTCCTTTCTCTGATCCAGACCAGCGGCGGCAGCCCTCACTGCCAGGCCGTCCCGGTTGTTGGCGGAACCGTAAAATTCAAATATCCTTTGATCCATTTCCCGATCCTCTTCAAAATCCCGGAACAGATTCAATACTGTATATGCTCCCAGAGTGCAGAAGCCCATGACTTGATGGGGAATTCCTGCAATGCTGAGAGCCGCGCTTAAGATATAGCCCTGAAGAGCCACCTGGCTCTGTCTGCTTTGCTGAGAGCCGCTGGCGTCTATCAGGATCTCAACGGCAAAGTCTGTGTCTTCTCTCCGGATTTCTCTCTGAAATAGCTTTCTGTTTTCTGTTCTTCCCAGATTCCAAAGCTTATTGACCTGGATCCGTCCGTATTCACTGGAAAGCATTTCTTTCTCTGATCTGATAAGAAGGGCGCGCTTCAGGATGTTGGCAAGAGTCTGGATATTCTGGCGGGTGATCAGTCTGGTACTTTCCAGCGCCCGGAGATTTTCTTCCCTGACTTTCTTCACATACTCCCCTCTTCCCTTGTCTTTTCCCTGACCATGAAGGATCCCTCTGGTCATGTGGAGCCGGCAGTCCTTATGTGCGCCTGTACAGACCTGCTGCTGGAACTCTCTCAGCAGCCTGGCAGGGATACAGCTTTCTCCATAGCTTTGAACAATATATTCCTCCATTTTGTCAGAAGATTCCTGATCCAGAAAGATCATGGAAGATCTGGGTTTTTCCCTGTTTCCATTATCCTGGGGATCTACATGGCCGCTGAAAAGATTGACCGGAGCCTCTTCCTTTGCTTCCTTCTCTTCTTCCCGGGTTTTTTCCTTGTCTGTATACCTTTTCATATCCTGGTCTGAAGTCTTTATTTCCCGATCCAGTCCTTTAAAATTCTGAGCCAGTCCTTTTTCATAGGCCTCACGGTATACTTCCTCCAGACAGCGGCAGATTTCTTCTGCGGAATCCGTATCTTCTATAGCAGAGATCCTGTCCAGGATCCTTCCGGCTCTTCCTTCAGGCCTTTCTCCGTAGAGGGCCTTTCTCAGGTAGTATTCTTCCAGACGGCCCCAGTCTGTGTGGGTAAGACGAAGGGCGTCTTTTTCAAGAGTATCCTGAAAGGCTCTTTTTCTCAGATTTCTTACTCCCGGACGTTCTCTTACCCCTTTTTTCCACACGGCGCTGTCAATACAAAGATTCCCCAAAGCTTCCAGCACAGAGGGGATCATCCCCTGATAAACCTTTTGTGCGAAAAAATCCTGATATTGTTCCACATCATAATATTTCCGGAAAATTCCCTGGCGCACCGCCTCATAAAGGGCTATATCCGTAGATTTCTCCCAGGCTTTCAGATCCGCAGGGATGTCCAGTTCATAGTCTCCGCTTACTGCCCACAGAAGGTTTTCTATCCGGCTCTGAACATCTGGCAAAGTTTTCTCCGGAGATTTTTTTTCATTCATCAAATACATCGCTCCCGTCCCAGGTTTCCGGTATCCTGGTCATTACCAGGTCCCCGATCAGTTCTCGTTCAAAGGCGTCAAAAGTTTTATTGGTGATTCCCATGTCAATGGCTTCCAAAGGCGTCAGTTCTCCTCTCACCATACGGAGAGCCCCGATCAGTCCTCTCATATCCACTGCCTTAGTAGAAATTTCTCCATTCTGAGCTTTCATCTGAAGATCCAGGAAAAGTCCTGCAAACTGTTCCTCTGCTTCTCTCCGGATAGAAGGAAAAAGATTTTCCAGTATCTGATACATCCTCTCCATAGTAAGAGAGGGCATATTGATCACCATAAACCTGGATACCAGAGCTTCATTCAATTCCTTTGTCCCTGCATACCCATAGTTCATAGTTGCAATAAATCTGGCGGCAGGATGCAGAGATATCCTGTCATAGCCCGGCACATCCAGAATTCTTCGGAAATCCAGCACTCCGTGAAGAACAGAGACTGCATCACTTTTCGCCATATTGATCTCATCCAGGATTCCAAATCCGCCCCATCTGGCACACTGATAAATGGGACCTTCCCGGAGCTTAACCTCATTATTCACAAAGGTGTCTGTGCCGATCAGACTGCTGCTGTCTGTGTTCACATGAAAGGAAATATCATAGACAGGCCTTCCAAAAATCCAGGCCAGATTTTCCGCCAGTATATTTTTTCCTGTAGCCTTATCTCCGCAGAGAAGAAGGTTTTCTCCCTCCAGCAGGGCCGTCACCGCCCGGTTTAAGATCTCCGTTCCATAAAAAGCCATGGAAGGCTGTGTGATCCTGGATTTCATCTGTTCATCCACAGGGTAATTCTTTTTAAACTCCTCTACTCTTTTCTGCAGGCTCTCTTTCAGCTCCATAATCCGCCTCCTCCTTATCTTTCCTGTTTTTATCTAGTATACCAGAAAAGACGTCCAAAAACTGTCTCAAAACAGTTTTTGAACGCCTTTCCTATGTTTTATTTCACACATGAGCCTTCCACATACACTCTGTGATCTTCATTTCTGTAAAAACCGCCTCAAAAGATGAATTTTCCGGACTGCAGGCATAGATTCCGAAAGAAATCTCACCGGCGCCTTCCGCCAGATGACAGATCCTCATCTGTTTAAAATTCTCCCCGTCGCTGGAACATTCTACACAGTAGTCAGATTCTCTTCTGCTGAGGCGATACCACATTGTCTTAATGGAAGCGTCAATATCTGTGGTAGCCCAGTCGGAATATCCGTGGTTGGTCACTACACTTCCCAGTCTCTGATACACTTCATTCTCATATTCCACAGAAGCCTTCAGCCAGTTTTCACTGTCCAGATACAGCACTATGCCGCACTGATCGAAACGGTGCTTGCTGGGAAACTGAGTCTTTACTGAAAAGGAAAAATATTTTTCACCGGTCTTCATCTGAAGCACCGGAGCATTATCATTCTGAAATCCATAGTAGGTTCTCTGCCATAAATCTGTCCCCGGTTCTGTGGTGATCCTTATTTCCCCATCACTGATCCGATAGTCCTTCGGTTCCCTTATCCATACTAAATTTTCTTTTCTAAATTCCATTGTCTTTTCTCCCTTCTGCGTGCTTGCCCTCAGTGTACAAGGGACCAAACGCCTCTTGTACACTGAGGGTATCCGCTGTTTATAATGATTTATTCTTTTTATACTGTTCTTCCAAAGCTTTCCAGTACTCATGGTCCTTTTCTGTGATAGGCCGGATCACTTTGCAGGGACTTCCTGCGGCTACAACTCCTGACGGAAGATCTTTTGTCACCACAGATCCCGAGCCGATGACTACATTATCTCCTATAGTAACTCCCGGATTGATCACCGTGTTTCCCCCTACCCATACATTGCTTCCGATCTTGATTTTCTTTCCATATTCCAGCTGGGTGTTTCTCACCTCCGCGTCAATGGGATGTCCGGCTGTGTATACAGAGACCCTGGGGCCGAAAAATACATTGTCTCCGATATTCACTTCACACACATCCAGGATGATACAGTCATAGTTGGCATAGAAATTTTCTCCTACTGAAATATGGCAGCCATAGTCACAGCGGAAAGGCGGCTCGATCCAGAAATTTTCTCCTGTTTTTTTCAGCAATTCCCGAAAATATCCCTGGATCTGCTCTCTGTCTTCTCCTGAGGCGGTATTGATCAGATGAGTCAGGCGCTTTGCTTTCCGATTGTCTTCTCCCAGTTCCGGATCATTGGCAATATATAGCTGCTCCGATAACATCAGTTCCTTCTCTGTCATTTATTT
Organism: Candidatus Blautia stercoripullorum; assembly: GCA_019120545.1. GTDB lineage: Bacteria > Bacillota > Clostridia > Lachnospirales > Lachnospiraceae > Blautia > Blautia stercoripullorum. Next base: position 1,403 of record DWUX01000076.1, on the reverse strand, counting down.
TTTCCTCCATTTTTCTTCAATTGCTCTCTCAAACATTCCTGCGAAATAGTATTCTTCAATATCGGGAACCCATACGAACTCCGGCAAATATTCCTCCGGTATGGTCTTCTCACAATATCTGCGGACCTGCTCTGCATGCCCTTCCTCCACCAGGTCGCCGGTGAGTACGATCACCCGGGGATTTAAAAGAGGGATCACAGAGGCGGCCCCTTTAGCCAAAAAAGGCAGGTAAGCCCCCGGCACAAGGCTTTTCAGCTGCTCTTCCCTGGTAACATCATAGGGCAGAAATCCTACCATGCCTGCAAACTGATTCCACCCTTTTATTACTTTTCCTTCTACTACGGTGCCCATACCCGGCAGTACATTTCCAGGATAATTAAGGATCGTCACTGTATCTTCTCTGCGGCATTCTTTCAGATAGTAGCCGTAAACCTTATAGTGCATATCATTTTCCAGATGTACCGGCAGATGAAATCTCTCTTCTAAGATTTCCACCACCGGCACATTGTCAAACTCGGGAAGGTCGCAATGACGGATCCAGCCTTTGTCCGCCACACTGGGGGTTCCCATAGCTATCGCCTGCAAGTTGGGAAATCTTTCCTTCAGTTCTTCTACTTTGTTTTCTATATCCCGGCAGGTGATCATTTCCCTGTAGGTTCTTCCCTGATCCAAAACCTCGCCTATCGCTGTTTTCACTCTCCAAAAGAAACTTCGTCTGCCTTTGATCAGTTCGAATCCAATACATAAAAAACTTTCAAAATCCCTGTTCAGCCTGTAGGCCACAGAACTTCTCCCTACTTCCCCGGATCTTCTTTTGTCTCCCCGGACCTGTCCTTCCGCCTCAAACTCATTCAGGATCGTATTACAGGTAGCCTGGCTAAGTCTTGTAATAAACGAGACTTCCTGCTTTGTATGAGCCTTTCCGTCTCTTAATATCTCCCAGATCCGTCTTTGGTTTTCTTTTTTAATCTCTGCAGTGTTTTTCACCCTCTCCCTCCTCCCTATTTATTTTTATAATTATTATAACTATTATAATAATTAAGTCAAGGACTTTTCTATTTTATTCAAAACTTCTTCACAATTCTTTTGAAATTTCAACACACTTTTTTCACAAATCCAATGTATAGTAATAATCAAACAAAGGCAGTTACCTTTTTTAGATAGATAGACTTTTTTCTTTTTCATATGCCAGGGAGAAATCCCTGGCCCTCCTTTTTTATACGCAAAAAACTGCACCGGAAGAAAATCAGCTGGATCTCGCAGCAAATTCTCGTCTTTTCCCGGTGCAGTTTTCTTATGTTCAATTTCTGATTATCTTTTGTATATCTGATCATTATGCTATGCGGCTTTTCAGCTCGGCAATCTCTTTTTTCATCTTCTCCATATCATCGATAAGGAAATTA
>DWUX01000075.1 GCA_019120545.1 Candidatus Blautia stercoripullorum | reverse complement strand
TTTGTTTTTCCTTGATTTTCATAATACTCTGCCAGCATATGATGATATATCCGCCGCTGCCCCATGCTTTGCCGGTCATAGATATATTCCCGAAAGACTCTGTGGACGAATTCATAATAAATATTCCACCCTACCAGACTTTCTTTGATCAGATATCTTTCCTGAAGTTTCTCAAGAATTCTGATCAGAGACAGTCTGTCCAATTCCGGAAGCAGCAGCTCCAACTCCTCAATAGCAATCTTTTCCGGAAAAACAGACATACAGTTTAAAACTTCATTTTCTATTTCCGGAAGTCCTGCCAGCCGTGCTTTGATCACATGATTAGCCTTGGGAGAAATTTCCAGGGTAAATCCCTTTTCTTTAATAAGATTGATCATCTCCATAAGGAAAAAGCCATTTCCTTCTGACATTTCATAAATCTTATCTTTTTCTTCCTGGTTAAGCTGGGGAAGGTACTTGTGCAGCAATTCTTCTGTTTCCAGTCTGTTAAAAGGTTCAATAACAAGAATTCTGATCAGATCCTGGCGTATCAGTCTTTCAAAAGCCTCTGTCACTGCCTGATCACTGTTCTTATCATAAGTGCATATAAAAAGAATATTTTCTGTTCCCACAGTAAGGAGCAGACGGGTAAGAAGCTGAAAGCTCATGGTATCCATCCATTGAACATCATCCAGAAAAAGAACCATCTTATAGCGCTGTGTGATTTTTCTGCACATTTCTATGGTAATACGTTCAATACTCTGAAAAGAAGGCTGATGGAGCGCCTCTCCTCCATCGGACGCAGCCCCCTTTAGAAGCTGACGGATCTGCTGTCTCTCTTCCTGGATAAGAGAAGATTCAAAAATACCATTTTCCACACACTGCTCTATTTCCCAAAAAATATCATTCCATGGTCTCAAGAAGTATTCCTTCTCTTCCGGATAGCAGGCAGCATGAAGAGTTACTCTCTGATAGCCCTTTACCATCTGAGCTACCTTATTCAAAAGGGCCGTTTTTCCCACTCCTTCTTCTCCTGCAATCGCCACACACTGAGGTTTTCCTCTCTGACCTGCGCCGGATATGCACTGGCTGATCATATAGATTTCCTGGGTTCTCCCTACAAAAGATACATTCCAGCTTTCTCCTGTCTGGGCAACATTGCCCTTTACATTAAAAATCCTGTGAAATAATCCTGTTATCTCACCGGAAGGCTCAACCCCCAGATCCTCTGCCAAAATTTTTTCCAGATCATAATAAAGCTTAATAGCCATATTATAGTTTCCTCCGGCAGCATAAATCTCCATGATCTCTTTATAAAGTTCTTCATTATATGGATCTCTTTTGATCAAAATGTTTCCATATTTCTGTATCTGGTTCACATCCTTCACTTTATCCGCCTCGTGAAGTCTGCTCCGTACAGCTTTTATAATATACTCGTTATACTGTTCCTGCATAGAGCTCACCCATTCTTCAAACTCATAGCAGTTCTTAATATGAAAATGGGACAAAAAAACTTCTTCCTCACTATCAGGAATATAGCCTTCTCCCACCTTGTCCCAGTCAATCACAGGCATATAGTCAGGGTTCAAAGAAATACCTGTATGGCCTTCCGTAACTAATATCTCTTTTCCCATCAGTTTTTTTATCTGATAGACTGCTTCTCTCAGATTTTTTCTTCCTACATTTTCATTATCCGATCCCCAAAGAACATAAATGATCTCTTCTCTTGTAGCATTCTTTTTTACACAGAGATAATAAAAAAATCCTTCTGCTTTTTTATATGGAAAATTCATACGTTTTCCGTTTAACTCTACATATGGCCTTCCTAAAAGATGTACATTGATCTTATCCAATTCTTCATTCCTCTCTGCTGATATAGGCATTAGTATACGAGACGAGAAAATTCTTGTCAACAAGCCCCGCTCCATGCTTTTTGGTTTCTTTTCTCTATTTTATCACTTCTTTCCTTCTTTTTCACAATTTATCAAAAAATCTTTTCAAAAACCGTTGAATTTTAATTTTCTCCAGTATATGATTAAATTATTAAATAACGGCAGAGGGGGATGTTTATGATTGTTCGCAAGCCAATGATCTTATATTATGACAATGGCCAGGAAGAAAAAAGACGGTCCTTGGAAAAGGCCCTGGAACATATGGGGATTGCTTTTGTACCGATTACAGGAGCTCATTTTCTTCAGACCGTAGGACATCTGGCAAAGGTGAAAGGTTTTCCGGCCAGAAAAATACCGCCTTTTCAAAGCACTCCTGAAATTACCAAAGATGTTCTTATAATGTGTAATTTTACGGAAGAAAAACTGGATATGTTTTTGAATTTAATGAAAAATGGAACAATTCCCCAGGTAGCCTTAAAGGCTGTTCTGACCGCACAAAATTGTTTCTGGACCTTTGCCCAGCTGTTTCAGGAACTGGAAGAAGAACATGGCAATTTTTATTGTGAATGACTGACAGGCCGCAGCAATAAAGTCTTCTCTTCGGCAGAGAGATAACTTTATTGCTGCGGCCTGTTCTTTTTCTGCTTTTCCATGCATAGAATCATATCAAATGTATCAGAGAGGTAGCCTGATGCTTTCCAAACGATTTTTCAACTCTGTCCTTATCCTTTTATTTGCCGGTCTTTTAATCTTATGCGGCACCGCCTATATCCCCCGCTTTATTTCTGTATCCGGTTCCTCCAGCGGCCGGGATCTTCCTATTTATTGCGTAGAGACAGAAAAGCCTCAAATCTCCATAAGTTTCGACTGTGCCTGGGGAGACGAATATACCCAGACAATCCTGGATATCCTCGCCAGTCATAAGGTAAAAGCCACTTTTTTCATGACCGGCCAGTGGGTAGAAAAATACCCGGAAAGTGTTAAAAAAATCTATGAGTCAGGTCACGATCTGGGAAACCACAGCGAAAACCACCCTTATATGACAAAACTGGGGGAAGAGGAGAAAGCGCAGGAAATCCTCAGCGTTCATGACAAGGTAAAAGAGCTTACCGGCTACGAAATGTTTCTCTTTCGCGCGCCATACGGAGATTATGATAATGATGTGATCGCCTGTATCAAAGAAAACGGCTATTATCCCATACAATGGGATGTTGACTCATTGGACTGGAAAGATTATGGCTCTCAGGATATTATCAAAAAAATAACCGAGAACGCTAAACTTGGAAACGGTAGTATCATCCTATGCCATAACGGAGCAAAATATATTACAGATGCCCTGGACACTGTACTTTCCACCCTTCAGGAAAAAGGCTATGAATTCGTCCCTATTTCACAGCTGATCTACAAAGATCAATATTACATAAATCATGAAGGCCGTCAAATACCGGAAATTTGAGCAAAGAAAAAAGCGCCTGCAAATAAGGCACTTTTAAACTGCGGATAACAGGACTTGAACCTGCACGTCGTAGACACCAGA
>DWUX01000074.1 GCA_019120545.1 Candidatus Blautia stercoripullorum | reverse complement strand
TTACATTATAACCCCTTATTTAATTATTTATACTCCCCTCGAAATGCTCTGCAGCTCCCCTGCAGAGCATTTCTCTTTTGTATAGCAAAAAACCTCCGAGGGCTTCAGCCGCTCCGGAAGGTTTTTTCACATTCTCTGTTTTTAGTTGCCAAGTCCGAATTCTTCAGCAAGTTTTTTGAAACCTGGCATAGAGTTCACAATTGTTTCATAGGAAACACAATATGCGATCCTTACATAGCCCGGGCAGGCAAAAGAAGAGCCTGGAACAACCAAAATATGGTATTTCTTTGCCGCCTGGCAGAATACCTGCTCATCCTCTACAGGTGATTTTACAAACAGATAAAAAGCTCCTTCTGGTTTAATACAGGAAAATCCCAGATTTTTCAGTCCCTGATATAAAGCATTTCTGTTCTTATCATAATAGGGAACATCTGCCTTGGCATCCAGACATCTTGCCACAGCTCTCTGCATAAGAGAAGGAGCATTAACAAATCCCAGGATTCTGGTGGCCACATTTGCGGCGCTCTGAAGGTCTTCTGCGTCTGCAGCCTCGTCCGGTATTACCAGATATCCGATCCGCTCTCCCGGAAGAGACAGAGATTTACTGAAAGAATATCCCACAATAGTATCTTTGTAATACTTAGTGAGATAAGGGACCTCCACTCCGTCATAGGCAAGTTCCCGATAGGGCTCATCGGAAATAAGGTAGATATCTGTTCCCAGCTCCTGTTCTTTTTTCTCCAGGATCTCCGCCATTCTTTTTATAGTTTCTTCCGAATACACTACTCCGGTAGGATTATTAGGTGAATTGACGATCACTGCTTTTGTCTTTTCTGTGATTTTTTCTTCCATCTCTTTCAGATTTGGCTGAAAAGTTTCTGTATCCGGACTTACTACTACAACTTCCCCGTTATAGTTATCCACATATCCATTATACTCCCCAAAATATGGAGCAATCACCAGGACCTGATCTCCTGGATTTAAAAGTGCCTTCAGGATCACATTCAGCCCTCCTGCAGCGCCTACCGTCATAATAATATTGTTTTCATGGAAAGCTGTGCCAAAACGTTTATTTAAAGAGTCCGCAACCGCTTTTCTTACGTCCTCATATCCGCTGTTGCTCATATAGCCGTGGAGCATTACCGGATCATCCTGTTCAAGTTCTTTTATTATGGCTTCTTTTACCTCTGCAGGAGCCGGAACATTAGGATTTCCAAGGCTAAAATCATATACGTTCTCCGCCCCATATTCCTGAGCCATTTTTTTCCCTTCTTCAAACATTGCACGGATGGCAGAGCTGTTCTTTACCAAACTTTTCATTTTATCTGCTATCATAACGCTTCTTCCTTTCTGTATCCTTCCTCTTTTTAAACTGGAAAATACTGTTTTTTATTATATTCTTTTTTCAGCTTCTTTTCAATGGCTTAGCTTGTCCTCCAGAAAAACTACGATTCTTGCCGCTGCTTTTCCTGAAACACAGTTTTTCTGAGCTTCTCTCATGATTTTTAGCCTTGCGGGGGACTCCAGCAGCCGGGTTCCCTCTTCTGCCTGCTTTTCCGGAGTTCTGGACGTAATTGACATTTTATGTCTGACAAAAAATCTTCTGTTTGCGGTCTCGCATCCGGGAATGGGAGTGGTATGCACAATAGGAATTCTGGAAACAGCCGCTTCTGTAGAGGTCAATCCTCCCGGTTTTGTATAGATAATATCGCAGGCCTTCATATATAATTCCATCTGTTTTGTTTTTCCGATCACAAAAAAGTCTTTTTCATCTCCGTATTTCTTTTTTAATTTCTGAAAAATCTTCTTATTGCTTCCGCAGATAACTGCTATTCCTTCTTTTCCCCTGACTTTTTCCCACAGTTTATCAGTAAGCTTTTCCAGATCTCCTGCTCCCATACTGCCTCCCATAAGCAGATGCATCCTTTTTCCTTCCGGAAATCCCAGATAGGCCCTGGCCTTTTCCTGGTTGGTTTTCAGTCTGAATCTTCGGCTTACAGGAATACCGAAAGGCAAAAGTTTTTCTTCAGGGATTCCCCGTTTTATGCAGATTTCTTTCAGTTCTTCATGAGGGATCACATAATAGTCACAATCTGTTTCTTCCCAGAAGGGAATGCAGGTATAATCTGTCATGACTGCCAGTGTAAGAGGCAGGGGAAATCCATGTCTTTTCATATAAGTAAGAGTCTCTGCCGGATAAAGATGGGGCATAAGAATTGCATCAAAGTTTTCTTTTTCCAGATAAGGCCGGAGATATTTTGCCATCCGGGAATTCACATAATAAACAGGCGACTTTCTGGTCAATCTACTCACTGCCATGCCGATATTGTATACAGCTCCAAAAATATGGGGCGTGTTTTTCACTGTATTGACATAAACGTCTTCCACCGCGTCAGAAACTTTCTGTCCGGCCAGGACCAGATAATCAAACATAACTGCTTTATGCCCTCTGCTTTCCAGTTCTTCCTTCAGAGCCATTCCCGCCGCATCGTGTCCGCCGCCGGTCTTACAAGATAATATTAAAACTTTCATTTTCAATCTCTCCTGAATATAAATCTTATTCTTTGGTCCTTCATATGCTTTAATTCTTCCTTATGTTTATCCAGCACTACGGCAGAGATCAACAAGGTACCTGCCGTAATCACCGGGTGCAGCCGGCAGACAACACTGCTGGCCAGCCAGCAAAGATAAGTCACTCCTGTTCTGAGGCTGTGGGGATTGACGATTATGATAAGAGAAAAGAGCAGATACCAGAAGATCAAAAGTTCCAGACTGTCCAGGAAGGGATACAGACCTGCAAGGACGCCAAAGGTCACCGCGATTCCTTTTCCTCCCTTTTTTCTTCCTCCAGCCAGGGGAAAGGCATGTCCTATAACAGGAGCCGCCATGATCAGGGCAAATCCTAAGTTATCTGCACCTAGTTGACCGGCTGCAAGATGAACGGGTAAAAACCCTTTCAAAATATCACAGACCAGGACCAGTATCCCCCAGAAAGGTCCCGCATATAAAAACACATTGGCAGTACCGGGATTCCCGTCTTCACTCATCTTTCTTATATCAATGCCGCAAAAAAGCTTTGGGATCAAAGCTCCAAACATGATTCCTCCTGAAAGATACGCTGCTAAAAAATAAAAAATATAATATTTTGTCATTTTTTCACCTGCTTCTTTCCATCCCACGATTTTATCATTTTATAGAATTCCGGTATATATAAGATCAATGTGGCAGCCATAATAAAGATCACAAAAAAGATCAGTCTGTCTGCCCATAGAAGAGGAATATCCGGCACCAGGACAAGGATAAACAGGAGGATAAAAAGCGAACCTGTGCAGACTTTTCCAAACCATTTCGCTCCGTCCAGTTTTTTTCCATGACGAAGGTTAACGACTCCCATAACTGCCATAAATCCTTCCTTCACCACCATAAGAGCAAAAAGGTATCTCATCGTCTCATAGCGGAAAGCAAGGCAGAGGGCGACTGCCCCATGAGTCAGTTTATCTGCCACCGGATCCAGAAATTTTCCAAGCTCTGTGATCATATGGAACCGCCTTGCCACCTGTCCGTCAAGAAAGTCTGTGATGGTTGATACAAGAATCACTCCTGCGGCCAGATAATAGTCTCTCCATGTATCCGCATTGAGATAGATCACGCAAAAGACCGGGATCAGGAGGATCCGGAAGTACCCCATACAATTAGGTATAGAATAAAATTCTTCTTTCTTTATTTTTTTCACAGTCTCTTTCCGCCTCTCTTCTTAAAGTCCTTTTACAGTATCTATAGCAGTCTGAAGCTGATTATCTTCCTCATAAGTAAGTTCTGATTTTTGTTCCAGTCCCTTTGTCAGTTCCACTTCCACATCCGGTTCTATTCCCGTTCCATGAATGCATCTTCCGCTGGGGGTATAGTATTTAGCAGTCGTAGTTTTAACAGCGCTGCCGTCTGTAAACGGGATCAGGCTCTGAACGATTCCCTTTCCAAAGGTAGTGGTTCCTACAAGAGTCCCTGTTCCGTAATCCTGGATAGCTCCTGCAAAAATTTCTGAAGCGCTGGCACTGTTTCCATTGACTAAAACCACCAGGGGCATATCCAGCTCATTTTCTCCATCGCAGGTATATTCCTGCCGTTCTCCTTCTTTATCCTCTGTATAAACGATCAGCCCTTCCGGCAGCATATCCTCAAGCAGGTCACAGACAGAGGTCAGAAGTCCTCCCGGATTATTCCGCACATCTATGATCATCCGTTCCATTCCCTGGCTTTGCAGCTCCTCAAATGCTGTTTCATATTGAGGAACGGTCTGTTCTGTAAATTCATAAATGGAAATATATCCGATATTATCCTCCAACATTTCATATTCCACCACAGGAATATTGACTTCCTCCAAAGGCACTTGAATCTCCAGATAATCAGACTCTCCTTCTCTGGAAATAGTCAGGATAGCTGTGTCTCCTTCAGAACTTTTTACCAGATCCACCACCTCAGACAATTCCATTCCCGCCACATTTTCTCCATTTACCTGGATCAACACATCCTCCGGCAAAAGTCCTGCTTTTGCTCCGGGGCCGCCTTCATAGCACCGCAGGATCTTCACCTCGCCGGTATCCGCCTCCTGCTGCATCACAACGCCGATGCCTTTATAGGAACCTGTGGTTTCCGCATTCAGTTCTTCATACTCTTCACTGGTATAATAAGCAGAATACGGATCCCCAAGGCTCGCCATAAGGCCTTTATACATATATTCTTCCATATCCTGATCATTGGTCTCACCGGTATAACTGTCTTTTACTGTTTTCTCTATCAGCTTCGCTTTCTCTACAAAAGCATCTGTTACTGCGCCCTGATTTCTTTCCCTCCCATCAATATATTGATAAATTCCAAAGCTAATACCTCCTATCAGCAGCATGCAGATCATTCCCATCAGGAATCCCCGGGCAAATTTTTTTTGTTCCATTCTTTTCTGTCCTCCGCTTTTAGATTTCATTGTCTGCAAATAGATACTGGCAAGGTACAAGTAAAAGATTCCATGTACCCTGCCAGTTTCACTAACGTACTCTGTTTTTCATTATACTCTCAGATGTTTTCTCACTGAGAAAATGCTTCCGATGAATCCAATTCCAATCCCAAGCAGCAGTCCTACGGGAACCAGATACTGGAATACTTCTCCTACATCCAGGAACTGAAGGAAATTTCCCAGATTTTGAAATCTTTCCACTACATAAGTAATGATCCTGTCGTATAAGAAATAAAGTATTCCCATAGGGATCACTGCTCCGATAGCGCCCAAAAGGATTCCTTCGATCACAAAAGGGGCTCTTACAAAAAAGTCTGTAGCTCCTATCAGCTTCATAATGCCGATCTCTTCCTGACGGACAGAAATACCCATGGTGATGGTATTTCTGATAAGGAAAAATGCAACCGCCAAAAGAACAAGAACAATAGCTGCTGATACATATCCGATCAGCCTGTTAAATGTGGATAAAACATCTGCCGCGGCTTCAGACTGTTCTACTCGCCGTACGCCGTCCAATCCTTGAATAAAATTGACTAAATCTTCCTGTCCTTCTACATTGTCCAGATATACATCAAATCTGGAGGAATTGGCTAGCGGGTTATCCTGCATAAATCCCTGTGCCAGTTCATCATTGTCCTCTCCCAGATAAACCTTGCTGTATTCTGCCCAGGCTTCGTCTGCAGATATATATTTCATATCCGCCACTTCAGGACGTTTGTCTATCTCTCTGCCGATCTGGTCGATCTGATCCTGGGTAATGCCCTCGTCAAAATATACCAGCACGGCAATTCCCTCTTCCGCAGAATGAACAATATAGTTAAAGTTCATTACCAAAGCAAGAAACAGGCCGAAAAGGAAAATACAGGCCGCCATAGTAGAAATAGAAGCCAAAGAAAAACGCAGATTACGCCAGATATTTTTAAATCCCTGTTTAAATATGTATGCTATGGTACTAATTCGCATTCCGATATTCACCTTCCTGTTCGTCGCTGACAATAACGCCTTTCTTCATCGTGATCACACGCTTTCTAAAGGCATTTACAATTTCTCTGTTGTGAGTAACTACAAGAACTGTCGTACCTCTCTGGTTGATCTCGTCCAAAAGTTTCATGATCTCAAAAGAAGTTTTTGGGTCCAGATTACCGGTAGGCTCGTCAGCCAGTAAAATATGCGGTCTGTTTACCAAAGCCCTTGCGAGAGCCACTCTCTGCTGCTCTCCGCCTGACAGCTGGTCCGGCCTTGATCTGTATTTTTCCGCCAGACCTACCAAAGTCAATACTTCGGGAACTCTTTTTCTGATAATACGGGTAGGGCGTTCGATCACCCTCTGGGCAAAAGCCACGTTTTCATAAACATTTCTGTCCTTCAAAAGACGGAAGTCCTGGAACACAACACCTACTCCCCTCCGGTATTTTGCCACTTTTCTCCGTCTCAGCTTATTCAGCTGCTGGCCGTTTACTGTAATTGTCCCGCTTGTAGGATCCAGCTCTTTTAGCAGAAGTTTAATCAGAGTTGACTTTCCTGAGCCGCTGTTTCCTACTACAAACACAAATTCACCCTTCTCTACGTGAAGATTCATATGGTCAATGGCCGGCTGGCCTTTGCTGTATGATTTACTCACGTCTACTAAATCAATCATAATAACCTCCTGTTTTCCTATTGAGAGATATTCTCTCTTTAGTAATCAAGCGTTTCCATATATTTCATATATTTCACCACCATCAAAGCGATCTTAAAGGTAATGGCATCCTCAAACACTCTCAGATCCAGCCCTGTGCTTTTCTGCAGTTTATCCAGTCTGTACACCAGGGTGTTTCGGTGTATATACAGCTGTCTGGATGTTTCTGATACATTCAGGCTGTTCTCAAAAAACTTATTGATGGTAGTTAAAGTTTCCTCGTCAAAATCATCGGGAGATTTTCCGTCAAAAATTTCCCTGATAAACATTTTGCACAGAGGAATAGGGAGCTGGTAGATGAGACGGCCGATCCCCAGAGAACTGTAAGCAATGACTTCTCTTTCATCAAAGAAGATTTTGCCTACGTCCAGTGCCATTCTGGCCTCTTTATAAGAACGGGAAACTTCTTTCAGTTCCTTTACAATTGTTCCATATGCAATATGAGTCTTTCCGTCTTTCTCTACACCTAAAGTAGACAAAATGGTATATGCTGTTTTTTCAAGCTGTGCATAGTCATCTGTGGGTGCCAGCTCTTTTACAATGATGATACTTTTCTCATCAACAGCAGTAACAAAATCTCCGGATTTTCCTCCCAGAAGATTTTTGATATTTTCCAGAGATCCATAGTCTTTTTCCTGATTAGTCTCCAGAATATATACAACTCTGCGGACATCCACTTCAATATGGAGCTTCTTCGCCCGGTTATGAATATCTACCAGCAGCAGATTGTCCAGGAGCAGGTTTTTGATAAAGTTGTCTTTATTAAATCTCTCCTTGTATGCTGTGAGCAGTCCCTGGATCTGAAAAGCAACTATTTTGCCCAGGGTATAGGCATCGTCTGCATCACTGTCCAGGACCAATATGTACTCCAGCTGATGATCATCATAAATCTTAAAATAAAGATTATTTCTGACTACCTGGCTGTCGGCAGGAGAATTAGCAAAGGCCATAACTTCTTCTTCTCCGCATACGCTCTCTGAAAAAGTAGTGGCAAGTACTTTGCCCTCCATGTCCGTTACGCAAAAATCTGTTCTGGATATTTCTTTTAATCCATCCAGAGTATTTTGAAGTATCTGGTTTGAAATCATTTTGTCTCCCTCTTTCATCATATAGTTTTGTTGATTTGTATCCCATAATATAAAAAACCCTACTATATATACTAATACATAATCCTGAAAAAATAAAGAGAAAACATGAAATTATTACATATTTTTTTCATTTGTAATACTTTGTTCATATTTCCTTCTTTTCTTCTTTATAACTGGAGACCATTTTCTTAAACATATTTTTTTCCATGATCTTTTCCAGCCATGCAGGTTTCAAACCGGTGCTCTTTAAAATCTCCAGGCAGTTTCCCAGACTGAACCAAACCTTGGTATTGATCATCTTTCGATTGTTTTTTACAAACTTTTCCATATCAAAAGTTCTGGAACAGCTTAACACAGCCTGGGGACTGAGTGCATTGATCTCATTGATCACCCGGTCTACCTGGTCTGCGCCTCCTCCCTGAAGACTGTCCTTACCGGCAATTACGATATCCGGATATTTCTCTTGAAGATACCGGAACATATCCTCTGTATCTTCCGTATTTTCACCTAAAAGAAAAATATGATTTCTGTACTGCGCTAAAAGCCAGAATAAAGAACCCATGAATCCATGCTGGGAAGTTTCCTGCTCCAGTTCCCGGTCCTCAATGCCCGCAGCCTGAAGTACCTCCGTCTCGTCTGCTACCGTTTTATCCAGCATTTCAATGTAGGCTTTAAGTTCCTCATCTTTTTGGGCTGCCATGAGCAGCTTCATATTTAAAACACCGTAAGTAGACAGGGAATCTTTCTGATTCCAGTGAGCATTGATACTGTCAATAATTTCTTCTACAGAACAGGTGTCTGCAGAAATTCCCATAATCTCAATTTTTTCGTTCATATTTTCGCTCCATCAAATGTCTTTATCCAGCTGTTTTGTCAGATATCGTCCAACAACTGGTGAAAAGCCGGAAATACTTCGTATATAAGCAAAATCTTTTCCAAATATTTTCTTTTCTGCTGCCAGATCCTTTTCTTCCCCTGCAAAAACGCCTAAGACACAGATTCCCTGATTTCTGAGTTTTCTTACTTCAAACCCGGTGTCCTGAACAGCATATTTCCCATAATATGGCTGAGGATTTCTGGCATTGGGCCTGTTGAGTATCACATCGTAAGGCCTTCCATCGCTTAATATGATCAGGATCTTATGCTCCTCTTCCCTGGCCGCAAGTCCATATCCCGCTGCCTTGACAGCCAATCCGTCTCTGTTATTAGAAGAAGTGATATATTCAAAGATATTGCTGTTTTCTTTTCTGTCTGCCTCATAATCCCGAAATTGGTGAAGGATCGTATAATCCCAGAAAGTGCAAAAACTCATGACTCTGTGAGGTATTCCCACATTACTCAGAGCCTCGCTTAAAATATATGCCTGGATTGCCACCTGTCCCTGCCTGCTTCTCTGAGAGCCGCTGGCGTCAATGAGCACATCCACCACAAAGCTGGAACTTTCTGCATGAAGCTCCCTTTTAAAAAAGCGGGCATCTTTTGTCCGGCCGATCCTCCAAAGTCTGGCCGGCAGGATCACCCCTCTGTCAGAAAGGGTTTCTTCCGCTTCATCCCTCATGGTAAGCGTCTTTTTCAGAGTATCTGTCAGGATCCGTATATTATTCTTTACCAGCCGGTGGTTATCATAGTATTCATACAGGTTTTTATCCTTTTGTTTTCTGGCATATTCATACTGATAATTTCTAAGAACCGGATCTTTCAGGATTCCCTTCGTAAAATACAGACTGCAGTCTCCATGTATACCTCTGCACAACAGATGATTCAGACGTTTCTCCTCTGCTTCCTTTAAAAATGTCTTTCCATAATTTCTTTCTACATAGGAATACATTTTTTGGAGCGCCTTTTCATCAACTACAAGAACTCCTTTTTTAGGTTCTCCCGTTTCCGGATTTTCCTGGCTCTCTCCTGTCTCCATCTGTTCCAGATGGAGCATATTTTCAGAGACCTTATCCAGATAAGTCTCCAGCTCACTGTTCAATGCCTCTTCATCTAAATAATCCTTCCAGGAAAATTCGGCTAATTCTTCAAGAGTTACCGCCAGCACCTGTTTAAGACTACCATGCTGTCTCTCAAAATATGGATCTACGATCTCATTATAAAGCTGATCCGTTACTTTGATAATCTCCATGGTGTCTTCCGCGCTCTCCAGGCCTTCCACCATATTCATCCATCTTCTCTGTCTTGCAGTTGCAGGTTCATTTCCCCTGAGTATCTCTCTGAACAGGGCGATTTTCAGCCGTCCTGTCCCGTTCTCCTGAAGATGGGCAAAATCTTTTTCCAGCACATCCTCGCAGGCCTTCATTCTGATAAAAGACACCCCTTCTCTTTCCCTTATAATTTTTCCGGAAACTGCAAATTCAATACAAAGCTGGGCGAGATTCATCAGAGGCGCTTCCATTCCGTGAAGGTAGATTTTTTTAACCAGATATAAGGAATAGGCCTCCCGATCAAAATATTTTGCAAAGGCTCCCTGTTTGATTCCGTCATAAAGGGCAATATACTTGGAACGGGCAAATGCCTGAAGATCCGGCTTAAAGTCCAGATTATAATCGCCGCTGACGGTCCACATTAAATTCTTTATTCTGTTTTCCAGTTCCAGCTGAAGTTCTTCCATATTCCCACTAACCTTCGAAAACGTCTTCTCTTGTCCAGGAATCCGGGATTCTGGTCATCACCACATCCTGAACGATCTCCTTTTCAAACATATCAAAACATTTAT
>DWUX01000073.1 GCA_019120545.1 Candidatus Blautia stercoripullorum | reverse complement strand
ACATGCCAGCATGTCCGCTTGGCTCGTTGCCCGCGGGAATAAAGAGACTATTCTGTAAAATTCAGGCTATTATAAAGCTGTGGGATTTTATGGAAGGGTCTCTTTTTTCATAGCATGGAAAAGAGAAAAAAGCTGCGAAAGATCCTGCTGAGGGAGAGATAGTTCGGCCGCCAGGCGACTACGGCCTGATAAGGGGAGAGTTGGAATCTAAGCCGTAGGACAGCCAGAAGTCTACAGCTAAAAATGAGAAAATCCGGGGATAGAGATGTGGTAACAACTAATCGCCCTGGTTCATTGCTTTTTCTGCCTGGAAATCTTCCTGTATTCAGAAGGGGATAGGGCGAAATTCTTCCGGAAGATACGGGAAACGGCCAGCTGGTCGTCAAAGCCCAGGGAGCCGGAGATCACCGAAACCGGAAGCAAAGAAAGAAGCGGTATATGGGAATAAATTCCAGAGAGCTATCCGGATGTTTTCTGATGTAATTCTTTGGCTTTATCCCTGTGGCAGGTTATCAGGGATCTGTGCTTCCGGCCTTTGCTACAGGCATTATCACAGCAAAATTTGAAAAGTGGCTGCGTAAACACGTTCCTGATGCCATTGACCTGATCGTAACGCCTTTTATCACTCTTTTCGTGGGAATCGTTCTGGCTCTGTTTGCCATCGGACCGGTTCTCCATATGGAAGATGGACAGATCTACGGGGGAGATGAACTGATGGAGGCAGGCGTCACCGTACCCCTTGTAAAAGAAGATTTTCACGCCTATACATTCCGGTTTAAAAAGCTATGAGAAAAATAAAAATGATCGTCACCGACCTGGACGGCACGCTCCTTAATGAAGAACATACACTTTCCGGGAAGGCAGCTGAAATCCTGAAGACAGCCTCATCTTTGGGGATACAGATCCTTATAGCCACAGGGAGAAGCTGGAATACTGCCAGCAGGCTTCTGGAGAAAACAGAGGGTGTCTGCGCCTTTGTGCTTTTAAACGGAGCAGAATTCAGAGATCCCCGGGGCCGTCTGCTTTTTCATGAGCCTATAGAGCCGGAATCTGCCGAAAAGATCCTAGATTATCTCTTGGAACAGAAAATCGGATTTGAAATCAATACGGAACGGGGAGATTTTGCTACAGATACAGATCTATGTGCAGCAGATCCTATAGAAAAACTGGAATCTTTTGGAAAGAGTCTTCCTGTCCTGCATAAAATATTTGTCTTTTCCGAAAGCCCTGAGAAATTAGAAAATGCGCGAAAATATTTCAGCCGGTCAAAAGCCCTGACCATTACTTCCTCAGCAGACTGGAATCTGGAAATCACTTCTTACAGAGCGAGAAAAGGAATCATGGTAGAGCGGGCAGCGGCTTATTATGGGATCAGTAAAGAACAGATCCTGATCTTTGGAGATGGGGAAAATGATATATCTATGTTTGAGAGATTTCCCCACACCAGGGCCATGGGCAATGCCCTGCCGAAATTGAAGACCCTGGCAGAGAAGGAAATCGGAACAAACCGTACAGACAGTGTGGCATATGAAATACAAAAGCTTCTGAAATTATAAGGATGGAGGCCTTGACATATATTGGTGACCGATGTAATATATAGTCAATCTATATATAGATAACCAATATAAGGAGGGATGCATATGGCTGCCAATAAGGCCTGGATATCCGGCAGTGTTAAAATGCTGCTGCTGAAGCTTCTGTCGGAAAAAGATATGTATGGTTATGAGATGATTACCACTCTGCGGAAGCGTTCCCAGAATGTGTTTGAATTGAAGGCGGGAACCCTTTATCCTCTGCTCCACACCATGGAGGAAGAGGAGCTTCTGACTTCCTATGAAGAGGAAGTCCTGGGGAAGACCAGAAAGTATTACCGGATCACAAAAAACGGCGAAAAACTTCTGAAATCTAAGGAAGAGGAGTGGGAGGAATATTCCACAGCCGTAACAGCCGTACTGAAATGGGAGGGCTAGGATATGGAAGAATATTTAAAGACCCTGCTGGAACAGATCCGGTGTAAAAAGGCAAGAAATGTTGTGGAAGAGGAAATCCGGGGACATCTGGAAGAACAGATCGAAGAAAACCGGATGGCTGGCATGGATCCGCAAGATGCAGAGAAGGCCGCTGTTCTGGATATGGGGGATCCGGTTCAGACAGGAATCTCTCTGGACGGGATCCATCGGCCAAAGATATCCTGGAAACTGGTGATTTTAATAGGAATGGTCAGTCTGTTGAGTATTATTCTGCAGATGGCAGCAGGAGGACTAGCTGAAGGTATACAGCACAGCATGTATGTGATTCTGGGATTTGTCCTTATGATCTTGGTTTATCGGCTGGACTATAGTTTCCTGGGGCGGAATGCCCTGTGGGTAACCTTAGATTTTTTTCTGGTGATGTTCTTTCTGCGAAGCCTGGCTGTGCCGGTCAACGGGACCAGTACTTGGATTTACGCGGGAGGGATCGGCATTTCCCTGAAAGCTTTGCTTTATCTTTGGCCGCCTTTGTATGGAGCCCTGCTTTATAAATATTATGGACAGGGATATAAGGGAATCCTAAAGTCTTTTCTGTGGCTTTTGTTCCCGTCATGGTATGCCCTGACTTTTCCGGATGTAGGTCTGGCTTTCGTTGTCTTCTTTGCGAGCATGATACAGCTGTCTCTGACAGTTTTTCAGGGGTGGTTTCAGGTGAAGAAAGGGAGAACACTGGCTGTTGTATGGGGCATGGTGATCCTTCTGCCGGTTTTCGGCCTTTTATGGGGAGTTGTTTTTCACGGATTTGCAGAGTACCAGATTGAGCGGCTGATCGTCTATTTTAGTGGAAAATTTAATGCCTCCAGTATGCTGGCGGACAGCCGCTGGCTGGGAAGAAGCCAGGAGCTGACAATGAATCCGGGATACAGCAGCAACTATATACTTAGCTATCTGAGTTCTTACTACGGGATCCTTGCCGCCTTTCTTGTAGCAGCGCTGGTTCTTGGATTGATCTTTGCAGCAATAAAAACTGCGGGAAAAGGAAAAAACCGTTTGGGAAAAATAATCGGCTTTGCCAGCGGCCTGTCTCTGCTTCTGCCTGCAGTGATCAATATTCTGGTAAACCTGGGCCTGTTCCCGGCAGTGGACACTTTTCTTCCCTTTTTGTCACAGGGAAATTCCTACCTGCTGGTATCCTATATCCTGCTGGGACTGATCTTAAGCGTATATCGGTATAAAGATATCCTTTCAGAGAAGGCCTGCCGGAAGGCAAGACCGGCGTTAAAATAAGACAATTAAAGGATCACAGGAGACCTTTGCAGATCACTGACAAATGCCTTCTGTGATTTTTCTACTTTTACGGATTCATACAGATCGGCACAGAACAGATCCTTTTCAAAGCCTCTCCACTGGGCTTTCGGGAGTTGCTTCCGGTAGTCCGCGGCTTTGGTAACTATAGGGATCCGGCTGTTGTCCTGAAGTCTGCGCAAAAGTGGAGTACTTTTTTTTCGGAAGCCTAGAAGCCGTACATAACCTGGAGTTCCCGCCAAGTCCTCCTGAGTGATGGAAAGAAGGATATGGAGAAGAGCCCTGCTGATCCTGGTATAGGTCATTTCCCTGGTTTTTAAAAGAAAAATAAACTGGGAAAAGGAAGCAAAATGATTCAGCTCCCTGCGGATCCTTCTGGCAAGGTCTAAAGATACATCTGCAAAAACAGCCAGTTCCTCCGGGCTGTGCAGAAGAAGCTGGCATTTCAGAAGGAGAGAAAAATCTTCTTCTGTCACAGGACACTGAGAAGATAATAATTTTTCTGTAAAGGCTGCCACAGAATCTGGCTGAGCATGAGACAAAAGCCGGGATAGGGAAGTTTCTTTTTCTTTTGTGCCGATAAGAGCCCGGCGGAGGGCAGTAGCGCTGGGCATGGAAGAGGAAATAGACTCTTCGTGATATCCGGATCCTTCTCTTCTTATAGTTACTGGAATGATCCGGCTGTCCAGACGGCAGAGAGCTTTGCAGTATTCAATCCCAAGAAGATTGTTGGGACTGTCCAGAAGACGAAGTATTTCCTGGATATTGATCTGGCCGTGGCTGGATTCTGAAGAAAGACTTCCAAGGTATTCTGTCAGAGCCTTTTTTCTCGCCAGAGGAAAAGAAAAGCCTTTCTTTAAATTTTTCTTTAATAAAATCTGAAAGCCTTCCGGTTCCCTGGCCAGGACCTGGCCTATCTCCTGAAGGCTGTCAATGTCTCCGGATTCGCTGCCAAAACAAAGATGATCCACACAGCCCAGAGCGTCCAGGATTTCTGCAGCCCCTTTGGCAAAATATTCAGCACTTCCGCAGGCCCAATAGGAGGGCAGTTCCAGCACTGCATCTGCTCCTCCCAGCAGAGCCATTCGTGTTCTGGAGTACTTGTCGAAAATGGCAGGAGCGCCTCTCTGGACAAAATCTCCGCTCATGATCACAAGGACATACCGGTCCCCGGTCAGTTCCCTGGCTCCTTTTATCTGATAACTATGACCTTTGTGAAAAGGATTATATTCTGCAATAATTCCTGTAATGCCTTCCATAAGAAACTTCCTCCCTTAACATTTTGATAGAAATTAATCTGGCGTTGTGATATCACCCAGTATACAGGAACTGCCGGGAATTTGGCAACGGCTTGTTTGGAAAAGAATACAATTTCCCCAGGAAAATCCCCAACACGCTCTTGTGTGGCCTTTTAAAACGTTGTATAATATCACTAAATGTGGGGTCTTCTGAAGGAACTGCTGTTTCGAGGGACAGTTTTCTGAAGAAGTTCCCACCTGAGATTATCTAATGATAGCGGAGGAAGAAAAAATGAA
>DWUX01000072.1 GCA_019120545.1 Candidatus Blautia stercoripullorum | reverse complement strand
ATACTCCCTGTATAAAAACATATGGGATCTGATACTTGTCGAGAAGTCCATACAAGTTCATGTGCCTGCACAGAATCTGGCTTTTAGCCGGCTCGATGATCAGTCCATCGATATCCTTGGTAAGGATATCTTCCAGGACCTTAGCTTCTTTTGTCCTGCTATTGGCCGTATTCTTCAGGATAATGCTGTAGCCGTTTTCTGTAAGCACCCGGTCCATTCCCTGGATCAGTCTGGGAAAAATATAATCCGAAATATAGGTTGTAATCACCGCAATATTCTTGGACTGTTTCAGATGTCCCATGCGCTGAGAGCAGAAAGTTCCTCTTCCATGTTCAGCTACAATATATCCTTCCTGTCCCAGGATAGACAATGCCTTTCTCACGGTATGTCTGCTGATATGATACTTCTCGGAAAGCTGATTTTCTGAGGGCAGCTTTTCCCCGGCTTTGATTTTTCCGCTGAGGATCGCATCTTTCAGCTCCTCCATCAGCAAATAGTACTTTGTCTTTCCGTTTTCCTGTGTCATAACCTGCTCCTTTGCTAATCATTCTACAACTTGTACGCACCTATTAACAAGTTGTTCTTATTCCTTTTTCAGAAACTTCTCTTCTTTAATTTCTACCAGGATAATATCCTCTCCGATCTGCCGAATGCAGGAATAAGGAATCACATACTCACTGGTTGATCCGAAGAATCCGCACATCTTTCCTGGAAGGGGCACGATAAGAGCCTGTATACATCCGGTCTTACAGTCAAACTCTATATCCAACGGACAGCCCAGTGTCCTGCAGGTACAGATATTGATCACTTCTTTTTGTCTCAGCTCACAGATCCGCATAAAAATCCCCTGTGTCATAATCTGTTAATATAGGTTATGTACACAGGGGAAAATCTGTTACCGCTTATCTGTCCATTTCAAGCTGAATGCCTGTATTTTTGTGATTTTTAATGATCCTGTCAATCTCTTCCAGACCGCAGGAAGGCAGGTCGCCCGGAATCGTATTCTTTACGGAACTTGTGGCGTTTCCATACTCCAAAGCTTTCTGACAATCAAAGTTATGCGCCAGCAGGCCATAGAGAGCGCCGGAAATATAAGCATCCCCGCTCCCGATCCGGTCTACGACTTCAATATTCCGATAAGGCTCCTCCTGATAAAACTTATCTTCTTTTGCATTATAGATTACTGAGCCAAAGGTATGTACTTTCGGGCTGTGAACGATCCTTTGAGTAGAAGCGACAATAGAAATCGGATATTCTCTGGCAAAGCTCTTCATAATTTCATACACATCTCCCTGTTTCAGAAAAGTAAGCTTTGCAGTCTCCTCAGAGCAGAAGAAAATATCCACATAAGGAAGGATACTCTCAATACATTCCTTTGCCTCAGGGCCTGTCCAAAGATTTCCCCGGAAGTTTACATCAAAAGAAATCAGAGTACCGTTTTCTTTAAAACGCTTCATCATCTCAATCCCGACTTTTCTGGTATTCTCAGAAAGAGCAAGAGTGATCCCGCTGGTATGGAAACATCTGGCGGAAGAAAACATAGACTCCGGCAGTTCATCCAAAGAAATCTTACAAAAAGAAGCATGTCTTCTGTCATATACCACACTTGGTTTTCTGGGATAGGCTCCATCCTCATAATAATAAATCCCAAGACGGGCATCTGCATCATGGTCATAGACCAGGTAATCATCACTGACCCCGCAGAAACGGACACGGTTCTTTGCGTAGGTTCCCAGGGCATTTGCGGGAAGCTTGGAGATCACTCCTGTACGAAGTCCTAAAAGAGAGACTCCGGATACCACGTTCAGTTCTGCTCCTCCTACCTGTTTCTGAAAGGTTTCTCCTCTTACGATTCTTTCATTATTAGGCGGTGAAAGTCTTAATAATATTTCCCCCAATGACAGCAGATCAAAATCCTTTTTCATCATTCTGCAACACCTCCATAGATATTTTTATAAAAAAGCGCCCTGAGAAACAGTATGAAAAATTATATAAAAGTTTCCCAGGGCTCCCTTTCTATTAAATGTTCCCCAATGGCATAAGGGTTCTCATTTAGCGATATTCAGTTATCTCTGCACACGGCCTGAACCGTCTCCGCCTGCCAGTTTCAGGACTTCGTCCATGGAAACCATGTTGAAATCGCCTTCGATGGAATGTTTCAGGCAGGAAGCAGCTACTGCGAATTCAATAGTAGCCTGAGGATCGTATCCGTTTAAGCATGCGCAGATCAGTCCGCCGCCGAAAGAATCGCCGCCGCCTACACGGTCTACAATGTGCATTTTATATTTTTTGCTGAAGTAGTAGTCCTTTCCGTCATAAAGCATAGCAGACCAGTTATTGTCGTTTGCAGACAGGGACTCTCTCAGTGTAATGGCAACTTTCTGGAATCCGAAACGGTCAGCCAGCTGTTTTGCCACATCTTTATAACCTTCACGGTTTACTTCACCCTGAGTTACATCTGTATCTGCGGCTTTAATGCCGAATACATCTGCTGCATCCTCTTCGTTAGCGATGCATACATCCACGTACTTGCAAAGTTCGCCCATAACTTCTCCGGCTTTTTCCTTAGACCACAGTTTGTTTCTGTAGTTTAAGTCGCAGGAAATAGTAGCTCCTGCTTCTTTTGCAGCTTTGCAGGCTTCCAGACAGATCTTTGCTACTTCGTCGTTAAGGGCTGGAGTAATACCTGTGAAATGGAACCATTCTACGCCTTCAAAAATCTTCTTCCAGTCAAAGTCAGATGAAGAAGCAGTTGCGATAGAAGAACCTGCGCGGTCGTAAATAACTTTGGAAGGTCTCTGGGAAGCGCCTTTTTCCAGGTAATAGATACCTACTCTGTCTCCGCCTCTTACGATATCTGTTGTATCAACGCCGTATTTTCTCAGAGAATTTACAGCAGCCTGTCCGATCTCATGTTTTGGAAGCTTGGTAACAAACTTCGCATCAAAACCATAGTTTGCCAGAGATACTGCAACATTTGCTTCTCCGCCGCCATAGGTTGCTCCAAAGGTATCTGCCTGAACAAAACGGTAATATCCTTCCGGGGCCAGTCTTAACATAATCTCACCAAAAGTAACAACTTTCTTTGCCATGATCGTCTCTCCTCTATATCTGTATGTTTCTTATTTATTTCTGATCTGAGCTGCCAGTTTTACAGCTTCTTCTGTCAGCGCTTTGATCTCGTCAAATTTTCCTGCTTTTACCAGATCGCCTTTTACCATCCAGCTTCCGCCGCAGGCTACGATCTTGTCGCAGCTTAAATAATTTTCCAGGTTCTTTGCATTAACCCCGCCGGTAGGCATGAATTTCAGGCCTACATAAGGAGCTGCCATAGCTTTGATGGTAGCTACACCGCCGAACTGTTCAGCAGGGAAGAATTTTACAACCTTTAATCCTCTCTTAACAGCCTGTGCTACTTCAGAAGGTGTGATACAGCCTGGGAATACAGGAATATCTTTGCTCAGGCAGTAGTCTACGATCTCCGGATCGAACCCCGGGCTTACGATGAATTTTGCTCCTGCTGCTACGGCTCTGTCTACCTGATCGATGGTCAGGACAGTTCCTGCTCCAACGAACATATCCGGATACTCAGAAGCCATGATCTTAATAGATTCCTCTGCTGCATCTGTACGGAAAGTTACCTCTGCACAGGGAAGACCTCCCTCTACCAATGCCTTTGCCAGAGGTGCTGCATCTTTTGCATCCTCCAGAACCACTACCGGCACTACACCTAACTCTGCAAATTTTTCTGCTGCTGTGCTCATAATACTTCCTCCTTATACATTATTCGTTTCATATTATGAAATGCTGTTTCATCATGTGGTATGTCTTTATCTGCATTATACTACTGTAGATTCAAAAGTCAAGAGATTTTTTCCAGTTGCCACATTCTTCTGAAAGTGTTACAATAGCGCCGGAGTAATTTTCAAAAACTTCCTATCTGATCTGATAAAATTTTACAAACAGGAGTGTTTGATCATGGAAAATAAAAACCCCATCCAGGTAGCAGACCGGCTTTTCCTGGTGCTGGAAACCCTGGCGGATACCGGACCTGTAACTCTGGCAGATCTTTGCCGACAGCTGAGCCTGAATAAAAGTACTCTTCACCGGATTCTCAGCTCACTGATCTACATGGGTTATGTAAAGCAGGACAGTGAAACCGGCAGATACAGTCTTTCTCTGAAACTGCTGAGCCTTTCCAATAAAATGCTCGGACATATGGACATTTTAGATGCTGTCCGTCCCAGCCTGAAATCTCTGGCACAAAATACAGGAGAGACTGTCCATTTTGTCCAGCTGGACGGCGTCGAAGCAGTGTACATTTACAAAGAAGAATCTACGCAGAACTCTGTCCGTATGGTTTCCAAAGTGGGAAGCCGGATTCCTCTTTACTGCTCCGGCGTTGGAAAAGCCATGGCCGCTGATATGAAAGAATCCCAGATACAGTCTATCTGGGAACACAGCACAATCCGAAAACTGACACCTCATACTATTACTAATTATACCCAATTTCTGGAGAAAATTAAAGAGGTAAGAGAAAAAGGCTATGCCCTTGACGATGAAGAAAACGAGCTTGGAGTCCGGTGTCTTGCGGTCAGCGTCCCTGACTATCTCGGCCGCCCTAAGTATGCCTTTTCTATCTCAGCTCCTGCCTCCCGCATGAGTGATGAACGGATCCGGCAGCTTTCTCCGATCCTGCTAGATACTAAAAAAGAAATGCTCTCAGCCATGAGCTGAGGGCATTTCTTTTATTTTTCTCCTTTTTTCCAATGCTTCTTTCTAAACTTTATGGCGCTGAAGCATCGCTGAAGCGATCTCCGGCGCATAGGCCAGATGCGTGATACGGACATCCAGGATCTCAATTCCCGCATTTTCTACCTTTCAAAGCAAATTATTTTGATATCATCATCAATATATCATATAGGGAATTTTGTCAATAGTCGGAAGTTATTCTTGTTTTTACTCATATCTTACGATTTCTTTTTTCAGCCTCTTCATAATCCTTTTTTCAAGACGGGAAATGTAAGACTGAGATATGCCCAGAAGATCTGCTACTTCTTTCTGGGTCTTTTCCCGGCCGTCCGGCATGTTGATCCCAAACCTTAACCGTACGATCGTCTGTTCCCTTTTGGTCAGTTTCCCGATGGCTTTTCCCAGAAGATTCCTCTCTACTTCATTTTCTATATCTTTATAAATCACATCCTCATCTGTTCCTAATATATCTGACAGAAGCAGTTCATTTCCATCCCAGTCAACATTCAGCGGTTCATCAATGGATACTTCCAGTTTTGTTTTGCTGTTTCTCCGCAAATACATGAGGATTTCATTTTCAATGCATCTGGAGGCATAGGTTGCAAGCTTGATTTTCTTCACCGGATTAAAGGTATTAATGGCCTTTATCAGACCTATCGTGCCTATAGATATCAGATCTTCTACTCCTACTCCTGTATTGTCAAACTTTTTTGCAATATATACTACAAGACGGAGATTATGTTCTATAAGAGAAGATCTGGCTTCCTGATCTTCTCCATTCTGAAGTTTTTCAATCTGGACTTTTTCCTCCTCCGGCGACAGAGGAGGAGGAAGCACTTCCGCTCCTCCGATATAGTGCAGTTCATTCCCTGCCGGCAGTAATATCCCTGTAAATTTTGAAAATTGAAATCCTTTTTTCATACAAACATCCATCTTCACAAAACTCCTCCTTAATCAGCTCTCCAGAATCTTTGGACTGATAATCATTTCAAAATTCTTGTATGGAGACAGAGAAGTGCCGGAAAGCCCAATCGCAGGCTGAGGTACGGAAATTTTTCTTCCTTCAAAAAAAATCTCCAGCCGGTCTGCTGTGATCACCGGAAGGAGCCCTCTTTCACATCCTAACGCTGTGTAAGGAAGATACCTGGGATTCATGCTCCTTATCTCTTCCTCTCCGGCATTTTCCATCCTGCAAAATTTATCCAGCGCCTCCTGCTGTTTTTTCTCAAGAATACTGAAAAATCTGTTCTTTTCCATAACGCACACAGGTTTTCCTGTATCCATATCTCTCAGACAGTTTCCAGTATCTAACAGTCCTTTTAATTCCACTTTCTGTTCCCCTGACTCCAGGATCACCCGGCATCTGGGAACAGCTTTTCCTTTTAAGTATTTAAAGAGTCTTATGCCTGTGTTTAAAATCCAATAAGCGGTAAATGTGATTGTA
>DWUX01000071.1 GCA_019120545.1 Candidatus Blautia stercoripullorum | reverse complement strand
GCCCAGGAGCATAAGGATGCCATAGGCTTTCCGGCTGGTATTGTCTTTTCTGTCCAGGATAAAGAGGACCAGCCCTACGACAGCAAGGGCGGCGATGCCCCCTAATATCAGCCCGGCCAGCAGACTTCCGTGTCCTGTGGATCTTGTCAGGAACGCAGTCATAAGGGCCACAGGGACTGCAATCCATGTAATAAGATGATCTTCCCTCCGGTTTTTCTTTTCTATTTCAGCAACACTGGTTACCATGTCTTTGATATTTTCTTCTGAGAAATTTTCCATTCTTTCCTCTCTTTTTTCAGAGTTCATTAGTTCTAAAACTGTAATATCTAAAGCCTCGGACAGGGGAACAAGGAGGCTGATATCAGGGAAACCTTTGCCTCTTTCCCAACGGCTTACGGCTTTATCTGTAACCTTTAGTTTCTGAGCCAGCTCCAGCTGCGTCATATTTTTTTCTTTGCGGCACAGAGCCACAAAAGCGCCGAATTTTTCCGGGTCCATTTCTTCACCTCCCGGAATAAGGATACTGCAAAACCAGGATTTTTTAAACCGATGGATCGTTTACCTGGGGTTTTTCGGGGAAAAACCGGATAAATTTTGAAATCTTCAAGAAATCTTTAAAATTGATCCTTATGATCACTTTGAACAAGAAAGAAAGGACAGGAAAGATGATATGGGAATTTTATTAGAAACTGAAGGACTTTGTAAGGACTTTAAAAAGCAAAGAACAGTGAAAAATATATCTTTACATGTGAGGGAGAATTCTGTGTATGGATTATTGGGTCCAAATGGCGCGGGAAAGTCTACTACGCTGAAGATGATCACAGGAATGCTCCGGCCCAGCGGAGGAAAGATTTATTTTGACGGACATCCGTGGAGCAGAAAGGACCTGGAACATATGGGAGCGCTGATCGAGTCGCCGCCTCTCTATGAAAATCTTTCAGCCAAAGAAAATCTGAAAGTACGTACCAAGCTGCTGGATATACCTGAAAGACGGATCGAGGAAGTTTTAGACACGGTGGGTCTGCAGGACACGGGAAGAAAAAGAGCAGGGCAGTTCTCTATGGGTATGAAGCAGAGATTAGGCATAGCTGTTGCCCTGTTGAATCATCCTAAACTGCTGATCTTAGACGAGCCTGGAAATGGTCTGGATCCTATTGGTATCCAGGATCTGCGCAGGCTTATCCGCTCTTTTCCTGAAAAAGGGATCACAGTTATTTTATCCAGCCATATTCTGTCAGAAGTCCAGATGGTCGCTGACGATATCGGCATTATTGCAAATGGTGTTTTAGGATATGAGGGCTGGGCAGATAAGGATGAAGATCTGGAAAGACTGTTCATGGAAGTGGTAAAAGAATCACGGGAGGTACAATAAAATGGGGAACTATATACCTTCTGAGCTTTTAAAACAAAGGCGCGCCTTCACAAAGAAACTGATATGGATAGCACCTTTGCTGACTTTATTTATCAGCGCCTTTGCTCCCGTATGGTATCAGCAGAACTCTTATAACTGGTGGTATGTTCTGTTATATCCGGGCTGTCTGACTCTGCTATGTATCCTGGCAGAGCAAAGGGACGGGGCCCGGCTGAAATACCGGGCAGTATATCCTTTGCCGGTGGATCTGAAAAAGGTATGGTATGCCAAGATCATTACATGTATTATATACATTGTGGCTGCAAATCTGATCTTTATGTTGGGAAATCTTCTGGGCAGCGGGATCATCTGGCTGGTTTTTCGGATACCGGTAAGGATCCATATTATCCAGGCGCTGACTGGAACGGTCTGCATTATTTTGACAAGTGCATGGAATATACCGCTGTGCCTGTGGCTTTCCCAAAAGGCAGGTCCTTTTGCCGCCCTTATAGGAAATATGGCTCTTAGTGTAATGACCGGATTGCTGGGAGCAGATACAGCCCTTTGGATCCTATGCCCTTACAGCTGGGTTCCCCGTCTGATGGTTCCTGTATTGGGGATCCTGCCTAACGGAGAAATAGCTTCCCCGGGAGATCTGCCTGTACCGGTGCTGCTTATGGCTTTGACATTTTTCCTGTCTTTTGCGCTTCTGTACATACTTTCAAAAGCGACAGCAGGAGCTTTTTCAGAACAGGAGGTCTGCTGATGGTTAGTATTATCCGTTGTTTTCAGGCGGAAAGGATCAAGTGCCGCCATACGCCCTTTTTGGCAGTCCACCTGCTGTTTCCGGTCTTAGGAGCTGCGGTTTTTGCCGGGTATTTTCGGATATCCGGATGGGATAAGTTGACAGATATAGCGGCATTTTTAGAAACTGCAGCCATTGCTCATCCTTTTTTGATCGGGATCATTTCGGGCATTGCAGTCCAAATGGAAAACACAGCAGGGCATTTTCAGATCCTGCTGGGAACCATTCCGTCGCGGTCAGGGGCTTATATAGGGAAATGCTGCTATCTCATTATGTGGTGCGCTATTTCAACAGCTCTTGGTATCCTTCTGTTTGCAATCTTTTATCCGGCGGTACTCCCGGTATTTTATATAAAGCCGTTTATCATGCTGACATTGTCTGCAATCCCTCTTTATCTTATTTCCCTGAACGCAGGATTATTTTTGGGGAAGACAGGGGCTATGGGGATTGGTATTGCCGGAAGTTTGCTGACGGCTTTGTGCACCACCGGACTGGGTGACTTTGTCTGGAAGTTTCTGCCCTGGGGCTGGGGGATACGATTTGCGGAGTACTGTGTTTTGGAATGGGTTTCTCCGGAAAGATTTAACAGAGCTTTTCATGAACTGGAGACAGGGCTTTTTATCATGATGTTTTTTACGCTCCTTCTGTTTATAGGAAGTCTATGGTGGTTTAAGCGATGGGAAGGAACAAAAGAAAATGAATAGATCATTGTGAAAACGAGGAAATGAAAATTGGCAAATATATTAGCGGTTGATGATGAAGAAATGATATTGCGTTTAATTAAAAACGGACTGGAAAAAGACGGACATGTAGTAACAGTCTGCTCTTCGGCAAGGCAGGTTTCAAAAGATACTCTGCATTACTATGACCTGATCATCCTGGATATTATGATGCCGGATATGGACGGGTTTTCTTTCTGCCAGGAGATAAGGGAGCTGACAGACTGTCCTATTTTGTTTTTGACTGCAAAAACAATGGAACAGGATATAACATTCGGATTGGGACTGGGGGCAGATGATTATCTGACAAAGCCATTCCGTATAGGAGAGCTGAGGGCCCGTATTCATGCCCATCTGCGGAGAGAACACCGGGAAAAGCATAGTACTCTGAACCTGGATAAGATCCGGATCGACCTGTCGGCAAAAACCATCTGTGTTGAAGATCAGCCTGTACGGTTTACGAAAAGTGAATATCAGATCTGCCAGTATCTGGCAATGAACAGAGGACAGGTTTTTTCAAAGGAACAGATCTATGAGAAGGTTTTTTCCTTTTCCGGGGAAAGCGACAGTTCCACGATCTCCACACATGTAAAGAATATAAGAGCAAAGTTTCAGAAACTGGGCGTTCAGCCTATCGCAACTGTCTGGGGGATAGGATATAAATGGGAACAATAAAGAAAATATCATTAACAAAGATTTTCCGCAGATTTCTGATCTGTCTGCTGGGAGGGTTATGTCTGTGTGTCCTGATCCCTTTTTCTGTCCTGCTGGCTGCTTCAAGTGAAGGGCTCATCACACTGGCAGATAATGATGAGCGGCAGACCCAGGCTCTGGTCCCTATACTGACAGCGGCTCCTGATATATCCCAGATCCAGCTTCCCGTCGGGACGAAGTTCCTTCGGCTGGATAAAAATTATGCATATATCGATACCAATATGAACGAGGGAGAAAAAGAAAAGGCCCTGGAGTTTGCAAGGACAGGTTTTATGGATACAGAGAGGGGAACGCAGTTTATTTTTGTTACGCGGGAAGAGGAATATATTGTCCTGCAGTACCATATAGGCTCCCAATATCTGGATACCCGGCTGGACCGTTTTCTTCCTCCGCCGGAAATCCTGATGATTTCTGTGATGATCATCAGCAGTCTGTGTATGTGTACTTATCTGACAGTTCATTTTTCGAAAAAGCTGGGAAAGGAACTGAAACCTATCCTGGAAGCAACAAAAGAGGTGGAAGAACAAAATCTGGATTTTGAGATCGGACATTCCCGGATCCTGGAATTTGAAAATGTGATCCAGTCTCTGGATCAAATGCGGAACAGTCTGAAAAAATCCCTGGAACAGCAGTGGCGAAGTGAAATGTCCCAGAGAGAACAGATTGCTTCCCTGGCCCACGATCTGAAAACACCTTTGACGGTTATCCAGGGAAATATTGATCTGCTGGAAGAGACAGCACTGGACGAAGAACAGAAGAACTATACAGAATACGCCATGAGCGGTGCGGAACAGATGAAAGAATATATTAAGATCCTCATCGACATTTCCAGAGCCACTGCAGGGTACCAGATGAAAAAAGAGGAGATAAGTTTTCAACAGTTCTGGGGGCATATCCTTTCCCAGGGAGAATGGGTGTGCAGAGAAAAGCAGGTGAAATTAAAGCCTGTCCGGGGATACATTCCTGAGAAAATTTCCGGAGACAGTATGCTTCTGGAAAGGGCAGTGATGAATCTGATCTCAAATGCTTCTGACTATGCTCCGGCAGATTCAGAAGTTCTTCTGTCTGCAGATAGAGAAGGAGAGTATCTCCGAATCCTGGTCACAGACTCCGGACCGGGATTTTCCAAAGAGGCAATGGAACATGGCCGGGATAAGTTTTACATGGGAGATAAAAGCAGAAGCTCCAGGCTGCATTATGGGATGGGGCTGTATATTGCAGACAGGATCCTTCAGCAGCACAAAGGCAGGCTGATCCTGAGAAACTCCCGGAGGACCGGGGGAGGAGAGGCTGTGATAAAGATTCCTCTGTGAGAGGGATCTGTCCCTGGTTTTCCAAAAAAATTTTTTCGTGTCTGACAAGAAAAAGTTATTGTAGTATACTTATTTTTGCGGATATAATAAAATAAGTAATAGATAATTCGAACTTTATCTTGAAAGGGGATATCTAAATGATCATCAGACCAGACTATATTCAGGCAATTACACCATTTATCGACCAGCCGCTGGTGAAAATTCTTGCAGGTGTACGCAGGTGCGGCAAATCTACAGTTTTTGAAATGCTTGTGGAGGAACTTAGGAGCCGGGGAATTCCAGATGACCACATTATCCAGAAGCGGTATACAGAAATGGATATCCCGGAAGATATTTCTGCAGCAGATATGTATAAAGAATTGTTAGAAAGCATTCAGGGAAAGGGGCGCTGCTACCTGTTCCTGGATGAAATCCAGGAAGTAAAAGGATGGGAACGATGTATCAATAGTCTTCTGGAGGGACAGAATGTGGATATTTATGTGACAGGTTCCAACTCCAGGCTGATGTCCAGTGAGATATCTACTTATCTAACAGGACGGTTTGTGTCTGTTCCTGTATATACGTTATCTTTTAAAGAGTATCTGGAATTCAAGAAAGGAGATCTTCGTTCTGAGAAAGAATTGCTGGAGGAATATATACGTTTGGGAGGATTTCCTATCATTGCTTTGGGAAATTACGATGAACAGAGTGCCTACCAGATCGTAAATGGAATCTACTACACAGTAATCTCCAGAGATATCGTAAAGCGGCATCGGATCAACCGGCAGGACCTTTTTGACCGTGTTGTGAAATACATCATTGAGAATATGGGAAAAACTTTTTCCGCCAGTTCTATCGCCAAGTTTTTGAAAAGCGAACACCGTACAGTTTCTGTGGAGTCTATCTATAACTATCTGCGCTGGCTTGAGCAGGCATTTATCATTTATCCCTGCCGCCGCTATGACATTCAGGGGAAAAATATCTTAAAGACTCAGGAGAAATACTATCTTGCAGATGTTACTTTGAAATACTGTCTTTTAGGCTATAACCGGAAAATGCTGGACGGCGTATTGGAGAATCTAGTGTTTTTGGAAATGAAACGCCGTGGATACCAGGTTTATATAGGGAAAAATGCTGCAAAAGAAATTGATTTCATTGGCGTCCGGAGAGATGAGAAGATTTATGTTCAGGTCTGCGTCCAGTTACCGGAGAACTCAGACCGGGAAATCGGCAACCTGATGGAAATCCCAGATCATTATCCGAAATATGTGGTGACAACAAATAGTATGGATACAGGTATTGAAAATGGTATCCGGATTGTGCATTTATCGGATTTTTTGCTGGCAGAGAGGTGGTTTTAGGAGTTGCAAAAACAGTATTATTCGGCGCAGACTGAGAATAACCGTTTATAAGTCTATCCTAGGGTAAAAAGTATATTTCCTTTTGGTTTGTGTAGCAGTATGGTATAATTTTTAGGAAAATATTCGAATTTGAAAAGTTTAAAACATTGTTTTTAAATGCGCAATTTTATTAAGAGCATAATATAACAATTGGAGGTAGTTGTATGTCAAGTGCGGCACAAAGAGCGGAATTACAATCACAGATATGGAAGATAGCGAATGAAGTCCGTGGTTCTGTAGATGGATGGGACTTCAAGCAATATGTACTGGGCACCCTTTTTTATCGTTTTATCAGTGAAAATTTTTCTAGCTACATGGAGGGTGGAGATGAAAGTATAAATTATGCGGGACTGGATGATGCAATTATAACCAAAGAAATCAAAGAAGACGCTGTAAAAACAAAAGGCTACTTTATTTATCCGAGTCAGTTGTTTTGCAGAATTGCAGAAACTGCAAAACTCAACAATCTGAACATCTACGCATATCTGGAGACTGTACTGCTCTATATGCCGGACTACAAAAATGAGCCCGAAGG
>DWUX01000070.1 GCA_019120545.1 Candidatus Blautia stercoripullorum | reverse complement strand
TATTCCAGGAGATTGGGTGGCTCCGCCACCGCAGAATATTCAGGGGGTATGTATATGAAGTTCAGAAAGATCATATGGATGCTGACGTTTTTTGTCCTGGCAGGCACTGTGGCCGCATGCGGCCGAAAAGAAAAACCAGAAGAAGATATTCCGAAGGTTCAGAATGAACAGAGCAGTGAGCCGGAAGAAAGCACTCAAAAAGAAGAGGAACAGGAGAAAGAGGTAAAGGAAGAACCTGAGGAGCCCGAGGAAAAGATTCCTGCTGATCAGAATCTCCTTACAGGGGTCCCGGATCTGACAGACGGAGCTATTGGAAAAAGGCCGGTAGCGGTGATGGTGAATAATGTTTCCTATGCCATGCCTCAGTATGGAGTGGAAGAGGCGGATATTATATTTGAAATCCCGGTAGAAGGAGACGCGACCAGATTTATGGCATTGTACGGGGATTATACTCAGGTGCCTAAGATCTGTCCCATCCGCAGCTGCCGGTATTATTTCCCGGCCTTGTCCCAGGGATTTGACGCTTTCTATGTGAACTGGGGCAGCGACGATACCATTGGAGAGTATCTGGAAGCTCTGGATCTGGATCAGATTGAAGGAATCACCAATACAGGGGGTCTTTTCGGAAGAGATCAGGACAGACTGAACCAGGGATATGCTCTGGAGCATACAGGGTATTTTGACGGAACAAAGCTGCCTTCCTACATAGAGTCTCAGGGACTGCGTACAGATTTAAAAGAAGACAAGAAAGGCCCGGCATTTTTATTTAACGGACTGGAAGAGCAACTGAAGCCTGAAGGCAGCGACTGTACAAATGTGCAGATCAATTTTGGCGCCCAGTCTTCTGCGTTTACCTATGATGCAGGAAGAAAGGTCTACCTAAAACAGATCAACGGCCAGGCCCAGACTGACGGAAAAACCGGAAATCAGCTTGCGTTTACCAACGTATTTGTACTGGAAACAGATATTTCTGTGCGGGACAGTGTGGGACACAAGGAAATCGACTGGGACGGAGGTCCGGATTCCACAGGATATTATGTTTCTAATGGGGGTGTGCAGAAGATCATATGGTCTAAAGATCCCAATAATGAGAATTCTTATCTGAGATTTTATGATCAGTCCGGTCAGGAAATTGCTATTAACAGAGGAAAAACCTATATTGCCCTGAATTACAAAAATCAGGCAACATTTCAATAAAAACAGCAGCAAAGGAGAATGACTTTTTATGGTACAGAAAAAACAGGAGATCACTTACGGAGAACTGAGAAAGGAGGATTATCCCCGGATTGAAAATATTTTAGGAGAGACCTGGGGCTTTGCCAGAAGGTGCAAGGACCAGAAAATTGCCAAACTGTTGGAAAAATATTATTGGGCCACTCTGCTGGCCCAGGAAAACTTTGCCAGGACAGCTCTGATCAACGGAAGGCCTGTGGGTATCGTCCTGGCAAGAAAAGAAGGAAAGGGCGG
Source organism: Candidatus Blautia stercoripullorum (assembly GCA_019120545.1). Classification (GTDB taxonomy): domain Bacteria; phylum Bacillota; class Clostridia; order Lachnospirales; family Lachnospiraceae; genus Blautia; species Blautia stercoripullorum. Next base: position 20,818 of record DWUX01000070.1, on the reverse strand, counting down.
CGCAAAACCGGGAATGAGACTTAAGAGTCTTATTTATGCCCTGAGGCTTCTTATAAACCAGGAAGGCAGGGAGAATCTGAAGGTGTTCAGAGAATTAAACCGTCAGAACCGGGAAATGTTTAAAAAGACCGGAGAGAAATTTGACGGGGAGCTTGTGTATCTGAATATTATGAGAAATAAAAGAGGCAGAGGAATGGGAACCCGGCTCTGGGAAGATGCAAAAGATTTTATAAAAGAAAACGGCGGTAAAAATTTCTTCTTTTTCACAGATACCACTTGCGACTATAAATTCTATGAAGAAAAGGGCTGCGTCCGGATCCGCCAGTCTGAAAAAATTTTAGATTTGGGAGGACAGAGAAAGCATCTGAAGCTGTTTATTTATAAATATGAATTTTAGAGATTGCTGATATATTATAAAAGATGATGAAGATAGCAGGAGGACTATTCAGATGGAAAAGTGGACGAGATTTTTTTATCAGCCATGTCTGCCCCTGGGAAAAACAGGAGCAAGAGTTACAGGAAGCCAGGAACATATCGACCTGTCAAGGAAAGCTGCCGCAGAAGGAATGGTATTGCTGAAAAATGAAAAGGAGTTTCTGCCTTTCCAAAAAGGGCAGAAGCTGGCTGTATTCGGCAAAGCCTGTGTGGACTATGTAAAAGGGGGAGGCGGCAGCGGAGACGTTACAGTAGCCTATACCAGGAACCTGATGGAAGGGCTTAGGATCAAAGAGCAGGAGGGAAAGGTTCAGATTTTCCGACCCGCTGCGGAGTATTATGAAAAGGAGGTCAAAAAGCAGTATGAGGAAGGCTATTGCCCGGGCATGACTGTGGAGCCCCGGGTTCCGGAAGGGCTTTTGAGAGAGGGAAGAGCCTTTACGGATACAGCTTTAGTGACCATCTGCCGTTATTCCGGGGAAGGATGGGACAGAAAGAGCATTTTGGATACCACTCCTGACGCGGGAGAGGAAGATCTGGCCAGACTTTCTGCCAGGTTGTTTGAAAACGGAGATTTCTGCCTTACAGAGGCAGAAAAAGAAATGGTGGCAAAGGTAAAAAGCATTTTTCCAAATGTTGCGGTGGTACTGAATACCGGAGGGATGATGGATACTTCCTGGTTTAAGGATGATCCCGGGATTTCTGCCGTTCTTCTGGCATGGCAGGGAGGAATAGAAGGCGGACTGGCAGCCGCGGATATCCTCTGCGGAGATGTGAATCCTTCCGGAAAGCTGACAGACACTTTTGCGGAAAAATTGGAAGACTATCCCTCCACAGAAGGATTTCATGAATCTTTGGACTATGTGAACTATGAGGAAGATATTTATGTAGGCTACCGGTATTTTGAAACATTTCCAGAAGCCAGAAAAAAAGTGATCTATCCCTTTGGCTTTGGGCTTTCCTATACAGACTTTGAGATCCAGGCAAAAGATCTTACTGTTGGGGAAGAGGAGATAAAAATAAAGGTGGAAGTAACCAATCTGGGACAAAGAGAAGGAAAAGAGGTTGTGCAGGTCTATTACAGCGCTCCCCAGGGAAAGCTGGGGAAACCGGCCCTGGAGCTGGGAGCTTTCCAGAAGACCAGACTGCTTGCTCCCGGGGAGACTCAGACGATGAGGCTGTCTGTTCCGGTGTCCTATATGGCTTCTTTTGATGACCTGGGAAAAATCAGCAGATCCGCCTATGTGCTGGAAGCAGGAACCTATAGTTTCTATGTGGGTAATTCCTCAGAAAATCTGAAAAAATGGGACCAGGAGTGGAATCTTTTCCAGGATAAAGTTCTTTGCCGTCTGACAAGTAAATGTGCTCCCTGCCAGCTTCCAAAAAGGCTGACCGGAGACGGTTCTTATGAAATGCTGCCGGTCAGAGAAGCAGAGAAGGAACCTCTGGGACTTCCTAAACAGGATAAAGAACTGCTGGAGGGTATGGAACCAGCAGACCGGGGATACGGTCAGATGTCCAGAAGAGACAGAGACAAAAAGCATCTGCTGTCTGAAGAGACCGAAGGAAAGCTTTCTTTAGATGAATTTATGAAACAGCTTTCTGTGGAAGAGCTGGCAGAGCTTTTGGGAGGCCAGCCTAACACCGGCGTGGCCAATACCTATGGAATGGGAAATCTGAGGGACTATGGGGTGCCTAATGTAATGACCGCAGACGGTCCTGCAGGGCTGCGCATCCAGCCTCAGTGCCATGTCTATACCACAGCCTGGCCCTGCGCCACTATGCTGGCCTGCACCTGGAATCCGGATCTGGTGGAAGAAATAGGAGCTGCCGGAGCCAGCGAGGTGAAGGAGAACAATATAGGAATCTGGCTGACTCCTGCTATGAACATCCACAGAAGCCCTCTCTGCGGAAGAAATTTTGAATATTATTCAGAGGATCCTCTTATTGCAGGAAAGATGGGGGCGGCTATGGTAAGAGGGATCCAGTCTCAGCACATCGCTGCTTCTGCGAAACATTTTGCCTGCAATAATAAGGAGTCGAACCGTAAAGACAGTGACTCCAGGGTTTCTGAGAGGGCATTAAGAGAGATTTATCTGAAAGGCTTTGAAATAATGGTAAAAGAAGGGGATCCCTGGACTATTATGTCCTCTTATAATCTTATAAACGGACACAGGGCTTCTGAAAATAAGGAGCTTCTCACCGGGATCCTGAGAGAAGAGTGGGGATTCAAAGGCATTGTCACTACAGACTGGTGGACCAGAGGAGAACATTATAAAGAGACAAAAGCAGGAAATGATATTAAGATGGGATGCGGCTATCCGGACCGGCTTTTGACAGCGCTGGAGAAAGGACTGATCACCAGAGAAGAAATGGAAGTCTGTGCCAGAAGGATCCTGGAGATGATCCTGAAGCTGGATTAATATAATTTTGTGAATAGGGAGGAGAATTTCATGAGTAACTATATGATTACATGCTGTTCCACAGCAGATATGCCTGCTTCATATTTTGAGGAGAAAAGAGTGCCTTATGCCTGCTTCCATTTTCTACTGGATGGGAAAGAATATCCGGATGATCTGGGAAAATCTATTTCCTTTGCGGAGTTTTATCAGATGATCGCTGACGGAGCCCAACCCACTACAGCCCAGGTAAATGTAGAACAGTATATAAACCTGTTTGAGCCTATATTAAAAGAAGGACGGGATGTGCTCCATCTGGCTCTTTCCAGCGGAATCTCCGGAACGGTTAATTCTGCAAATATGGCGAAGACTCAAATGGAAGAGAAGTACCCGGAGAGAAAAGTTGTGGTGATCGATTCTCTGGCCGCTTCTTCAGGATTTGGACTTCTGGTGGATAAGGCCCTGGAAAATCAGGAAAAGGGGATGAGTCTGGAAGAGAATGCCCGTTGGATCGAAGAAAATAAAAATAAGCTCCATCATTGGTTTTTTTCCACGGATCTTACCAGCTTTATCCGAGGAGGAAGGATCTCCAAGGTGTCAGGATTCTTTGGGCAGGCGCTGAATATCTGCCCTCTGATGAATGTGAACAGCGAAGGAAAGCTGATCCCCAGGAATAAGTACAGAGGGAAGAAACAGGTGATCCGGGAAATGGTGAAGCGGATGGAGGAACATGCCCAGGGAGGACTGGACTACAGCGGCAAATGCTTTATCTCCAATTCCGCCTGCATGGAAGACGCCAGAAAAGTGGCGGATATGATAGAAGAGAAATTTCCAAAGCTTAATGGGAAGGTCATGATCAACAGTATCGGCACTGTTATCGGAACCCATACGGGGCCAGGTACCGTAGCATTGTTTTTCTGGGGAGACGAAAGAACAGAGTGATTTCCCGCGGACGACAAGGAGCTGTCGCATTTGCGGCAGCTTCTGCTGGGAAGGTTTTTGACTGTCATGAATAAAAGGCATCATTCTGAATTTTAATTCTGAATGATGCCTTTTAACGTATTTCGTTATCCATTGGCGGATACCTCTTTTCGTATTTTTGTTTCAAATTGTTTTTTAAGGGATTTTTCTTAAGTTTCTGGCGGTCCGTACCTTCCTTTCTTTAAGATTATGAGTTGTACTTTAATATTTTGGTGGTATCAGTCCCTTCTTTTATTTTTTCTTTCGATTTATTTTATGATTAGATTATAGCAGCAGAATCCGAAAATGTCAAGAAGAAAATTGAAAATTTTTAATAAAATACAATATAAACAGTTTAAAAAGTAAATAAATACATAAAATTCAGAAAATTTATGAATAAACAAACCGGATGAAAACTTCTGATCATTAAGTTTTCATCCGGCTTTAAGTTCCCGGGCAATGATTTGTATTACTCTACTTTTACTTTGCTGTTGAATTTATCTAAAGCGAGCGCGGCAATAATTCCAGCTATCACACAGACGCCATTGACAAGGGCTGTTCCCGGAGTTGTGAATCCTGATACAGGGATTATCATTACTGTAGCGGCGATCACAATGCCGATAATGCCATGAAAGGCAATGGAATAGAAATGGTCGAACAAAGCATTGATAGCTTTGGCCAGACAAATTACGGTTACCACTGCGCCGATTCCGGCAGGGATCAGTATATTCATGTCAAAATGCCCGATCCCGTCAACAAAGGGAGTGTACAATCCCAGAGGCATCAGAAGAGTGGAAAAACTCATCCCAGGAGCGATCACACTGAGGGCAAGACAGAAACCACAGAATAAGTACCAGAAAAAATTAGGTTTTACTTCCAGTGATGTCATCTGGAGGCCGATGAGCAGAGCAAAAATCACACACATACAAACCAGCAGAGATATAAAAGAGCCTTTGCTCCGGCCTTTTTCGCCGGCTTCCCGGAACAGAGAGGGGAGCATTCCTGTGATCAGGCCGATAAAGACACAGACAGAGGGATCCGGGTATTTTTCCAGGAAGAAAGACAAAATATTAGCGACTCCCAGGAAGCCGATTACTCCTCCGATGAAAACAGGGATCAGCTTTGGAACATGTGTCTTAAAATTCTTAAAAGGATTGGATAAAAGCTCCATAATAGGCTTATAAATACCGAAGATAACACTTAATACTCCTCCGGAAATACCGGGAAGCACGGCTCCCAGTCCGATCAGCGCCCCCTGCAGAATCCGAAAAACAAACTGAAGAGGGGAAGTTTGACGGTTTTGATTTTGATTCATATCTTTATTGATCCTTTCTGTATTCTATTGCAAATTTATTCCAGACCTTATTATATATACTATCTTTTTTTCCCTTTTTCAAGAGAATTTCTGCTTTGTTTAGAAATATGTTCTGTAGTCCGGTCCTCTTTATTGCCTGAAAATATAAATCATGATATAGTAACAGAGGATGTTTCCTTTGAAAAACAAAAGGGATACCCGGACAGCGTTGGAAAAGGAGATAAGAAAATGGAATTATTAGAGAGAAACGCGCCATGCTGGTGCGGCAGCGGAAAAAAATATAAAAAATGCCATGAGGCTTTTGATGAGAAACTGAAAATGTATGAGAATAAAGGAGTGCTTATTCCCACCCATGATATTATTAAAACTCCTTCTCAGATCGAGAAGATCAAAGAAAGCGCTAAGATCAATATAGCGGTGCTGGACTATGTGGCGGAGCATATCCAGGCAGGTATCACTACCCAGGAAATCGACGACTGGGTATATAAGATCACAACAGAGGCAGGGGCCATCCCGGCGCCTTTAGACTATGAGGGCTATCCTAAAAGCGTGTGCACTTCCATAAATGAACAGGTGTGCCATGGAATCCCCTCTGAGGATATCGTGCTGCAGGAAGGGGATATTATCAACGTAGACGTATCTACCATACTGGATGGGTATTTTTCAGACTCTTCCCGTATGTTCTGCATCGGAGAGGTGAGCCCTGAAAAACAGCGGCTGGTAGACATAACGAAAGAGTGTGTGGAAAAAGGCCTTGCCCAGGTAAAACCCTGGGGATTTCTGGGAGATATGAGCCAGGCGGTCTATGATTATGCCCATGCCAACGGCTATTCTGTTGTCCGTGAGATCGGCGGCCATGGAGTGGGCCTGGAGTTTCATGAGGATCCCTGGGTGGGATATATCGGAAAAGCAGGCACCGGCATGCTCCTGGTTCCCGGTATGATCTTTACCATCGAACCTATGATCAATATGGGAGGCCCTGAGATTTTTGTAGATGACAGCGATGGCTGGACTGTTTATACAGAAGACGGGAAACCTTCCGCCCAGTGGGAGATCATGGTTCTGGTTACAGAAGAGGGCACGGAAGTCCTGGCCTACTAAAATGAAGATCCTAAAGTTGACATTAGATGAAAAGACAGCTTTTCACACATTAGATCATGTAATGAAACAGGATCTGGGCCTTACAAAAAGGCAGATAAGCCAGGCTAAGTTCCGTAAAGAGGGAATCTGCATCAACGGAGAGAAGCGGCGTGTCTCCTATGTGGGCCGGCCAGGGGATGTCCTGACCGTCTGTCTGGAGGAGACAGGGACCCACAGGGGAAAATCAGCGCCTCAGGAAGGCGAACTGGAGATCCTCTATGAGGATGAGGACATTCTGGCAGTAAATAAGCCGCCAGGTATGCCCTGCCATCCGGGAAGGGGGCATTACCGGGATTCTTTGGGGAACCTGGCGGCGGGACTTTTTGAAAAAAGAGGAGAGCCCTGCCCTGTCAGGATCATTGGCAGACTGGACAAAGATACCTCCGGAGTGGTGATCCTGGCGAAAAATCAGGCTGCAGGAGCCAGACTTGGAATGCAAAAAGAGAAAGGTACTTTTTGGAAAGAGTATCTCGGCCTTGTCCGGGGACATCTGGAAGACGTCAATGGAAGGATCCGGGAGCCTATAGGCAAGATCCCGGGGGAAAAGCTGAAATGTCAGGTGACTCCCCAGGGAAAGACAGCAGATACCCGGTACGAAGTCCGGGAATTTCTGGAAGACGCTACGGTGACTTCCTGGAAGATCTGCACAGGCAGGACTCATCAGATCCGGGTGCACATGGCCTGGCTGGGATATCCCATTCTGGGAGATGTGCTTTATGGAAACGGAGAAAACCCTTATTTCCCGGGACTTGCTCTTCACTGCCGGAAAGCTGTATTCCGCCAGCCTTTTACAGGAGAGAAAATCCAGGTTTTAGCGCCTGCCCGCCACTGGGGTCAAATATGGAAAAAGGAGTTTCTGGATTGAGGAAAGATATTAAAAAACAGTTATGGATCCAGATAAACGGTGAAAATATCAGGATAGATAAAAAGAAGATCAAAAATATGTATCTTCGTATTTTTCCCTCAGATGGAGAAATACATGTTTCTGCTCCTGTGAACATGCCTTTAAAGGAGATAGAAATCTTTGTCAGAGAGAAATGGAGCTGGATCCTGGAGGCCAGAAAAAGACTGGAAAAAGCCAGGAAAAACACAGCCGGGGAACAACTTTCTGAGGAAGAGGAGAAACTCCAAAAAGAAGCTTATAGAAAACAGCTTATGGAAATACTGCCGGAAGTCATCCGAAAATGTGAACAGACCACAGGGCTTCACGCAAAAGAATGGCGGCTGAGAGATATGAAAACCCGGTGGGGCAGCTGCAATACAGTAAAGAAGAGGATATGGCTGAACATTCAGCTGGCGGCCTGTCCCCGGGAATGCCTGGAATATGTGGTGACTCATGAGCTGGTCCATCTGCTGGTGCCGGGACACGGCAGGGATTTCTGGAAATATATGGATGAATTTTTCCCGGACTGGAAAAGAGTCAGGAAAGAACTGAATGGAAGATAAAGGAGAGAATAGAATGGGAAACGCAGTTGCCATACTGAAAAAAGGAGAGGGGAGGTCCTTAAAGGCAGGAGGTCCCTGGATCTATGACAATGAGATCGAAAGCATTATGGGAAGCTTTGAGAACGGAGACATTGTGCTGGTCCATGACTTTGACGGATATCCTATGGGCAAGGGATTTATCAATCTGAATTCCAAGATCCGTATCCGGATGATGACCAGAAGAAGCGACGTGGAAATCGACCGGGAATTCCTGAAAAAAAGAGTGCAGGATGCCTGGGAATACAGGAAAAAGACCGTTGATACCAGCAGCTGCCGGGTGATCTTCGGAGAGGCGGATTTCCTTCCGGGACTGGTGGTGGACAAGTTTTCGGATATACTGGTAGTCCAGTCCCTGGCTCTTGGGATCGACCGTATGAAAGAGACCATCGTAGAGCTTTTGAAGGAAGTTTTGGAGGAAGACGGAATACAGATCCGGGGGGTTTATGAGAGAAGCGACGCCAAGGTACGGACCCAGGAAGGAATGGAGAAAGTAAAGGGATTTATAGGAGAACCCTTTGATCCTTTGGTGGAGATCGTGGAAAACGGCGTAAAATACCAGGTAGATGTAAAGGACGGACAGAAAACAGGATTTTTCCTGGATCAGAAATATAACCGTCTGGCCATCCAGAAGCTCTGCAAAGGAGCCCGAGTCCTGGACTGCTTCACCCATACAGGATCCTTTGCCCTTAATGCAGGGATCGCCGGAGCGGCGGAAGTCACAGGGGTAGACGCCTCTGAACTGGCAGTTCACCAGGCAGGGGAAAACGCAAAGCTCAACGGGCTGGAAGACCGGGTGAAATTTATCTGTGAGGATGTTTTTGAACTTCTTCCGGAGCTGGAGAAAAAGGGAGAGAAATATGACGTGGTGATCCTGGATCCTCCGGCCTTCACCAAGTCCAGAAATTCGATCAAAAATGCAGTCCGGGGATACCGGGAGATCAATCTGCGGGCTATGAGGCTGGTGAAAGACCGGGGATTCCTGGCCACCTGCTCCTGTTCCCATTTCATGGATTATGAACTATTTACCCAGACCATCGGACAGGCCGCAAGGAACGCCCATAAACGTCTGCGCCAGGTGGAATTCAGGACCCAGGCGCCGGATCATCCGATATTGTGGGGAGCGGGGGATTCTTATTATTTGAAGTTTTATATTTTTCAGGTGTGCGAGGAGAGGTAGCATAGTATATTAACAGAAATTAAAAATCAGTGACAGATAGTTTCCATATGGAGCTATCTGTCATTTTCATTTTATACCAGAAGTCATCTTTATTGTTAATATAGTGTCCCTATTTTGCCCCACTGCCGTTGATATACTTATTCCAACAAAAGAACAAGGAGAGAGGGAATATAGGAAGATGATTGAAAATCAATATCTGATTTATACATATTATGGCGTTACACAGGGAGAAGAAAGTGAGAGTGTCATTTATAAAGCTGCGAGAAGAACGTATCTGGATTTTTGCAGAAGGATATCTTTCCAGGGAAAAATTTCTATCGAACAGAAATATGAATCAGAAAGGAGAATTGAAGATTTGCTTATGAAAGAGCTGTCTTCCTTGTTTCAGGTTAGAGGTCAGGAAGAATTTGATGAAAAGCACCATGCAGTATGCCAGCATGTTCTCCAAATCTATGACAGAATTTGCAGCCAGACATATGGAATCGCACAGAGATGGGTGAATCAGACATTGCTGCATCTGGTGGTGATTGAGGCAAATCTTCATACTGATTACTGGAATATTGAAGATACCAGGAAATATTTCCATGTTCCAGTGGAGCAGTATGTCCTGGAGGCAGCGACATCTAAGCGCAAACATAAATTTCAGAATGGCCTGAATCTAAAGTCTGCTCCGTTGAAGCATGATAGAACGGAAAATTATGAAATGGGCTGGTTTTATCCGGGAGAGATACAACCGGCAGAGTTTTGGGATTACCCGGAATATATAGAATTTCAAAGAGCTGTGCGGGCAAGGATTTGGAGCGTTTTCCCACATACATATAGAGATTGCCTGTGCTGGGCTTTTCAGGCATATCTGGAAGTCTCCCGGAGAAGGAACATTTAAGGGAGGATGAAAAGTAAGGATCTATATAGGTCTATTGGTTCTATGCCGGATCGTTCTATGGAAGAACGGCTTAATATGGATGTCTGCATCTATGAACAGCATGAAGCAACATTTTCTTTAAAACGGAAATTGCTGAGTATCTGGGGACATCTATATGAGTTTGATAACTGGTCTTTCCTATGTCCGGAACATTTGAAATCAAAGCCTCTTTTTGTCCTATGCCATAGTGTATTATGTTTCATAAGACAAGTTCGTTTTTAGGAAAGGAGAAAAATATGAATAAAGACACATTATCTATGATAAATCAAATTCTTATGGATGAGGAATCTCTGGATCAATTAAGAGAAAAGCTTGACCATGAGAAGAAGCAGTGCTTCCCGAAAGAAAAGCCGTGTAAACCTGAACGGGAACAAGTTACAAGATGTTATAATCCGGTAAAATCGCAGTTGAAACCAGATTATGCGAAATGGTGCAGACCCCTGATTTTTACAGGAATTCTGTTAGTTGTCGGAATGGTTCTATCTGCAATTCCATCTTTGGCAGTATTTATGGCACTATTAATTGTCGCAGATGTTTTTCTGGCTGGTGTAGCTATAATATATATTTTTTATCAGCGAGCAGTGATTTTCCCAAAGGAGAAAAGAGCAGATGAAGAACGTATCCGAAATTCCAGGGAATACAAAGAAGAGTGCAGGAAGATGGATCTGGAGTATGACAGAAAACAGGAGGAATTAGATCAGATATTCAGGGACAAAATGGAAAATTTTCAAAAAGAGTATATATCCTGGGAGAAGGAGTACCGCAAGTGGCAGAAGGAAAGAGATGATGAGATTAGTAAAATACAAAAAGAGATCACCGTTCTTGAATCCCAGCGGGACGGACTTTATGATAAACTGAATGGGGTACCGGTACATTACAGAAAAACGGAAATTATCAGGTATATTTATAATGCAGTATCTACTTCTGATTATACGATAAAAGAAGCTATTGATCTATATGACCGCAATGAGCAGCGCAAAATCGATGAGGCATGTCTTCGGGAACAGCAGATTTATAATCAGCTGCAGGAAGAAGCAAATGCGTATGCAGATGAAATGAATGAACTGCAGCGTGAAGCGAATGAAACTGCGGAGAAAGCAAGACGGGATATGAATATTGCCAATGTGGCAGGCATTTATCAAAATCATAAAAGAAATAAAATGCTTGGCAGAATGAATAAAAAATAAGCTGTCGGATTGTTCAGATTTTATTTATTTACTTTACCATAAGAGAATGAGATAATCTATTTAAGAAATAGAAAAAGGTGTTGAAAGATAATTATGTATGAAAAGCAGCCGAAAAAAATATTGATCCTGAATATCCTGGATATTCTGCGTAAATATACTGATGAAGACCATCGCCTGAGCCAGAAAGAGATATCAGATATCCTGAGAGATAAATACGATATGAAAGCAGACCGAAAAGCAATCCGCCGGAATCTTCTGAATCTGATGGATTGTGGATATGATATCGAATACAGTGAGACAATCCGAAATGTACCGGTGAGAGATAAAGAGACCGGTGAACCCCTTATGGACAGCAAGACAGGGAAGCCAGTTATGGAGGAAAATGAACTGTGGTCGGATTTTTATCTGAAAAGAGAATTTACTGACGGGGAACTGAGACTGCTGATCGATGGACTGTTGTTTTCCAAGCATATTCCTTACAGACAGTGTAAGGAGCTTATAGAAAAGCTGGAGAGTCTTTCAAACATTTATTTCAAGTCCAGAGTCAGATATATCGTCTCGCTGCCGGAGGATAAAACGGATAATAAACAGCTTTTTTATAATATTGATATACTGGATGAAGCAATTAATAAGAAACGCAAGGTTTCATTTGAATACGCAGAATACCTGACAGACAAAAAACTTCATTCAAAGAAGAGACCGGACGGCAGTGTCAGGGAATATATTATAACGCCTTATCAGATGGCGGCAAAGGAGGGAAAATATTATCTGATCTGTAACTATGATAAATATGATGATATTTCTAATTATCGGATTGACCGTATTAGGAATATTAAAATTCTGGAGGAGAAAGGAAAGCCTTTTCAGGAACTGAAATGGTCCGGTCATCAGAATCTGGATCTTGCAGAGTATATGAAGGAACATGTGTATATGTATTCCAGTGAGAATGTCCGTGTAAAATTCAGGATTGTAAAGCCTATGATCACAGATGTGATCGATATGTTTGGAAAGGATGTGATATTTTCGGACGAAAATGAGACACATGTAACAGTTACCGCAAAGACAAATGAGCGGGCAATGCAGCAGTTTGCAAAGAATTTTGCTCCAGATGTGGAAGTGTTGAAACCGGAAAGATTGCGAGAGGCGCTGCGGGAGGAATTAGAGAAAGCGCTGGAAGTGTACAAAAAGAAACTATGATAAATTAAATGCTTATTTTTTAATCGAGGAGATGGTATAAAATGTATCAATTCTATTATCCAGATGGAAAACTTATTAAGGCCCCAAATCAAGAAAAAATATTTGTTGAATTTTATAATCAGTGCTATTATTTGGAGGTTTCTCCCTCTGCGGAGAAAGAGATTGAATGTATTTTGAAGAAATCTGATCCAATGACAAGTGGGGAGATTATTAAAATTTTAGAGTGGAAAACAGGGGGAAAGTATATAGAAGGAAAGGATATTATCCAAACTCAGTACAGAAAAATCAGTGTTGCGGAGGTTGCGGAAAAGATTGGGACAATTCGAGGCCCTCTGACAATAGATGAGGCTAAAAATATATTGAAAAATCTTTGTGAAATAGACGGTATTGGAATGGTGTATGCTATTACTCTTTTGTATTTTATAACAAATGGGCAGTATCCGATTTATGACAAATTTGCACATATCGCTTTATTAGCGATTTTATTGGAAAATGCTGATTCTGAAAAAGAATATGGAGGAATTGCCCCTATTAAAGACAGTATATATCAGAAAAAGATAAATATGGGGAAAACCAAAAAGAAATTCTTAGATATTGATGGGATTTTTGAACAGTATTTAAAAGAGTATGTATATCCGATTAATAATATTTTTGGCTGTAATTATGGCGAATTTATAGAAGCAAATTCAAATCGCGATATTGATCGAGCACTTTGGTCCTATGGTCATCTTTTTAATGAAAATGAGGAAAACAAAAAAAGACTTAGGGGACTGTTAATATAGTTTGTGTATAGTGCAAATAAGAGTATGCGATATATTAATAAATATAGGTAAGTCATTTTAAAGGGGCTGGCGCATTAATCATACTTTAGAAATATTTATACAATTTATGCGAATTTGCCGAGCATAGCTTTGAGACTATAGTCTTAAAGTAGCACAGGTTGTGTAATATAATGTATAGATATTCCCGAGTGTGATTAATGCGTCAGCTCCTTTTGTTGTAGCTGAGATTTGTTTATATGTCTAATATCAGTGTCCCTATTTTGTCCCACTACCTTTGCTATACTTACATCAACAAGAAAAACAAAGGAAATTTTGCAGAAATTAATGAAAAATGAAAGGAGACACTGCTCATGAATATTTACCGTTTTATCCAATCGCAATCTGTTCGGGAACATCTGGAAAAGATCAATTATACATTTTCTTCGCTGGAGATGGCTTATATCATCTGGCAGTGTCCGGATGCGACTCTGACTGAAAGGCTTGATGCCTGGCTGGAAATCATTGATACCATGCCAGACAGTCCTCTGCCTGACAGTATGAAACTGGAAGGAACTGAAAGCGTTCACGAATTCTTGAGACAATATATAGAGGTGCAGCAAGAGTTCCTTGATGAATTCAATAAGGAAGAGGATGGAGTATATTTTTATAAATATACAGTCAGAGAACGGCCAAATGAGACGTGGCCCTGGGAGTATATCTCAATGGAAAATTTTGAGCATGCTTTTCTGAGTTTATCTGAATGTAAAAAAGCAATTCAGGAAGATATTGATTACGAATCGCCACTTCTCCAATTAAGAAATGATCGGCCGGTTGAAAGATGTGAAGAAGAAACGGTTGAAATTGTTGTTCAAAGACAGATGATATCCGCTTATTTTGAGATTACAGCTTTTCTGAGTGAAAGACTGGAAATCCTTGCCTTTGATGTCCACGGGAAGTACCTGAAGCCTGAGAGCGAAAAGATGATGTCTATTTTTAAAAAGATAGATTTGAATATTCCAGTTCCATTTAAGACCGGTGATATTGTTTATGCCAAGATGTCTTATCCAATTCTTATGTCTCAGGAAGCTCCCCAGCCGGTTGTCTTTGATTCGATATCAGGAAATAAAGATACAGAAAAAATAAGCTGTTTTATCTATGCTGTGGATGACGACAGTCCTACAGGAAATTTCTTCCGGAGTGAGATCAAGAATTACCTTGTATTGGAATACTACAGAGAAGAATTGAATGGACTGGCAAGATTTCTGAAAGCTGCCAGCAGCTTTTTGAAAGAAAAACTGGATGTTGAAAAGTTGATCCAGACATGGATCGTTTTGTCTTTCGATCAAATGACAGCAAAAGAATCAGAAGCTCCTGAGGAGAACCGACTGCAACTTAAGTATAGTGAAGATGATATTGCCGAGCTGACGGGACTGAAATCAACAAAACCGAAAACAAACAGGATCAATATCAATGTGCATCTGTAGAAGTATGAAATCGGATGCCAGAGTGAGAATAAGGACAGAGGTGAAATAGAAATTATGATTGAAAATCAATATCTGATTTACATTTTTTACAAGGTAATTCAGGGAGAATGCAAGGAGGATGTTATTTACAAGGCTGCTGAAAGGGCTTATCTGGATTTTAGCAGAAGAATATCTTTCCAGGGGAAAGTTCCTGTTGAACAACGGTATGAATTGGCTAAGACAGTGAAAAATCTGCTTGTGAAAGAGCTGCCTTCTCTGTTCCAGGCTGACAGCCAAGATGATTTCGATGAAAAACATCATGCGATATGCAAGCATATCGTCCACATCTATGACAGTATTGGCAGTCAGGCATATGGGATCGCCCAGAGATGGGTGAATCAGACATTGTTGCATTTGGCGGTGATTGAGGAAAATTTTCATATGAATTATTGGAATATAGAAGAAAGCAGAAAATATTTTCATGTTCCCGCGGAGCAGTATGTGCTGGAGACAGCTTCGTCTAGGAGAAAAAATAAATTTAGGCATGGGCTGAACTTAATGGCTGCCCCGCTGAAACATGAAAAAGAGGAGAATTATAAAATGGGCTGGTACTTTCCGGGTGAGACTCAGCCGGCAGAGTATTGGAGTTATCCGGAATATATTGAATTTCAAAAGGCCGTAAGGACAAAGTTAAAAGACATGAATCCACATACTTACAGAGACTGTCTGGACTGGGCTGTTTATGCTTATCTGGAAGTCGCACGAAGAAGAAATGTATAGGAGAAATGGAATGGATATCTATCAGTTTATTGATTCAAAAGATATAAGGAATTATCTGCTGGAAATAAAGTATGAATTTACTGTTCCTGAGGTTGCGTTTCTGATCTATATGAGCCGTGGGGCTGCATTAAATAAAAAATTTGATGCCTGGCAGGAAATTATCGATACCATGCCGGACTGTTCTATGGGAGAGCGGCTCAATATGGAAGAGATACCTAGTTTTCACAGGTTCCTTACGGAATATATTGCACTGTTGAAGAACCTGCTGAAACTATTTTATAATTCGGAAAAAGGGATATATACTTATGCGTTTTATGAGAAAGAGGGAAACTGGTCCGGATCTGTCGGGAAATTTGGATGGGTGGAAGAAGGAAATCTTTTTTCAGATTTTCAAACGGCAATTTCTCACCTAAAGAAAAATTATCCGGAGGAATCTTTTGAAAAGTTAAGATTTACAAAGCAGTATTTTTCCGGTGCAGAGGATGAAAGTGAGAAAAAATTAATCCTGGAAATGAATCATGATCTGGAAATACTGTCAGTTGATGAACAAGACGTCCTGAATGATTCCCAGGAGGATTTATTCATGACCTTTGAGGGAATGTGGTTCTCATTTCCGACTCCTTTCAGGAGAGGTGATATTTTAATAAACCGGGTTATATCGGAGAAACCATTTGTCCTGAATGATATACATACATGGGGATCAAAAGAAATGCTTGAAAATGGTTATTCGGAAGAAGACGGGGTGGTGAAGAAGGCTGACAGGACCGTTGAGCGTCTTATGAAAAAAGGCGACACTTCAGATATGAATTACTCTGGCAGTTACATTGGTGAAGATGTGAGAAATGGTTTTTATATTTTCTCTGAGATATTCTGGAACTATCTGTATCTGGAACGATATGCTCAGCCATTGAAAGGTGAACAGAGAGCCTTAGCCGCTCTTGCCAGTTCTCTCTCTCCGGATCGGAAAAAGCGGATTAGTGAAGAATTACTCTGCGATACGGTTCACTACTATTTTATGGAAGAGCAGTGCAGAAGGAACTGGAAATTTATTGAGCAGGAATATATCTCAGAAGGAAAGAAACTGGTAGGACTTCAAGTAAGTGAGCCAAAAGAGAACGAGCCTTGTTGAAAACAGTAAAGGGATGAAAACAGAAAATGAAGATTAAAATATGCAGCCGGTCTGTTCTTGAGAAAATGTCAGGATCAGGGTTTGGGCCGCGGACAGCCGTGATAAGTATTACAGATGTGAATGAAAAAGAAGTAAGATTTTACCGGGAACCGGATTTTTTATTGAGACTCTGTTTCGATGATATCAACAGTCCTTTCGATATGTATGGAGATGCTCGGAAGCTGGCCGTTAATCTGTTTTCGAGAGAACAGGCGGATCAGCTTGCAGAATTTGTCTTCCACTGTAAAGATCATATCGATATTCTGATCTGTCAGTGCAGATGGGGATACTCCCGCAGCGCTGCGGTGGCGGCCGCTGTGAGAGAATATTTCTTTCAGTCGGGAATGAAAATATTTTCCGACGAGGAATATTATCCCAATTTATATGTGTTCAGAGAGACCCTGAAGGCATTGAAGAGAATATCCAATCTTGAAAGCAGAAAGATGAAGGTTTCTGTGTATTCCAGAAAAGCTGTTGAAAAATTAATACAGGAAGGTTTCCCGGACAAAACGGCGGTCATCAGTTTTTATGATCCTGAGACATCCGGCCATATATATGAAGATTACTGTCCGGTGGATTATAAAGGAAAAACCGACCGTCTGATCAGAGTACCTTTACATGATATTGATTTGTCGGTTCTTCCGGATTTCGGACTGACTTATGAGACATATTTCCCGGAGGCGGATCATGTCGCAAAATTTATCTATTCTGTCAAAGAAGATGGCTATGATATTATCTGTCAGTGCGAGTACGGGGAAAGCAGGAGTTCCGGCTGCGCGGCGGCAATACTGGAGCATTTCTATGGGACAGGGATTTCGATTTTTGCAGATTATCGGTATTATCCGAATCAGGTGGTTTATCATAAAATATTGGAGGCTCTGGAGGCATATAAGGGAAAATCATAGAAAAGATTTAGAAGATAGGGAGAACTGAAAAATGGACAGAAAAGAATGTCAGAAACATATAGAACAGGTAAGAAAGGCAGTCATGTGTGATCTGACCGGTCTTGACGCAGAAAGGTCTATTCTGACAGTACGATTATGGTGCAGAAATGATGGAGACAGATTTGATCTGTGCTGTTATTATGATTTCAGCCCATATATGGATATGCTGTTCCGCAGATTTGACCCGGATGTAAAAGAGTGGATCCATAAACAGTATACAAATTTAAAAGAATGGTTTCTGTCTGGCAGAGACAAATTTCAAAACATATATGATGAGATTTCAGGAAACAACAGGAGGAGAAAAAGTGCGGGAGAAGAAGTGTGTGAAAAATATTACGTTATCGTGACAAAATACGTAGAAATTGGCGGAAACATGACGATATTATACAGTGCGGATTTTTCTTTGAAAGGTGAAATAGTCGCCATAGATGACCCGACCGGATATTATAGAGGCTTTGATTATTACAGAGAAAAAGGATACGCACTGTCGAAAGCAGAAAAAATAATTTCTGATAATATTCGTTTGGCGGGAGAGGAACTGCTGTTGAAAGTATGAATTGTAAATCTTGGATTAGACAGGAGAAGGAGAAGATGACAAGGGAAGAATATCAGAAGCATATGGAGCTTGTGAAAAAAGCAGTTAAGGATGATCTGACGGAGTTGGATTCAAGAAAATCTATTTTAAAAGCACGGGTTCGGTGCAGAGATGATGAGGACAGATTTAATCTGTGCTGTCATTATGATTTCAGTCCATATATGGTTATGCTGTTTCGAAGATTTGACCCGGATGTAAAAGACTGGATTCATGAAAAGTATATGGAGTTAAAAAAGTGGCATCAGCCAAGTGAAGAACCATGTAAAAGCGTATATCAAGAAGTATGGAGAAAGTATAATCAGGAATTATATTCTAAAGAGCGGATAAGTAAAAAGTATTATGTTACAGTAACAAAGTATGCGGATATTGATAGAAATATGACTGTACTATACCGTGCGGATTTTTCTTTGAAAGGCGAAATAGTCTCCATAGATGACCCTACCAGATCTTACAGAGGTTTTGCCGGATATGAGGAAAAAGGTTATATACTGTCCAAACCAGAAAAGATCATTTCCGACAATCTTTACCTGTTTGGATCATATCCGGATGTTGAGCTACCATATGATAAAGGTGACATCCTGTATATAGATGGAAGTCCACATGAAAGGCCCTTTTATGCCGTTTGGTGCGGAGACAGACTTCTTTATATAAAAAATGGAGAGCATCTGGCTGACTTTATCAAATATAAAATTCCAAAGCGGGACTACAGAAGCCATAATCTGAGCAGGGTTTCTTTAGAGTATCATAAACCTGTTCCTCCCTATTATCATGTGGAAATAGTGGAAAACTGTGGCTATGACTGTCTTATGGAAGCGAGCCGGTTATTAAAGAATCCGGAGATTACCCATAATGATGATATCAGAGAAAAGGTACGGGAAATATTCAGGGAAGAATTTCAGGATGCCCCAATACCGGCAGAATTTAAAAGTGGAAGCAGAATGAATGAAATCTGTCATTTACTATCAGGAGAGATTTGTGAAAGGTATCAGAAAACAACGTTTACAAATTTTTTCAAGGGATTTTTGGAATGGCTCAAGTGCCCTAAAAAAATTCGGACGGATGCATTAGATGATGAACAATTATTATGTTTGCTTTCATATTATTGTACCAATAATTTAAACTATTATGAATATCGGAGAAGGAAGTTTGCAGATAGATGTGTAACTGTTGAACAAAAAAATCAAAGCAGAATGAGAGAAATTTGTTATCTATTATCTGAAAAGGTTAGTAAAAGATATCAGAAAACAACGTTTACAGATTTTTTTAAGAGGTTTAAGAAATGGCTTGACGAGACAAAAAGAATTTGTCTGGATACATTAGATGATGAACAGCTTTTATATCTGCTTTCATATTATTGCAGCGATCATTTAAACTACCATGAATACAGAAGCAGAGAGTTTGAAAGATGGTGTCAGGACAGAGACAATCTGTTTTGGTGCGAATAGTGACTTAAAGGACAGAGGTGAAATATGAGTAAGCCATTAAAAGGAGTTTTCTGGTTGATCGAAGGAAATATTCTGTCCGTTCCATACGATGAAAAATTTCCTTATGGGGTATCCCGGTCGGGAGATACTTATGTTCACAAGAAAATATGGGAATATGTCAGGCCGGAAGCATGTAAGAAACCTTATAACTATTATCCCAGAGGCAGAGTTGAAGTAAAGAAAAACGGAACAGTAGTTGTGTATATGAATCCCAATATCTATCTTAAATATCTAACGGACATCATAGAAAAATTCCAACTTCCAGAGCAGCCCCGGGTGATTTACGATCACAGCAGACATTATAAATGTCATTTGGATGCGGGATGGAAAGCTGAAAAATAACACAGGCAGGGGGATGATAAAAATGTCAATATTTTCCAGTATGACGCAGAATATTTCCTTGGAAGAGTATCTGACACTCCTTGAGCAGATGAAGCAAATTGCTCTTCTTGATATGGATAGTTTCCCGGAAAAAGAAAATCGTTCAGGGGTTGAGTGTGCGTTTTCTTTTTTAGGAGTAAGATTTCGGTATCGGGATGATGAAGATTGCCTGTATGCGGACTGTTCCTCTATGGGATATCAGGCATTTACAAGACTCCATCCCCATCTCTGGAAATACCTGAAAGAAGAGTCGGAAAGGTTTCTGGAAGATCAGGACTTATTTGAGGAATCGATGGAAGATAAATTTTACTGGGAAGTCACGAAATATATCCAGTTAGATGACTGCATCTATGAGCAGTATGCAGTCACATTTTCTTTGAAACTGGAAATGCTGAGTGTCCAGGGATATCCCTATCACTTTGAGGGAAAAATGTTTCGGCATCCGGACTATCTGAAATATTTTACGGAGGAGCAGAAGTTTATTCTGAAACATGCACAACTGGTGGAGGAACCAATGAATGTTGTTTTGCCTTACCATCCGGGAGATATACTGTATATAGATGCCAATCCTTTTGGAAGACCATTTTATGTGGTATATTGCAGGGAGACGATGTCGGACCGGGATCACTTTGAATGGACAAAAACGGAGTATGGATTTTATAAACGGGAACATCCATGTCTTTACGAATCAGAAGATCATAAGGGCTTGGATCTTACGAATCTGGCAGGCTGGTTTACAGATTATATTCCTTTTCCCTATGCGCCTCTTGACCGGATCAAGGTGGTAGATATCTGTGATGATCCTTATCTCTTAAATGCCAGCAAAAAGTTAAAAGAAAATCCGGATATGTTTTGGAAATGGAGGGATTGGAAAGAAGAGGGTAAGCCTGCGGGAGAAAAATTTTTTCTTTAAAGGATTTTATTTTCCTCCGCAAAAATCATTGACTTTTTTTACCATAGATGTTATGTTTTAAGTGCTTATATGACTGACGGAAGTGGAAATGACCACGGGGAGTATAAGCGAG